>DATDGG010000144.1:0-23373 GCA_036522235.1 Xanthobacteraceae bacterium
GCTATTTCTTAGGATGTTGTTAGTTTTGACGCACGGGACGTCGGGCGGCCGCGAGGGGGACTTGAGGTCGCGAGGGCGAACCAGGTGCCAGGTGCCCAATGAGGGGCACAGTGGAAAGGGGCTGGAGATGAAGAGAGTTGCACTGTCCATATTGACCGCCATGGCGCTCGCAACGCCGGCGATCGCGGCGGATTTGAAGATGATGGTGAAGGCGCCGCCGCCGCCGCCGAGCCCATGGGACCTGGCCTTTGGCGATGCCATCATGTCGGACTACATGTTCCGGGGAATCACTCAATCGGGCCATCACCCGTCAGTCGCGGCGTACTTCGAGCCGCGCTACAACTTCAACGCCAACCTGCAGGGCTACGTCGGCATCTCGAGCGAGAGCATCGACTTCCCGAATCATGCGGCCGCCGAGGTGGACTTCTACGGCGGCATCCGGCCGACCTTCGACAAGCTCGCCCTCGATTTCGGCGCTTGGTACTACTACTATCCGGGCGGACAGTGCTTCAGCGCCGGCACCAATGGACCCGGGGCTGTCAATGGCGTCACGGCCTGCAACATGTTCAGCGCAGGTGGCAACTTCCAGGGCGCCGGGACTACCAATAACCTCCTGCTGCCGAACGGCAATGCCGTGAAGGCCAATGTCAGCTTCTGGGAAGTCTACGGCAAGGGCACCTATACGGTGAACGACAATTGGTCCCTCGGTGGCCAAGTGTTCTACTCGCCGTCGGTCTCCAATTCGGGTGCGTGGGGCACCTATGCGGCGGGCACCATCAAGTATACGGCCCCGATGGGCATGCCGCTTCCGAAGGACGTCGGCTTCTACGCCTCGGTCGACGCCGGCTACTGGTGGCTCGGAACCTCCGACGCCTTCTACGGCACCGCGAAGTTCCCGGCAGGCATCAAGTACACGAGCTTTGCCAATGTCGACTTCGGCATCGGCTTCACCTGGAAGGTCTTTACCCTCGACTTCCGCGGCTACTGGAGCGGCCTGAACAAGGGTGATTGCAACGCCTTCACCAGCGACCACACGACGTTCGGCACCGGCAACACGACGACGATCAATCCCCCGGGCAATTTCGCCACCGGATTGGGCTCCAACTGGTGCAGCCCCACGGCCGTGGTCAAGCTTTCGTCTGACCTGACGCTAGCCAATGTGAAGTAAGTCCTCTTCATCATCGGCCCTCTTCGGCGGGCGGCGGCTCCAAACGAGCCGCCGCTCTTTTTTGTGGGCCGATGATTTTGGGGCCGAGCCAACCCTGCGCCCCTTGTTGCGCTGCCGGGCAGGCGAGTTGCAGTGCACCAATTCGTGCGCCCGGCCTCCCGGCTGACTTGCGCGGTTCTCGGCAATCAACCTAGCATGTCGGCGCCGGGTTGCAGGGAATCGGTCAGCGGAGCATCGCGCTGCGCCCCCTACCTGCTTTGGGTTCATGTCCCGTCCGGCCTTGTTGTTCTCGATGCCGGTGGGCGCTGAACGCCCGAACAACGCCAAACGCCGGCGAGCATTCGCGACTGGCGAAGGCTAGGGGGAAACGATGTTTACGCAAATTCTGGATCCGACCGGAAATCTGTTCGCGACCTGGCTGGTGGCGATGATCCCGGTCGTGCTGCTGCTGGTGATGCTGGCGGTGTTCCGCCTGTCGGCCTGGCTCGCGACCTTGATCGGATCGCTGGTGACCTTCCTGCTCGCTTGGTGGGTCTGGCAGATGCCGTTCGGCGATGGCGCGCTCGCCTATCTCTACGGCTCGGCGACCGGCGTCTGGAACGTCAACTGGATCACGTTCTGGGGCGTGATGCTGTTCAACACGCTGGTCACCACCGGCTGCTTCGAGAAGCTGCGGCGCTGGCTGATCGCGCAGGGAACGCAGGACGTCCGCGTTCAGACCATCCTGTTCGCATGGGCGCTCGGCGCCTTGCTGGAAGGCCTCGTCGGCTTCGGCTATCCGTGGGCCTTCGTGGCCCCGATCCTGATCACGCTCGGCATCCCCGACCTCGATGCCTTGCGGGTGGCGGCGATCGCCAACAACGCGCCCGTCTCGTACGGGGCGCTGGGGGCGCCGATCATCGCGCTCGCGGCCGTGACTGGCATGCCGCTGCTGACGCTGTCCGGCTCGGTCGGCAAGATCGTCGCCATCCTGGCGCTGCTGCCGCCCTGGATCCTGATCTATCTGGTGGCCGGAAAGCGGGGCCTGCGCGGCGGCTGGCCGCTCGCGCTGGTCGGCTCGCTCGGCTATATCGCGGGCCAGCTTCCGACCGCGGTCTATCTCGGTCCCTATCTTCCGGACGTCATCGGGGCGATCGTCTGCTTCGCCTGCTTGCTGCTGCTGCTCAAGGTCTGGCAGCCCGCGCAACCGCTGGCCTATGGGGGCACGCCGATCCCGGCCGGCCAGGCCGCGACGGCGGATGTCAGCGGAATGAGCGCGGGCGATATTTTCCAGGGCTGGCTCCCGATCATCGTGCTGGTCCTGGTGGTGGTGGCCTGGACCGGCCCCTGGTCCTCGCTTCCCGGCGTCATCTGGCTGCACCTCGCCGTTGCCGCCAAGTCGGCGCTGACCGAGAACACCACCATCTCGGCGGTCTTCGACTTCAAGCCCTGGGTGGGCGGTTCCGCCATCCTGGTGTCCTGGATCATCGTGGCGCTGCTGCTGCGGGTGACCGGGCAGCAGCTTGTCGAGATTTTCAGAAAGACCTGGCACCAGATGTGGGGTGCCTTGCTGGTCGGCGTGTTCATCTTCGGCCTGGCCTACGTGTTCAACTTCTCCGGCATGGCGGGCTCGCTCGCCAAAGCATTTTCCGAGATCGGGACCGCCTTCATTGTGGTGGCGCCGATCCTGGGCTTCATCGGGGTCGCGCTGTCGGGCAGCAACACGTCGACCAATGCCATGTTCGGCAAGTTCCAGGCCCTGGTCGGCCAGCTGCTCGGCTTTCCGGTGTTGCTGCTGCCCACGCTCAACTCGGTCGGCGCCGAGATCGGCAAGCCGGTGGCCCCGCAGACCGCGAGCGTCGGCGTCTCCACCAGCCGCTTCGTGCGCAACGAGGGCGAGGTCATCCGCCACAATTTCGGCTGGACGATCGTGCTGCTGGTCTATCTCGTCCTGATCGGTATCGCCTGCTACGTGTTCTTCCCGGGCATCATGGCGGCTGCGCCATAACGCCTGGCGCGGAGGGCGGCCGGCGGCCGCCCTCAAGCGGCGCCGCCCGCTTGCAAAGAAGTTTCGGCTTCGTCACAGACCAGTCACGATTGTCGCCATAGTCGTGCGGCGCAGCTGTCTTAGGGACGCGGACGCGCCGTCGCGGCGCGCCGTCGCGCAAATCCATCGGAGCATCGCATGTTTTTTTCTGCCGCAAGACGGGCGGGACGCCGCGCCGGACCGCTGGTGGGTGTCATCGTGGCGGGCGGGATTTCCGCCGGCGTGGCGGCCGATCACGGCTTTCCCTATGACGGCGTGCTGCTCCTGGAGGCGAAACCCATGAAGGGCTCCAAGCGCGTCCCCATCCTGCAGATCGAATCCAAGGGCGACGCGTCGTTCGATCTGTGGTGCAACAAGGTGGCGGCCCAGCTGATCGTGGTCGACAACACCATCACCGTCATCCTCGGCGCGCGGACCGAGAAGCAATGCGAGGGCGACCGCATGCAGGCGGACGAGGACCTCATGGCGGCCCTGCAACAGGTTGCCAATTGGCGCCGCGACGGCGACCTCCTGGTCCTGCAGGGCGAGCGCAGCCTGCGGTTTCGCCTGAGCTCGAACTGAGGCATCCTACGAACCAAACCCGTGCAGCCGGGCCGGGTTGTCGACCAGCACGGCGCGCCGCGCCGCGGCGTCCGGCAGGAACCGGTACAGCAGCGCGATCAGCTCGCTCTCCTGCGGCCCGCCGCCTTCGTTGTGGCTGTGAGTGTGGGGCCAGTCGGTGCCGAACAGGCAGCGATCGGGCGCGGCCGCATAGAGCTCGGCCCCGATCGGGACCACGTCGTGCCACCCGCTCGCCTGCGTCGACATGCGCACGCCGTTCGACAGCAGGACCCAGTAGTTCTCCCGCCTGAGCAGATCGAGCACCGCGGCGTGGGCCGGGTTGCGGGTGCCGCCTTCGGGCCTGAGACGCGCCATGTGGTCGATCACGATCGGAACCGCGGTGATGGCGCGCAACGTCTCGATCGTGTCGGGCAGCTCTTCCGGGCCGACGAAAATCTTGATGTACCAGCCCAGGCCGGCAATCCGGTCGATCGCGTGTTGCAGCGCGCGCGCGCTCGGCGCCATCTTGAACATGCGCACGAAATTGAACCGCACCCCGCGCATGCCGGCGGCGTGCAGGCGCCCGAGCTCGGCGTCGCTGACGGTTTCGTCGATGATGCCGATCGCCCGATAGCGCCCTGACGGCACGCGGGCGAGCGTCTCCTTGAGATAGGAATGGTCGGTCGTATAGTTCGCCGGCTGCACGAATACGCCGCGGGCGAAGCCGACGCCGGCATGCATGCGCAGCGCATCCTCGAAGGACGCTTCGCGGCTCTTATGCACCGGATTGGGATTGCGATCGGCAAACCTGGCCGGATCGCCGAAGACGTGCAGGTGGCAATCGCAGCTTCGCGGCGGCAGCGGCTCGATGGGCGGCGCGGCGGGCCGCGCCGCGCCGGCATATTTGTCGGTCATGGGAGCAAAGGTCGGATGTCAGATGCCGGATGTTGGATGCCAGAATATTTATCGGGTCCATCCGGTTTCCGACATCCGCAATCCTAGTAGTCCATCCCGCCCATGCCGCCGCCCGGCATCGCAGGCATCGCCGGCTTGTCCTTGGGCAGCTCGGCCACCATGGCCTCGGCGGTCACGATCAGGCCGGCGATCGAGGCCGCGTCCTGCAGTGCGGCGCGCACCACCTTGGCGGGATCGATGATGCCCTTGTCGACCATGTCCACATAGTCCTCGCTCTGCGCGTCGAAGCCGAAGGTCTCCGATTTCGACTCCATGATCTTGCCGACCACCAGCGAGCCCTCGACCCCGGAATTCTCCGCGATCTGCCGCAGCGGCGCCTCCAGCGCCTTGAGCACGATATTAATGCCGGCCTGCACGTCGGAATTATCGTTGTTGATCCGCCCGACGGCCTTCTTGGCGCGCAGCAGCGCCACGCCGCCGCCCGGCACGATGCCTTCCTCGACCGCGGCGCGGGTGGCGTTGAGCGCGTCCTCGACCCGGTCCTTCTTTTCCTTCACCTCGACCTCGGTCGCGCCGCCGACCCGGATCACCGCCACGCCGCCGGCGAGCTTGGCTAGCCGCTCCTGCAGCTTCTCGCGGTCGTAGTCGGAGGTGGTCTCCTCGATCTGCGCCTTGATCTGGCCGATCCGCGCCTCGATCTCCTTCTTCTTGCCGGCGCCGTCGACGATCGTGGTCTTCTCCTTCTCGATGATCACCTTCTTGGCGCGGCCGAGCATCTGCAGGGTCACGTTCTCGAGCTTGATGCCGAGATCTTCCGAGATGAGCTGGCCGGCGGTCAGGACCGCGATGTCTTCCAGCATGGCCTTGCGGCGGTCGCCGAAGCCCGGCGCCTTGACGGCCGCGATCTTGAGGCCGCCGCGCAGCTTGTTGACCACCAGCGTGGCGAGCGCCTCGCCCTCGACATCCTCGGCCACGATGACCAGCGGCTTGCCGGACTGCACGATCGCCTCGAGCACCGGCAGCATGGCCTGCAGGCCCGAGAGCTTCTTTTCGTGCAACAGCACATAGGCGTCCTCGAGCTCGGCCACCATCTTCTCGGCATTGGTGATGAAATAGGGCGACAGATAACCGCGATCGAATTGCATGCCCTCGACGATCTCGACCTCGGTCTCGAGCGCCTTGGCTTCCTCCACCGTGATGACGCCTTCGTTGCCGACCTTCTGCATGGCCTGCGCGATCATCTTGCCGATCTTGCTGTCGCCGTTCGACGAGATGGTGCCGACCTGGGCGATCTCGGCCGAGGAGCCGACCTTCTTGGCGCGCTTCTCGATGTCCTTCACCACAGCGGCGACCGCGATGTCGATGCCGCGCTTCAGGTCCATCGGGTTCATCCCGGCGGCGACCGATTTGCCGCCTTCGCGCACGATGGCGTGCGCCAGCACGGTCGCCGTGGTGGTGCCGTCGCCGGCCTGGTCGTTGGTCTTCTGCGCCACCTCGCGCACCATCTGGGCGCCCATGTTCTCGAACTTGTCCTCGAGCTCGATCTCCTTCGCCACCGTCACGCCGTCCTTGGTGATGCGCGGCGCCCCGAAGCTCTTGTCGAGCACGACATTGCGGCCCTTGGGGCCGAGCGTCACGCGCACCGCATTGGCAAGGATGTCGACGCCGCGCAGCATCTTCTCGCGCGCGTCGGAGGAAAATCTTACGTCTTTCGCAGCCATTTGGTTCTACTCCGGTTGATTGCCGCTTGCGGGGGGTCGTCGCTCAGGCGACGGCGGCCATATCGCTCAGGCGATGACGCCCATGATGTCGGACTCCTTCATGATCAGGAGGTCCTCGCCGTCGATCTTGACCTCGGTGCCCGACCATTTGCCGAACAGCACCCGGTCGCCGACCTTGACGTCCGGCTTGATGAGCTTGCCGGCCTCGTCGCGTCCGCCGGGGCCGATCGCCACGATCTTGCCTTCCTGCGGCTTCTCCTTGGCGGTGTCGGGAATGATGATGCCGCCTTTGGTCTTCTCCTCGGCGTCGATACGCTGCACCACCACGCGGTCATGCAGGGGACGAAAATTCATCTTGGCCATGTCTTCCTCTCGGCGCTGGAATGCGTCTTAAAGCTTTGGCGGAAAGTTCGGTTTTCTGGCTTGTTGGCACTCGCAGTCGTGGAGTGCTAAGGACCCGCGCGGAAATAGGTGGTCCGCGTCGCCGAGTCAAGGTTTCCGCCCTTGCGGGCACCGCCGGCGCAACGCAAGGAGCCGCAACAGGGAAGCAGGGGCGATGTCGCGAATACGCTATCTCGCCGTGTTGTGCACTGAGCCGGCTGCTCTCGCCGGCTTTTACCGGCGCTGCTTCGGCATGGCGGAAATCGGGCGGAGCTTCGCGGGAGATCACACACTCACGGACGGCGGGTTCAATCTCACCTTGTTCAAGCAGCGGCCGCAATTGCACGAGCCCCGCATGGAGGGCGGCCTGCACCATCTGGGCATCGCGGTCGAGAACCTGGAGGCGACGCTGGCGCGCTACCGCGCCTTCAATCCGCGCGGGGTGATCATGCCCGAGAGCGACGACCTGCAGCATGGCGAGGTGCGCATCCACGATCCCGAATGCAATCCGGTGAGCCTGTCGCAACGCCATTTCGGGCTCGACGCCGCGGGCGGGCGGATTCCCCGCATCGCCCATATCGCGCTCAATGCGCTCGACACCGAGCTGGTGCGCGATTTCTATACGCAGGTGTTCGGCTTGCGCGAATTGTTCGAGGCGCACAGGGAATCGATGAAGCGGCCCGGCTATCGCAACAAGCATGTGGGCGACGGGCACACCAATGTGGCGATCCAGACCTTCTACAGCGACGAGGTCGGGCACGAGGCGCGCTTCGGCATCGCCCATTTCGGGTTTCTGGTCGGCGACTCCCGGGCAATGGCGGAGCAGGTCAAAAGCGCCGGCGCCACCGTCAAGGCGCGTCCGGCGCATCGCACCCAATCGGAGGTCCGCATGCGCGACCCGGAGGGCAACGGTTGCGACCTGTCGCAACGCGGCTGGGAGGTGGATACTGACAAATGGGTGCAGGCAAACGACGGCGGACGGACCACGGAGGCCGGACGAGGGTGAATGACTTGCCCTCTCGCTCGGCCTCAGCTGAGCAGGTTTATCCGCCCGGATTTAAGCTCGTAGATGCCGCCGGCGACGCGGACTTTCTTGTCGTCGACGAAGGATTTCAGAATCGGCGCGGCGGTTTTTAGCCGTTCGACGTTGAGCATGACGTTGCGGCGGGTGGCGTTGGCCAGGAGATCGCCGGGCGCGCCTTGCCCGGCGTTCACCGCCGGCGCGAGCGCCGTGACGAGCGCCGGCAAATGGCCGGGAAGCGTGGTGCCGTCCTTGATGGATTTGATGGTGGCGCCGACTGCGCCGCAGGATTCGTGGCCGAGCACCAGGATCAGCGGCGTATTCAGCACCTGCACGGCATGTTCGAAGCTGGCCACGATATCATCGCTGGCGAAGTTGCCCGCGACGCGGCAGACGAATACGTCGCCGCGCGCCGTATCAAAGCAGTATTCGGGCGCGATGCGGGAATCGGCGCAGCTCAAGACGGCGGCGAAGGGGTTTTGTCCCTGGCTCAGCGCCTCGCGCTCATGCTTGAAATCGTGTCGTCGGCTCAGCAAATCGTGTCGTCGGCTCCGCCCGTCGACGTAGCGGGCGTTGCCCTGCATCAAGCGGTCGAGCGCGGCGTCGGGGGAAAGGGTGTTCTCCGGCTTCGGCGGTCCGCCGGCATTCGCGGCCAGCGCGGGCCGGGCAATCGCAAGCCCTGCCGCCATGGTGGCCGCCAGCTTCAAGAAGCCGCGGCGCGCAATCGGTGCATGCCTTGCCGCTCCCACACACCGTTCGCACATCTTCGCCTCCGCTGCATGCGTGCGCGGGCATGTAAGGGCGCGCTCGCCACAATAGACCAGCCGAACTCGATCTACGTTCTCAAGAAGCGGGCTTGCTTACCGAACGTGAATTTTCACAAATGCGAAATTCAGCGATTGCGATACCTTCGCACTCGCGCCGGGGGAGATTCCAGTCAGTGCCTGCAGGCGCATCCGGTACCTGCGCGCACGTAGTGGGTTCGAGGAGCTATTGAGGGCGTGCGGGCGTTGCGGCGCGGGGGGCAAGTACCGGGGCCGTCGTTTTCGCTTTCGGCGGCGCCGCACTTCTTCTCATTTCAGCCAGTTGCGGCTTTGGTCGGGGCAGCGGTGGTCGTTCGGCTTCGCGCGCGCCGTGTTCCTCTGGTTGCATAGCCGGTGTTGCGAGAGGAGGTGGCGGCGCAGGCAGCGTCCTTGTCTGCGCCTTTGCCACGGTCGCGGTACCTTGTTCATTGTGCGCTGGAGACAGCGTCGGCTCCCAGCCTGCAAGTCTCTTTCCCAAAACGGGCGGCACTGCGTAAATCGACGTATAGACCACGAAATATTCACACGTCCCGTCGGGAGCAGCCAATATGGCGTATATGAGCGGTACGGGAGTATTGCCTCGTCCTACCGACGCGAATTCGTCGGCCCACGGGAACGTCGTCAGATCGGCGCCTGGCCGGCACCAGGATGAGTCGATATTTTTCTCCCCTGTCGATCGGACGACCGACTGTTCTACGTCCCGGTAGTAGGGAGACCTCAAGAAGACGATGACGCTTTCCCGCTCTTGGGCAATGCAAGGGGCCGCAAACGCAAGACATGCCAACACCAGACATGCCAGTATCAGGCTTGCCAATATAGTGATACCACGCAACACGGGAACCCTCCGCGTTCGACCACGCGGCACTCTCATGCCCGAGCTACACAAGCTTGGAAAGCCGACATTTCCGAGATGGTTCCCCGACCGGCCGGATTATTTGGCGCTTTGCGACATTCCAGGAGAGCAGACAGCATGGTGGACCGCTAGGACAATGATGTTACGGCTGCGCCTGTTTTCGGGTTTCGTGCTTGCGGCTCTGGCCGCGACACCGGCTGTCGCCGATGCGGTCGAGGATTTCTATCGCGGCAAGCAAATCAAGATCTACGTCCGCGCCGCGCCGGGCGGCAACTACGACATCTATTCGCGGCTGCTCGGTCGGCACATCGCGCGTTTCATCCCGGGCAATCCGAGCGTGCTGCCGATCAATATGCCGGGCGGCGGCGGCCTGGTGGCGCTCAACTACGTGGCCAATGTGGCGCCGCGCGACGGCACCGTGCTCACCATGATCACGCAGTCGTTCCCGATGGATCAGGCGCTCGGTCTCGACAAGAACCTCAAGGTCGACCTGCGCGCGCTCAATTGGATCGGCAATATGAGCGACACCAACGAATTCTTCTACACCGCCAAGGCGTCGCCGACCAAGACGCTGGCGGACGCGCGCCGCCGCGAGACGCCGGTTGCGGCGACCGGGGCCGGCTCGATCATGAGCGAGCTCGCTGCCGTCTACAACAATATGCTGGGCACTAGGTTCAAGGTGATCTACGGCTACCCGAGCGGCCCCGACATGACGCTCGCCATGGAGCGCGGCGAGGTCGAGGGGCGAAGCACCAGCAATCCGCAAGTGCTGGGCGCGAGCAAGGCCGAGGTGGCGGCCAAATACAACTTCCTGATCCAGGCCGGGCTGCGCAAGCTCAAGAACTACGAGGAGGTGCCGCTGTTGCGCGAGCTCGCGATGAGCGCCGAGCAGCAGGCGGTCTTCGATTTCATCTCCAAGGCGGTCGTGGTCGCGCGCCCGATCGTCAGCAATCCGGCGGTGCCCCCCGAGCGCGTGGCGGCGCTGCGCCGCGCCTTCGATGCCGCCATGGCGGACCCGCTTCTGCTTGATGAGGCGCGCCGCGAGAATCTCGATATCGGCGCCCGCACCGGCGAGGAGCTGCAGGCGATCGTGGCCGAGATGCTGGCGACGTCGCCCGCGATCCTGGTGCAGGTCGCGCAGGCTATCCAGCTCAAGTCGGCCGAGCCGGCAAAAGGCGTGAAGCCGGGTGCCGGCGCGGAATAGCCTTACTGCCCCACCATCTGCATCGCCGCGTCGTAATAGCTGAAATCGAGATAGCGCTCCGGCGCCGCGCTGGTCTTGCCTTCGACCTCGGCCCGCAGCGCCATCATGTTGCGGAAGCCCACCATGTCGAACTTGGCATCGGGCGTGAAGCCGAAGGCCGGATCGATCAGTTGGTCATAGGTTTTCTCGGCGATATCGCGGGCGAGCTTCTGCTCGCTCACCAGGAGACCCACGGCTTCGGCGCGGTTGGCGGGATCGCGCACGAAGCGCAACGATTCCACATAGGCGGCGAGATAGCGCTTGACCGTGTCGCGGTTCTGCTCCGCGAAGGCGCGCAGCGCAAATCCGCCCGCCGCCTGGTAGGGACCGAGCAGATCGATGGTCCGCCCGAGGCTCTTCATCCCGGCCTGCGCGGCCTCGACCGTGAACGGCAGGTTGAGAATGGCGGCGGCATTGGTCTTGTCCGCCAGCATGGCCTTGAGGCGGAACACGCCGGCGCCAATCGGCTTGGCGGTGTAGTCGGTCGGCCCGACGCCGTGCTGCGCCAGGAGCTTCTTGACCTGCAGCGCATAGGCGGTGTCGGGCGCGTCCACCAGGATGGTCCGCCCGCGCAGCTCCGCGAACGCGTTGATGCCGGCCTGCACGAAGAACTCGTTCATGCCGCTGTCTCCCCCCGACAGGATCACGACGTCTTGCTTGGCGCCCTCGATCATGGCGACCGCATTGTCGATCGCGCTCTGGGCGATCTGGAACTTGCCTCCCGCCAGCCCCTCGCGCTGCGCCTTCGAGCTTTCGGTGAGCTCGAGCTCGGCCTTGAGGCCGCGCCGCGCGAAAAATCCCTTGGCGATGCCGACCTGCAGCGGCAGCGCCTTGGCGTTGGGAAAGCTGTTGATCCGCAGCGGCGTCGGATCGGCGGCCGCGGCGGGCCCCGCAAAGAGCAGTGCGGCGGCAAGCGCCGCCAGGCCGATGACGGGCGCCAAGGTGGCGGGGCGGTGTGGATGAACCATGGAGCTTCTCCCTTAAGGGCGCGAGCGCCAAGCGGGCGGCAAGCCCATGGTAGCAGCGCCGGCAGGGCGGTTGATACGCCCTTGCACTCTCGGGCAGTTTGTCCGACACCGCCAGCCACCACGAGCCACCCAGGAGATCGCATGCGCGCCATCAGCCTTGCCGAGGCCCTCAAGATCATCGAGGGCACCTTTGCGTCCGCCAAGAAGCGCAAGGCCCATCCCCTGAGCGCGATCCTGCTCGACGCCGGCGGACGGGTGAAGGCCTTCCACAAGCAGGACGGCTCCTCGCTGCTGCGCTTCGAGATCGCCTATGGCAAGGCCTTCGCGGCGCTCGCGCTCAATCGCTCGTCTCGCCAGGTGCTGCAGAAGGCCAAGGAGAAGCCGGCCTTCATGCAGTCGCTGGCCGAGCTGTCGGACGGGCCGCTGTTCCTGGAAGCCGGCGGCCAGCTCATCCGCGACGAGACCGGCGAGATCGTCGGCGCGCTCGGCGTCACCGGCGACGTCAACGAGGTCGACGATCTTTGCGCGATCGACGGCATCCACGCCGGCGGCTTCCGGGCCGACGATGACTTCGACGCCAAGGCGGTCAAGCGGCTCAACATCAAGAAGGACCCGCCGCTGCGCGATCCGCGCTGACGCCACTTGCCGGCGTTCGGCCCGGGGAGGACAATGCGCGCAGCGTAAAGGCAGCACCCAAGCCCAAGGGAGCAACGCATGTCCGACGCCCATGCCGCCCGTATGCGCAGACGCGATCTCCTGGCGCTCATCGGAACGGCGGCCGGCAGCGCCGTCATGTACCGCGCGATGGAGAGCCTCAGCCTCGCCGCCGAATCCACCTATGCGGGGCCGATCAAGCTCGAAGGCAATCCCAAGGGCGCCTCGGTGCTGATTTTGGGTGCCGGTCTTGCCGGCATGGCGGCGGCGCTCGAGCTGCGCAAGGCCGGCTACCGGGTGCAGGTGCTCGAATATGCGAACCGCGCCGGCGGCCGCTGCTGGACCTTGCGGGGCGGTGACACCTATACGGAGCTCGGCGGCGCCACCCAGCACTGCGAGTTCGACCCGGGTCTCTATCTCAATCCCGGTCCGTGGCGCATTCCCTATCATCACCACGCGCTGCTCGACTATTGCGGGCGCCTCAAGGTCGCGCTCGAGCCGTTCATTCAGGTCAACACCAATGCCTGGTTCCATTCGACCCAGGCCTTCGGCGGCAAGCCGCAGCGCTATCGGCACGTCCAGGCCGACTTCACCGGCTATGTGTGCGAGCTGCTCGCCAAGGCGACCAGCCAGCACAAGCTCGACGAGATGGTCACGCACGAGGACCAGGAAATCCTGCTGCAGGCGCTGCGAGGCTGGGGCGCGCTCGACCAGAACTACGCCTACAAGGCGAACCTCGGCACCAGCCTGCGGCGCGGCTTCGAGAAAGATCCCGGCGGCGGCCTCACCGCCGTGCCGACGCCCTCGCAGCCGCTCGGCCTCTCGGACCTGCTCAAATCGGGCCTGTGGCAGAGCCTCTTTCCGGGCGCCAATTACGAGTTCCAGACCACGCTGTTCCAGCCGGTCGGCGGCATGGACATGATCGCCCGCGGCTTTACGCGCGAGGTCGGCGATCTCATCCGCTTCAATGCCAAGGTGAAATCGATCCGCCAGGACCAGCGCTCCGTGAGCGTCATCTACGAGGACACCACCGATCCCGGCAAGCCGCTCACCGCCACCGCGGACTGGTGCCTCTGCACCATTCCGCTGTCGGTCCTGAGTCAGATCGAATTGAATGTCGCTGCGCCGATGCGGGATGCCATCAACGCGGTTCCCTATTCGCCCGCCCTCAAGGTCGGGTTGCAGTTCAAGCGCCGTTTCTGGGAGCAGGACGAGGGCATCTATGGCGGCATCAGCTATACGGACCTGCCGATCCGCCTGATCGGCTATCCGTGCACCGGCTATGGGTCTCCCGGCAAGGCGGTGCTGCTCGGCGCCTATACGATTTTCAGCGTCTATGCCTACGAGTTCACGTCCCTGTCGCCGGCCGAGCGGGTCGCCAAGGCGGTCGCGGACGGGGCGCAGATCCATCCCCAGTACAAACAAGAGTTCGAGAACGGCATCGCGGTCGCCTGGCACCGCAATCCCGCGGTGCTTGGTTGCAGCGGCAGCTGGACCGACGCGGCGCGCGAGCAGCATTACGACAATCTATGCGCGCTGGACGGACGCATCTTGCTGGCCGGTGAGCACGCCTCCTATCTGCCGGGCTGGCAGGAGGGTGCGCTGCTGTCGTCGCTCGACGCCATCTCCCGCTTGCATCGCCGCGTGCTCGCGGGCTGAGGCCAAGGTCGAAGGAGAACCGCATGTGCCCGCGCCTTCGCATTGCCGCCGCTGCGGCGCTCGCCGCGAGCCTGCTTGCGGTCTCCACCGCTTCGGCGCAGAGCCCCGATGGCCGCTTCGGCAATCCGGCGCGGTTTGTGGCGTCGAGCGGGGAGGGGCTCTATGCCGATATCTGCCAGGGCTGCCACATGCCGGGGGGCGTCGGCGCGGTCGGGGCGGGCGCCTATCCGGCGCTCGCCGGCGATCAGAAGCTCGCGAGCGCGGGCTACGGGCTCACGCTCGTGATCCGGGGACAGAAGGGGATGCCGGCTTTCGGCGGCCTCTTGACCGACGAGCAGGTGGCCGCGGTGGTCAACTATGTCCGCAGCCATTTCGGCAACCATTTTACCGATGCGGTCACGGCCGCCGACGCCAAGGCGGCACGTTGAGGCCTTGCGCCAGCCCCGCCGCAGCGCGCCGATCACGGTTTGCCCCAATATCCGCCTTGCCATCGCGGCATCTTCTCGGCCAGATTTGCAGTATCTGGCAGCAAGGAGCCGTTGCGGGCCATATGGTTGCCGGCCGTTAATATAAAAACTGCTATAGTCCCAATGGGGTTAGGGCTGCGCGGGCCGCATGGGACCCGCCGCCACGGGCTTCGATGAAGGATGGACGCCATGGGAAAATTCAGCTCGGGTCCGGCGCCCGCTGCGGCTACGCTTCTGGCCCTTGCGCTTGCCGGCTGCGGCAGCTTCGGGGGCTTCCCGAGCTTCGGCGGCTCGAGCCCAGCCCCTGAGCCCATACCGGTGGAACCAGCGTCCGCGCCCGAAATCCCCGCCAGCATCCGCCCTTCTGAGGTGATCGGGCGCTGGGGCTATGGCTCCTTCCACCGGCCGGAGGACCGCGTCCGCACCGAGGCGAATGCCAAGGGGCAATGCGGTCATCCCTTCGTGATCGGCCAGGGGCCGACCGGCGGGGTGATGATGTATCCGCCCGACCAGTCGCAGATGCAGGAATTCTGGCTCAAGGGCGGGCCGGGTGGAAAGAACTATATCGGGCCGCACGGCCCAGGCGGCGTCAACGACGACCGCGAGATCGTCTCGTTCGACGGCCGCGTCATGGTGCTGCGTTACGTCGATCCCGAGGTCGCGGGGCGATTTGGCACCGGCGTCTATGTGCGCTGTGCGCCGCGCGCGTGAGCGCCCGATGCCATGAGCCTCTGTGGTGAGCCTCTGTGATGAGCGTCGTCATCTGGCACAACCCGAAATGCGCGACCTCGCGCAAGGTGCTGGAGATGATCCGCGCCAAGGGCATCGAGCCGCGCATCGTCGACTATGTGAAGACGCCGCCCGGCGCCGGCGCGATCAAGACGGCGCTCAAGGACATGCACATGAAGCCACGCGACTTGTTGCGGCGGCGCGCCACGCCGTTCGACGCGCTCGGCCTCGATGATCCCAAGCTGACCGACGCCGCGCTGATCGCCGCCATGGCGGAGCACCCGATCCTCATCGAGCGCCCGGTGGTGACGAGCCCCAAGGGCACGCGGCTCTGCCGTCCGCCCGAGCGCGTGAAGGAACTACTCTGATGGCCAAGATCGTGCTCGGGCTCGGAACATCGCATACCCCGATGCTGCTGGCGTCGGACGAGACGCTGCCGCGGTTTCTGGAGACCGACCAGACCATCCGTCATCGCGACAAGGACGGGCGGCCGGTCACCTACGGGGACCTGCTGGAGGCGGCCGATCCCAAGCTCGCCCATATGGTGGCGCCCGAGCACCTGGTGGCGCGGCAGAATATCGCGCGCGCCGCGATGCGACGCGTGGCGCAGACCTTGAGCGCCGCCGGCCTCGATGCCTTGATCGTGCTCGGCGACGACCAGAACGAAAGCTATAAGGAGGACTGCCGGCCGGCCTTCGCGATCTATTTCGGCGAGACGATCCGCAACGGCAATGCCCAGCACACGACCTATTCGCATTTTCCCGATTGGTACATCCAGAATCGCAAAGGCTTCTTCGAGCCGCAGGCGCCGCGCGACTATCCGGTCCACGCGCCGCTCGCCGTTCATCTGATCGAATTCCTGATGGACCAAGGCTTCGATCTCGCGAGCTCCAAATGCCTGCCGGAAGGCGAGGGCGAAGGCCATGCCATCGCCTATGTGCACCGCCAGGTGATGGACGGCGATAAGCCGGTGCCGGTCGTGCCGATCTTCCTCAACACCTATTTCCCGCCCAATCAGCCGCGGCCGCAGCGCTGCTATCAGCTCGGGCAGAGCCTGCGCCAGGCGGTCGAAAGCTTTCCGGGCGCTGGGCGGATCGGGGTCCTGGCCTCCGGAGGCTTGAGCCACTTTTTGGTAGATGAGGATTTCGACCGCGCCATCCTCAAGGCCTGCGCCGACAAGGACGCAGCGTTCCTGCAGCGCCTGCCGCGCAACAAGCTCAATGCCGGCAGCTCGGAAATCTTGAACTGGGTCGCGGTCGCGGGTGCGGTCGAGCATCTCGACCTGAACTGGTTCGAATATGTGCCGGGCTATCGCACCCCGGCCGGCACCGGTACCGGGTTGAGCTTCGCGGCCTGGGCCTGAGGCGCCTCGGTCCGGTTCCGTCCCGGGCCATTAACGCGCCGTCAACCAAGCCGGCCGCGCCGCATCGCGGCGGCACGGCTTAACCCATTCTAGAGCGGTCGTCGGCTACGGTGCCCGGCAAATCTCGATTGGCCGCCCGGGGCGTCACACGAGGTGGGAAATGCTAGGGGCCGACGCGGCTCGCGATCAAGGCAAGCCGGCGCCGCCGGCGGAAGCGCCGTTGGGCCGCGTCCATTCGGTCAGCGGCTCGCAGGTCCGCGTGGCGCTCGCGAGCGCCCGGCCGGGCGGCTTGTACGGGGCCCGGATCACGGTCGGCAAATGCGTCAAGATTCAGAGCGGAACCGCGCTCATCGTCGGGGTGGTGGCGGAGGTCGCGGCCGAGGCCGCCGCGCCGGTCTCCGAGCAAGATTTTCAAGGCATGGCGCATGTCGATCTCATGGGTGAGATCGCGAGCGCGAGCGATCGCCGCGCCGACGCCCCGGCGGCCGGTGCCCCGGCGGGCTTCCGCCGCGGCGTCACCACTTATCCAAGCATCGGCGACCCGGTGGCGCCGCTCTCCATCGCGGAGATGCGGATCATCTTCGACGGTTCGGGCGCCAAGTCGGTCAAGATCGGACAGCTGCAACAGGACCGCAGCATCGACGTTCGCGTCGATGTCAACGAAATGCTGAGCAAGCATTTTGCAATCCTCGGCACCACCGGGGTCGGCAAGTCGAGCGCGCTCGCGGTCATTCTGCAGCAGTTGCTGCAGGCGCGGCCGGACCTGCGGATGCTCTTACTGGACGTGCACAACGAATATGGCCGCTGCTTCGGTGATCGCGCCCATGTGGCCAATGCGGCAAATCTCCGGCTGCCGTTCTGGCTGTTCAATTTCGAGGAGATCATCGACGTCTTCTTCGGCGGCCGCCGCGCCGGCGACGAAGAGGCCGAGATCCTCTCCGAGGTGATCCCGCTCGCGAAGGTCGCCTACACGCAATACAAGACGGCTTCCGAGCGCTACGCGGTCAAGAAGCTCGACCCCAAGAGCATCGGCTACACGGTCGACACGCCGGTTCCCTACCGGCTGCAGGACCTGTTGATGATGATCGATGAGCGGATGGGCAAGCTCGAGAACCGCTCCTCGCGCATGATCTATCACAAGCTCATCAGCCGGATCGAGACGGTGAGCAGCGACGCCCGCTACGCGTTCTTGTTCGAGAACGCCAA
This sequence comes from Xanthobacteraceae bacterium, assembly GCA_036522235.1. Taxonomy (GTDB): domain Bacteria; phylum Pseudomonadota; class Alphaproteobacteria; order Rhizobiales; family Xanthobacteraceae; genus VAZQ01. Next base: position 17,718 of record DATDGG010000144.1, read on the forward strand.
TGTGGGCGGCGACACGATGGCGGAATCCATCAGCCAGCTGTTCCGCCTGCCCGCCGACGGCAAGCCGATGACGATCATGCAGCTCGCCGGCTTTCCGGCCGAGGTGGTCGATCCGGTGGTGTCGGTGCTGTGCCGCCTGGCCTTCGATTTCGGCCTCTGGAGCGACGGCGCGGCCCCGCTGCTGATCGTGTGCGAGGAAGCCCACCGCTACGCCTGCGTGGACCGCGCGGTCGGCTTCGGTCCGACCCGGCGGGCGATCGCGCGCATCGCCAAGGAGGGGCGCAAATGCGGGGTCTTCCTGGCGCTCGCGACCCAGCGTCCGGCCGAGCTCGACCCGACCATCATCTCTCAATGCAGCACGCTGTTTGCGATGCGCATGTCGAACGATCGCGACCAGACGCTGCTGCGCTCGGCGGTTTCCGACACCGCCGCCAATCTGTTCGGCTTCGTGCCTTCGCTTGGAACCCGTGAAGCGGTGGCGTTCGGGGTCGGCGTCCCGGTGCCGACCCGGCTGACCTTCGCCGAGCTGCCGCCGCCGCTGATACCGCGCTGCGAAGCCTTCGGCGGCGATGAGGCGCTGCGGACCGACGGCCGCGGTCTCGATTTCATCGCCACGGTGCTCGAGCGTTGGCGCGGCGCGCTGGCGCGCACCACCAATGCGGACGAGGCCAAGCCCGCGGTCCGCCCCGATGCGGTGCCGCTGCAGCCGGCCGCGGTTCCCGAGGCGAGCCGGATCAGCCTGCTCAAGAAGCCGCTCGCCGGGGAGCCGTTCGGCCGAGGCCCCGCCGCGACGCCGCCCGGCCGGTGAGATCGACTCTGCGTCGGCATTCATCCGCGAACGCAAAAGGGCGTTTACGCCCGTCTTCGCGGACCATGCGACACGACAACCAAGGCGGTCAGAGATCGGGACCGCGTCACGCGCCGCGCGATCGCGCCGCGGGCCGTGCCGGGGGAGCGTTGCGCGCTTCGGTAGGAGTGCGCGCGGCCTCGACCGGGCGTCCGCCATGGGTGCGCCCGGTCAAGGGCGCGTCGACCGCGTCGGCGAGAAAGAACGGCTTGGAGAAATAAAAGCCTTGCGCCTGGCGGATACGGGTCGCGGCCTGCAGATAGGCCAGCTCCTCGAACGTCTCGACGCCTTCGGCCACGATCGTCATGCCGAGCGCATGGCCGAGGGACTCGATTGCCCGCAGCACGCTTTGGCTGCGCGGGCGCTCGTGAATGGCGCAGATGAACGACCGGTCGACCTTGAGCTCGTCGGCCGTGATATCGGCGAGTGCGCTCAACGACGAATAACCGGTGCCAAAATCGTCGATCGACACCTTGACCCCGATGTCGCGCAGCATGGGAAGAATCTGCGTCTGAAACCGGTTCTTTGCCACGAACGCATCCTCGGTGACCTCGAGCATGACGCGGGTGGCGAACTTGCTCGCCTTGAGGACGTCGGCGAACGAGCGCATGAAATCGAGATCGTTGGCCTGCTTGGCGGCGACGTTGACGCTGATGGTGGTGGCCGGACCGAACTCCTCGTCGAGGCGCTCGATCGAGCGGAGCGTCTCGGCCAGCACGAAATGGGTGATGGTGTCGATCAGGCCGAGCTCGATGGCGAGCCCGATGAAGGAGGAGGGCGGATGAATCTCGCCCTCGTCGTCGCGCCAGCGCACCAGCGTCTCGAAGCCGACGACTTGCTGGCTGCGGATGTCCACCTTCGGCTGGAACGCGCAGCAGAAGCGGCGATCGCGGATCGCCAGCCGCAGGCGCTGCTCGAGCTCCATGCGGGCGGTGACGGCCCGCCCCATATCGACGTCGAAATAGACCGCGTCCCCCTTGGCCTCGCTCTTGGCCCGATACATCGCACTGTCGGCGTTGCGGCGCAATTCCTCGTAGGTCAGGCCGTGCTCCGGATGGACGCTCACCCCGATGGAAGCCGAGGTGAACACCTCGAAGGCTTCGATGTGAAACGGCTTCTTCAGGTCGGAGAGAACCTGCTCGACCAGCATCCCGACCTGATCGCTGTCCTCGGTCGGATCGAGCAGGAGCAGGAATTCATCGCCGCTGATGCGCGCCAGCATGTCGCCCTCGCGCAGCCGCTTGGCGATGCGGATCGCGATCTTCAAGAGCAGCGCGTCGCCGACCGCATGGCTGTAGTAGTCGTTGATGTGCTTGAAATTGTCGAGGTCGATGAAGGCGAGGGCGAAACGGTGGTTCTTGTCGCGCAGGATGCGGTCGACATGCTTGCGGATCAGGATGCGGTTCGGCAGGCCGGTCAGGTCGTCGAAGTTGACGCGCCGCGTGAGCGCGTCCTCGATCCGCTTGCGCGCCGTGATGTCGACTGCGCTGGTGACGAGGAGCGTCCGATCGGCGATGCGCAGGCTCTGGTGCGAGGTCAGCCAGGTTTTCTTCTCGCCGCTCGGCCCGGCGATCGTCTCCTCGAGCGTGCTCGACGCTGCGGATCGAATGAGCTCGATCTCCCAGGCGCGCCGCTCGGCGGCTTCCGGCGCGCCAAGAAAATCGGCCGGCGAGGCGCCGATCAGGGCATCGGCCGCGATCGCCAGATTGGCGGCCGCCGCCGCATTGACCAGGACGAAGCGGCCGTCGTCGTCCTGCACCGTCAGGGCGAGGGGAAGCCGATCGACGATCCGTTCGATGAGGCCCGCCGGCGAAGCGGGCGCGCGCGAGCCGTCGGCTTCGGGTTCCGGCGAATCGGGAGGGAGATCGTCAGAATGCACCATGATGTGCCGTGGGCCCTACACGTAGCTTTGGTCCTCATCCGCGAACAGCCGCAGGATGATCCGATGCCGGCGGCCGAAGCGGGCCTGAGGCGGTCGCCGCTCGAATGTGGCTCTTGGTGTTTCTCGAGCAACGTCGCCTATCGCCCCGAAAGGGATAGGCGATCAATCTACGGAGAAACCGTTTGAAATTTGTTGCGACGCCGCCCCGCTCGCAAAGAGGCCCGCGTTAACGGACCATTCACTGCGTTGCTTTGCGGTTCTGCCGGTGCTCCAATGCGCGGTCCAATAAATCCTCGGGAGGAAACCATGATCCGACATAGCGCGCTCGCCGTCGCCGCGGGCCTCGCGGCTTTCTCGAGCTTCCCGGCATTTGCGGCCGATCCGCTGCCGACCGAAACCCTCAAGGTTTTGACCGCCGAGCTCGCGGTCGAGGCCGCGCAGGCGGCGATCGCCGCCTGCAAGGCGCAAGGCTACAACGTGACCATCACGGTCGCCGATCGTCTCGGTAACCCCAAAGTGGTCATCGTCCGCGACGGCCCGCCCGGGGTCGCCCGCGAGTCGACCCGCCGCAAGGCCTATACGGCCGCGATGCGGGGGGTCACGACCAGCGCCTACACCGAGCAGATCTCCAAGCCCGGCGCCTTCAATCCCGGCCAGTTCGATTCGCAGCTTGCCACCGGGGCGGGCGGGGTGCCGATCAAGGTCGGCAATGAAACGATCGGCGGCATTTCGGCTGCCGGCGCCCCGGGCGGCGACAAGGATGAGGCCTGCGCGGCCGCTGGCGTCGACAAGATCAAGGACCGGCTGAACTAATCTTCCTTCCCCTCTCCCCTAAAGGGGAGAGGTAAAGGGAGCGCGCGAATTGGATATCACCTCATGAACGGCGCCGACGTCATTGCGGAAATTCTCAAGCGCGAGCGCACGGGCTTTCTCGCCTGCTATCCGCGCAATCCTTTGATCGAGGCCTGCGCCGAGATCGACATCAGGCCGATCTTCTGCCGCCAGGAACGCGTCGGTGTCGGCATGGCGGATGGCTATTCCCGCATCCGGCGCGGCCGGCAGAACGGCGTGTTCGCGGCCCAGCATGGCCCCGGCATCGAGAACGCCTTCCCGGGCGTCGCGCAGGCCTATTCGGAGAATGTGCCGATGCTGATCGTTCCGGCGGGCTTTGCGCCGGAGCGGCAATATATCCGGCCGACCTTCCGGGCCGCCGAGGTCTACCGGAGCGTCACCAAATGGTCCGCCATGGCGTATTCCGTGCAGGAGCTTCCGGAGCTGATGCGCCGCGCCTTTCATGCGATGCGCAGCGGCAAAGGCGGCCCGGTGCTGCTCGAGGTTCCAAACGAAGTGTTCGAGGCAACCTATCAGGGCAAGCTCGACTACGTGCCGGTGCCGATGTTGCGCACCGCGCCCGATCCCGATCTGGTCAAGGAAGCGGCGCGCCTTCTGCTCGCCGCCAAGCATCCCCTGCTGTGGGCCGGGCAGGGCATCCACTACGCGCAGGCCGCGGAGTTGCTCGCCGCGCTGGCCGAGCTCGTTCCGGCGCCGGTCGTCGCCACCAATCCGGGCAAGAGCGCCATTGCGGACAGCCATCCGCTGGCGCTCGGGGCTTCCACGCGCTCGCGCTCGAAAATGTTCGCCGAATTCATGGAGCGCGCCGATCTGGTCCTGGCGATCGGCTCGAGCCTGACCAAGACCTCGTTCGGGCCGGCCGTGCCGAGCGGCAAGACCATCATCCATTCGACCAACGAGGCGAGCGACGTCAACAAGGACTACCGCGCCGATCACGCTTTGCTGGGCGATGCGGCGCTGGTACTCGGCGCGCTGATCGCGGAGGTCGAGCGGCAGAAGGGCCGCGCCGGCGGCAATGCGCTCGCCGCGCTCAAGGAGGAGATCGCTGCGGGCAAGAAGGCCTGGCTCGCCGAATGGAGCAAGCATCTCGATTCGGACGAGACGCCGATCAATCAGTACCGGGTGATCCGCGACCTGATGCGCACGGTGGACCGCGACAACGTCATCATCACCCACGATTCAGGCAGCCCGCGCGAGCAGCTCTTGCCGTTCTGGGAGACCACGGTGGCGGGCTCCTATCTGGGCTGGGGCAAATCGACCCAGCTCGGCTACGGCCTCGGCATCATCATGGGGGCGAAGCTCGCGGCGCCGGAGAAGCTTTGCATCAATGTGATGGGCGACAGCTCCTTCGGGATGACCGGCCTCGACATCGAGACCGCGGCGCGCAACCGCATCGCCATCCTGACCATCGTGTTCAACAACGGCGTCATGGCGGCCGAGCGCGACGTGCTCAAGACTTCGGACCGCAAATACGGCGTCATGACAGTGGGTGGCAACTACGCCAAGGTGGCCGAAGGGCTCAATGTCGCGGCGCGCCGGGTCGAGAAGCCCGCCGACATCGTGGGCGCCATCAAGGAAGCCCTCGGCGTCATCCAATCGGGGGCGCCCTTCTTGATCGAGATCGTCGCCAAGGAAGGCCACGACTTCTCGCGCTATCAATAAAACGCGCCAGCGCCGCGTTCGGGGCCGCGCTCACATCGACGATGCTTTGGGCACGAGCGGCACGATGTTCACCTGATCCTCCGCGTCGACGCCGTGGGTCTGCTGCCGGAAGCCCGCAATATCGCCCGGCCTTCCGAGCAGATAGCCCTGTGCCTCGGTGCACATCTCGTTTTCCAGGAATTCGAGCTCGGCGGTCGTTTCCACGCCCTCCGCCAGCACCGGCAGGCGCAGCGCCCGGCCGAGCCCGAGCACCGAACGCACGATCGCGGCCGCCTGCTCGTTGACATTGACCGACTTGATGAAGGAGCCGTCGATCTTGATCCGGTCGAACGGAAACGCGCGCAGATTGGAAAGCGATGAATAGCCGGTGCCGAAATCATCCATCGCGATGGCGACGCCGAGCGCCTTGATCT
>DATDGG010000145.1:0-13049 GCA_036522235.1 Xanthobacteraceae bacterium
CTCGAGCAGGACGTCGACCGAGATCGCGAAATTGCCGACACATCCTCGAAACGGTGCCGGTGCGAGCTCGAGCTGCAAGAAGCGCGCTTCGGCGAGCTCGGCGCGCTTGCGGTCCAGCTCTTCCTGCAGGCCGGTTTCCGCCCGCCGCCGATCGCTGATGTCGTGAAAGCTCGTCAGCACCGCGGGCTCCCATTCGAAGATGAACCGCACCGAGGAGATCAATGCCCAAATCTTGCCCGCATCGGCGCGCCGGACCTCGGTCTCGAAATCGACCGAGCGCCGGTCCGCGGGCGCGCTCAGGATGCGATCCTGATCTCCAGCCGAGAGGTACAAGTCGAGCGACGTCTGCTCGGCGGATTTGGCATCGGTAAGCCCGAACAACTTGCGAAAGCGCGCGTTGGCGTGCTTGATCGCGCGGTCTTCCTGACCAATGACGGCAAGCGCGACCGGCGCCTTCTCCAGCATCGCGCGCAGCTCGCGGGTGTTGTCTTGCAGCAGATATTCGGTGTGCCGCCGTTCGGTGACCTCGGTATAGATCATGACGAACGCGCCGTTGCCCAGGGGGTTGCGGCGAAATTCGACGACGCGGCCATCCGCAAGCATTCGCTCGGCGGCGAAAGGCTGATCCAGGGAGGTGACGTGCTCGCAGATGACCGCTTCCGTGGCGGCCGCGTTGGTTCCGAAGTCGCCGCGCTCGGCCATGAAGCGGACGAGTCCCTCGAGCGTCCTGCCACCGGAAAGCTGCGCGTCGGGCACATTCAAGATCTCTCGCAGGCGCTTGTTCCACACGATCAGGCGCTGATCCTCGTCGAACATGGCGACGCCCTGGGCCACGTGCTCCAGCATCGCCTGCAGCGTAGAGGTCGGATCGCCGCTCTCCCGAGCGGCGCGCGGTCGGCGAACGCGCCGGCGTCGGATTTTCGGCGTCGGAATGGACATCGTCGCAAAGCCCCGCAGGCGCGTGATCGCCCGCCCAACCTAAAGCAGGATGCCTGGGGCATAAAGACGCCAGATGCTGCTCGTCTGCCGCGAACGACGGCATCGAAGCGGTCCCGGTCGGCGCTGAGAAGGGCGCTCAGATCAGCATCTTGCGCAGCTGCGCGCTCGCGAGGTCGATCAGCATGACGGTGACGACCACGATGATGACCTGCGCGGCGGTCTCGCCGTATTGGAAGCTGCGGATGCTTTCGTAGAGCGTCTGCCCGATGCCGCCGGCGCCGACGATGCCGAGCGTGGTGGCGGAGCGCACATTGGTTTCGAGCCGGTAGAGCGTGAGCGAGCTCCACAGCGGCATCACCTGCGGGATGACGCCGAAAATCACCTCCTGCAGCGGCCGCGCGCCGGTCGCCCTGATGCCCTCGATCGGCCGTGGGTCGATCGCCTCGACGGCTTCCGAGAACAGCTTGGCGAACACGCCGAGATTATGAATGAACAGCGCCATCACGCCGGCGAACGGCCCGAGCCCGACCGCGACCACGAACATCAGTGCGAACACGATCTCGTTGATGGCGCGGCACGCATCCATCAGGCGGCGCACCGGCTGCACCACCCATTGCGGACACACATTGGCGGAGGAGAGGATCGCGAACGGAATGCCGAAGAAGACCGCGAGCGCCGTGCCCCAGATCGCGATCTGGATGGTGGTGACCATGTCCGCCAGATAGCTATCCCATTCGTGGAAATTGGGATGCAGGAAGGCGCTGCCGAACTCCGCCATGTTGCGCCAGTCGGTGAACAAGGCGGAGGCCCGGAACATTTCCGCGGGCGACCAGGCCCACGCCAACAGCCCCATGACGGCGAGCCAGAGCAGCCAGCCGCGCAGCCGCCGCGCCAGCGGGTGGCGCGGCACCGTGATGTCGCCGATATCCCGGTGCGAAGGAACAGCTGCCGAAGCGGGGAGCCGCGTATCTGTCATCTCGATCGTCATGATCGGCTTCTCTGAGGCCGCCCTCGCGAAGGCGTTTCGATGGGGATCGATCGAGATAAGCGGAGATACGTCAGGTGGGCACGGCGTCGCACTCCCTTTCCCCGAAGGGGAGAGGGTTGGGGTGAGGGGGTTCGGGTGTCGCGATGCGGAAACGCCGGGCCCCCCTCATCCTGCCCTTCTCCCCTGCGGGGAGAAGGAGTGAGAGGCCCTGCGTCCCTAAGGCAACGCGGCGTCGTCATTCAGCCCGGTCAGTTGGTGCGGGCGTTGCCGGCCGCGAACTCGGCGATCATGCGCTTGAGCTCGGCCTGGTTGCCGGCCTCGTCGGCGGCGACGAAGGCCGCCAGCTGCTTCTGCAACGGAGAGGTCGCCGCCTTCTTCTCCATCTCGTCGAGCTTGCCGAGCTGCGCCTGGATATCGGCGCCCTGCTTCTTCTTTTCCTCATCGGAGAGCTTGGCGTCGCTCTCGACCCGCAGCAGGTCGCGGCTCGCCTCGAGCTTGCGCATGGGGATCAGCTGATCGTCGGAGGACGGCCGCAGCGGCGACCAGATCATGGCGGCGATCAATTCGCGCGCCGCCTTGATCTCGTCCGGCGAGCCGATGCGGCCGTAGCTCAGCATGAACGAATAGAGCTTGGCCTTGATGGCGGGGTCGAGGTCCTTGCGCCAGACGATCGGGTCGAGCGGGATCATCGGCGAGGTCCAGATGATCTTGATCTGCTCGCGCGCTTGCGGCGCCGTCACCATGAGCCGCTGCAGGTCCTCGCTGTTGTTGGTGGCGGCGGCCACCTGCTTGTTGGCGACCGCCATGGCGTTGGCCTGGTGGTTGGCGTTGCGCACGGTCTTGAAGCAGGACTTCGGGTCGATGCTCTTGGCGGCGAAAATATAGGCGGTCGGCACCAGAAAGCCGGAGGTCGAGTTCGGATCGCCAATGCCGAAGTCGAGCGACCTGTCGCACTTGAGGATGTCCTCGAGCTTGTTATAGGGGCTGTCCTTGTGGACGATGACGTGGGAGTAGTAGCCGAGGCTGCCGTTGGTGGCCACGACCTGGGCGAACACCTCGCCGCTGGCGCGATCCACCGCCTCCATGCCGGATTTGTTGCCGAACCAGGCCACCTGCACCTTGCTGAAGCGCATCGCCTCGATGACGCCCGCATAGTCGGTCGCGTAGAAGCCGTTGATCTTGTAGCCGGTCGACTTCGCCATCATCTGCAGGAACGGCTCCCAGATCTTCTTCTGGTTGACCGAGGCCTCGGTCGAGATGATGCCGAAGTTCAGCTCGGTCCGCGCCTGCGCGTGGGCGGCGAGGCCTGACACGGTGAAGGCGCAGGCCGTGGCCGTGCCTACGAGAAGTTTCCGCAACATCTGCTGTCTCCCTGTTGAATGTACCGAACGCCCTGTTCGCAACTGTGTGGGCGGTGCGCCGGCGGGCGCCGCGCAGCGCTCAGCCTGCCGCGGCCGCGACGGAATGCAGCCGATGCGCGGCGTGCTGCGGTTCGCCGTAGGCAGGCGGCAGAGCGCCCGGCTGCGGTTCCGTGCGCTGCCGGCCGCCCAACGCAATGCTGGCTTGGTCGAGCGAGGGCAGGAGCAGGTCGCTGCTTTCGGCCCCATAGATGTGGCTCAGGAGCTCCGGCGTGAGCGCGCTCGAAGGTCCGTCATAGACCACCTCGCCGGCCTTGAGCGCGATCGTGCGCGGGCAATATTTCAGCCCGTATTCCACCTGATGCAGCGAGACCAGGATGGTGATGCGGTCGCGCGCGTTCATGTCGGCGAGGATGTCCATCACGCGCCGCGCCGATCTCGGATCGAGCGAGGCGATCGGCTCGTCGGCGATGACGAACTCGGCGCCTTGCAACAGCGTGCGCGCGATCGCGGCGCGCTGCTGCTGTCCGCCGGAAAGCTCCGAGCCGCGTTTGAGCGCATGCTCCGCCATGCCGACGCGGTCGAGCGCCTGCATGGCGCGCCGCTTTTCATCGGTGGTGAAGCGCCCGAGCGTGCCCTGCAGGAACGGCATGCGGCCGAGCAGGCCGAGACAGACATTGGTGAGAACCGGAAGCCGCGAGACCAGGTTGAACTGCTGAAAGACGACGCCGATGCGCGCCCGCAATTCCTTGGCGGAGCCGATGATGCGTCCGTTCTGCTGCATCGGCCGGCCGAACAGGAAGATCGCGTCCGTTTCGGCCCCGTCGCCGTTGGCGGAGCGCCGCTTATCGATCGGCACCAGGCCGGCAATCGCCCTGATCAAGGTTGATTTGCCGGAGCCGGACGCACCGATCAGTGCGACCATCTCGCCGCGTTCGAGGCGGAACGAAACGTTCCTGAGGACCGGGGAGCGACGGTCAAACGACTTCGAAACCCGCCGAACCTCGACGAGAGTTTCAGCCAGCATGTCGAGCCTCCTGGTAGAACCGGGCTACCAGCGGCATGTGACAGTCCGATGAAGGACGTGGAATATCCTGCGGTTATCCCGCTGTATTCCGGTGCAGGTGCAGGGGATTTGGCTGACCCGGAAGAAGTGATCCCCTTTAGCAATCCTGCCGCTCTGCTCGCCTCGCACCGGCAAGAAAGCGCGGTTACCGCGCGACTAGCGAGAGGCGGCCCCGATTGGTGAAAGGGGGGAAAGCAATCGGGGCCGCTCTGCTAACAGAAGCGCACTTGGGCGCTCCCCAGCGCCTAAGAAATAGCGGCAAATTTGCGACCCCGCTACTCGGGTGTAGGCCTTAGGAGGGTTGGTTTCATCGAACGGCAATCCTCCGGTTGCGCGGGTGGAGGCCATTGTTAGACAAGGAAGAATCAGGAAGAGTGATTAAATTGCAACGTCGCTGAACATTTTGGTGTTGGCCAAGATTCGGACGAGAAAAAGCCATTCCCGCTCTGTGAATTCCACCGCGTGTCGGGAGCCAGGGGGGAAGTGCGGCCCCGACCGTCGAGGTGTCGGGGGGATGGGATAACGATCGGGACCGCTGCCTTTGGGCTAGGCAGTTCCGATCGTACCCTACCTGTTTGATACCAACATCAAAGATTCGTGTTCGAGACGACTTTGTTTGCTTCTTGCGCAATCGGTCAACGCACAGCAACAAAAGTGTGCCGTATCGCTGCCGCGAGCAACAAACAAAAGGGCCCGGCTGCTACTAAAGACGGTCCCGACCTTCGTCGGTCTTGGTTTTGGTGTTCCCGAAGCCAACATCATGTCTAAGTCGCCTCAATGACTCTGCGTAAGAGCGGCCAGTTCTTCGGCAGATTAGAAAGCGGTGAATCCAAAGTGATTGAATGCCTTACGCAGCAGTGGTGGGGCTCTGACGCTTGGAGAGAGCCATGTTACGTAAGTCGGTTTACATCAGTCCGGGAGAACCATCGTTCTTCTATCTGATGATGGCGGGGAGTTGCTTCCGTCGCGCATCCAGCGCGCGCCGTCCTGAGGCGGGCAGCTGGCTCCGCACAGTCGGACGCGATTATCTGATTAAAGCGACTGAAGTCACATCAGGGCTCGAGCCCCAGCCCCCTCGGCTGGCCGCGCCGGGTCACCCGCAACGCGTCGAATTTTAAAGCGCGGTTTCCTTGACGACCTTCTCGGCTCGGTAAGTCAGAGGGATGACAGAGAAATTGCCGTAAGCCGACGGCGTCGCGCACCGGTGGCATTTTTGGATTTCGCAATGTGGCCCGCCCGCAACGATCCGCAATATTCAGCGGCCTGGTACCCGCGTAATCTCATGGATTGGACAACTCGCGATAGGTTTGATGGTCCCGTGGTCAATGTAAAATGCGGAAAGCGGGACGATCGAAAATCTTCTGGACTTTCGTAGCGAGGCCGCCTCAGTTGGCGGCCTCGTCTTCTTCATCAATGTACGCGGAGGATGGCTATGGCATTCGCGCCCGGAGATATCGTCGTTCTGAAATCAGGCGGTCAGCCGCTGACGGTGGTGGCGGTCGAGGAGGACAGCGTCGAGTGCATCTGGCTCGCTGATGACGGCGTGCTTCATCGCGAAACCATCCCGAATCTGGCGCTTGCGGCAGTCGAAGAAGACGAGGACGACGAAGAGGATGAGGACGAGGAAGATGCCGCCTGAACGTTGCTGTGGAGAGACCTTGCGCTGTTTGTCACAAAAAAAGAAGGCTCTCTGACCGGCGCGGTTCAGCGGGTGGCGGCCTATCACGACCACGCGGTCAGGGACTGGGCCGTCGTGCTATTAGACTCAAAATGTGTTATGGCTTAGCGGCATCAAGGGGCGGGGGTAGAAGTACCCAACTCCAGCAACGGAGGTCCGCCATGAAGGTCAAGGACGTGATGCACAAGGGCGTCGACTGGGTCAGTCCCGACACCCCCGTCACCGAAGTCGCAAAATTGATGTGCGAGCATGATATAGGCGCTATTCCGATTGGTGAGAACGACCGGCTGATCGGCATGGTGACCGACCGCGACATCGTCTGCAAAGGATTGGCGAAGGAGGGCTTCGATCCGCGCCGCGCACCGGCGCGTGATGTGATGACCCCCGGGATTCACTGCTGCCGCGAGGACGACGACCTCGCCAAGGCGGTGCGACACATGGAGGCCCTGAAGGTCCGCAGGTTGCCGGTCGTCAACAAGAGCAAGCGTATGGTCGGTATCCTCAGTCTGGGCGACATTGGTCGTTCGGCGCCGAGCGACCTTCTTTCTGAATGCGTCAAAAGCGTTTCGGCACATCACTGACACTCATGATGAATGAGGTCATGCGTCCGGCGCGTGTCAGCCTATGGCGGCCGGACGCAGCCGCCCACGCAAGGCGGGCGGCCGACTTCCGGGATTGCCCGACTTTTGGGGTCGAGGGGTTGGGGTCTCTAGGCCCGGGACCTCCAACGGTCAAATCGTCGTTCCTAGAGCACATCCCGATCGAATGGATCGGAATACGCCCCGCCTTTTTTGCGCCGGCGCATGTCCCCGCTTTCGCAGGCAGGCCTCTTCGGAAAACCGGTATCCACCCCCGCTTTCGCGGGGGCAGGCTTTTTCCGGGACATGCGCTAAGCTGTCGAACCTCGTGATCCAATTGGCAAAAGAACGGTCTCTACGACCCGGAACGGGACGCCCGGATGGGCCTGGCGTACCAGCGCGAGCCGATCAACCGCGATGGGTGCAAGCCCGCAGGCCCGCGCGAATGCCTCGCGCAGGAGCGCGTGGATCGCCGCGCGGCGATCCGGGGGGATGCGGCCGCTCAGCGTCATGTGAAAGCGGAATTCCTCGAACACATAAGGGTAGCCCCAGTGCGCGAGGTGTTGCGCCTGTCCCTGGCTCAAGCCCGCGGCCGTTCGCCTTGCCTTTTCCTCCGCTGTCATCGGCTCCCGGAAGCGATCGAAGGCCGTGACGCAGTCCGCGGCCATCTGGTCGAGCGCCGGCGCGGGGCGTTGCGGAACGATCGCCACAAAGCCGCCGATCAGCTCGACCGCCGGCACGAAGGTTGGAATGTTCCGAACCGACGACGCCAGAGCCTGCATGCCCGCCGGCAGGTCGGTATCGGCGAATTCGCCCCGCAGCCCAAACGGGGCTTTGAGCGTGGCATGGAAGCCATAGGTGCGCGGCTCCGCGGTGAGCGCGGTCCACTCGCCCTCGGTCAATCTGACATTGCGCGGGTGCGAGACGCCCGCGCCGGTGTAGCAGTCATAGCCAAGCACGGCCGCGCCGAAGCGATAGAGCGCCGTCTCCTGAGCAGGCACGAAGTAGATCGCAAAGCGCGGGCCGGCAACCAAGGTGAGCGCCTTCTGCTTGATCGGACGGCCTCAAGACGCTTCCAGATATTCGGCCGCATTGACCGCAGGGAGATTGAAGCTGTCGCCATCCGTCGCCACTAATTTGGCGGCGTTCGTCACAGAGTACCCACAACAACGAGAGGTTGCTAGCGCGCCCAACGCCAATTAACATAAAAGGACGCGTTCTTTGCTGGGAGCTCAAATTTGAGAGGCGGGCTTCTGCTGGTCTTGGATGGCGATTTGTCCGGTGTTGCTTGAGGAGCGAGGTCGGCGGTGACGAGAGCACGCAGAAAGCCGGCAGATGCAGTACGCAGCTACGGCGTCCTCGTGGGTAAGGTGATCGATGGGTTTGAAAGCCCTGAAGGCGCGTCGCCGCATTATGAAATTCATCTCGATGGCGGGCGGAGCTTTCGTGTTGCGGTCAACGTGCAATCGGTGGACGACAGCGAGGTTTTGGCGTATTTCGATCCGGATTTTGGAACGTCGGGAAGCCTCGATCTGACGCCATATTTGGATGGCCCGCGCGGATTTCGCGCTCTACCGACCGGTCCGGGAGCGACCGGCGGCCTGGACTATTTGCGGGACAATCTATTCTCGATTCAATCGATGCGACCGATCCCGGCTGCCGGCAGTGGGGTTTCGCTGGCAAATTTGCTCGATGCGAATATCGAGAGGGCGAAAGCGGACTCCTCGGCCGTATTGATTGCATTCGGAGAGCACTTCGAGGATGCCGGACAGACGGACAAATACTTCGGCTTTCGGCCGGAACGGGGCCTCCATGACGTTCATATGATGCAAGGAAACACAGGGAATTTTGCCAGCGACAACCGCGTACATGGCGATGGTGCATTGTTTCTATGCTTCAACAATCGCACCGAGATCGCGGCGCTGTTCGTTCGATTTCAGACCCAGTCCGTCCATACAAACGACACCACAGGTGCGCCGGTCGACACGGGCCCGTGAGCACCGGCCCCTGCGCGGGCCGGTCTCTTCCACTGAATGTGCAAACTGCATCGCCAATGCAGGTTGTCGACGGGTCAGCTTGAAAATGATTTAATCCTTCCCGATCCGCTCGGCTTCGGTGAGATGCACGATGCGGCCGCCCACGATGGTGGCGACCACGCGCGGGCGCTCGTCGCGCGCATCGACCAGGATCAGGTCGGCACGGCGCCCCGGCGCAATGACGCCGCGGTCGGCGAGCCCGGCGGCAGCGGCGGCCGTCTCCGAGATCAGCGCCCAGGCTGCATTGAGCGGCAGCACCTCCTCGGCCACGAGGCGGAAGGCCGCGAGCAGCGGGGCCGGATAGTAGTAGTCGGAGGCGAGCACCGAGCACAGGCCGCGGCGGATCATGTCCTTGGCATCGATCCAGCCGATATGGCTGCCGCCGCGCACCACATTGGGGGCGCCGAGCACGATGTCGTCGCCGTGCGAAGCGGCTTCCTCCGCGGTCTCGACCGTGGTCGGGAACTCCGCCAGCCGGCAGCCGAGCGCGCGGAACCAGCGGCGCTGATCGGGGCTGGCATCATCATGCGACAGCAGCGGGACGCCGTGGGCGCGGGCGGCCAGCGCAATGCGTTCTATCGAACCCGGCACTTCGGCGCCGCGCTCCCGCACGCGTTCGACCAGCGCCAAGAACGCCTCGCGCGAGAGCCCCGAGCGTTCGACCATCGGGCCGAGCTTCTTGGAGCGCGCCGAGCTCTCGTCAGCGATCAGCATGTGATCGTTGAACGCCATCAGGCCAATACGGCGCTCGGATAGCCAGGTGAGGATTTCGGGCTCGGCCGGAAGATTGAAGGTCTCGTGGCGCAAATGAAAGCGCGTGTCGGCGCCGAGCCGCGGTCGCAGCCGCTCGATGCCGGTGAGCACGTTGCGGGCGTTTTCGGGCCCGCGCAGGCCCGGTTCCCACGACCAAGTCACGCCGTGAAACACGGTCGTGATCCCGTTCGCCACCGCCTGCCGGTCGCTGTCCATGAGCGCGATGTCCATGGCGAAGTGGACGCCGGGCCGCGGCATCATCTGCCGCTCGAACGCGTCGCCATGGATGTCGACGATGCCGGGCAGCACAATGAGGCCTTCGGCGTCGAGGTGGCGGGGCGCGGGGGCATCGCGGCCGATGTGGCTGATCACGCCTTGCGCGGGCGCCAGATGAATGGTCGTGCTTTCCAGGCCCTTGCCGATGAGGGCCTGTCCGCCTTCGATGCGAATATCCATGATGCGAACATCCATGAAACAAAAATCCTTGGCGCGCCGTCTCAGGCCGGGGCGGCCGCCTCGTGGCGGTCGAGGAAGCGGTCGATTGAAAGTGTCTGAAAGTCCGGCAAGGCCGCCCGCAAGCGGGCGTGGCTCCAATCCCACCAGGCGAGCCGTTGCAGGCGCCCCGCGATCTCATCGGGAAAGCGCGCGCGGATGACGCGGGCCGGGTTTCCGGCCACGATCGCGTAGGGCGCCACGTCCTTGGTCACCACCGCGCCGGCCGCGGTCACCGCGCCGGTGCCGATCGTGCGGCCCGGGAGCACGATCGCGCCGTGGCCGATCCACACATCGTGGCCGATCGTCACGGCCTGCGAACGGCGCCAGGCAAAGAAGTCCGCATGGTCGGCCGCGCCGGCGAAATAATGGCTCGCCCGGTAGCTGAAATGCGATTGGCTCGCGCGCTGCATCGGGTGATTGCCGGGATTGATCCGCGTCATCGCGGCGATCGAGCAGAACTTGCCGATGGTCGCATAGGCGGCGTCGCTGTCGTTGACGATGTAGGAATAGTCGCCGAGCGTCACTTCCAGCAATTGGGTACGCGCGCCGACCTCGCAATAGGCGCCGAGCCGGCAGTCGCGCACATCCGCGGCGGGGTCGATGAGCGGCGTGATTGAGAGCTTGGTCGACATGGCGTCAGGCCTCTCGAGAAGGGGCGACGAAGCCGCAATGACGACATTCGAATGACAGCGGGATGACATGCGTCAGCTCTCCAGCATGAGCTCGACCCGGTCGGCCGCGAACCGGGTGCGGCTCGCCAGGATCGGCACGCCGGTCAGGGTGACATTGATGCTGTCGACGACCAGGACGGCGCGCCCGGGAGCGAGGTGAAGCCGCTCGGCGTCGAGCGCTTCGGCGGCCGCCGCCGTGATCCGGGTCGATTTCCGCCGGTAGTCCTTGATGCCGAAATGTACCAGCATGGCGGTGATCGAGCGGCAGGCGCGAAACACCCGCGCCGCATCGGCGGCGCGCGCGGCCGGCAGCCAGCCGGTCGTTACGCAGATCGGCACCCGGTCGGCGCTGCGCAAGATCTCTAAGCGCACCACCTCGTCGCCGACCTTGAGAGCGAGCCGCTTGGCGATGTCTGGCGTGGCGCGCTCGCGGCCATGTCCGATGAGTCGGCCGCCCGGGTCGCGGCCGGCCGATCCGACGTTCTCGGAAAATCGCGTGCGCGCCCCGATCGGATAGGGCAGGCGGCCGCGCTCTATGTAAGTGCCGCTGCCGCGCTCCGCCCGGACCAGGCCGCGCTCGCTGAGCTCGGCGAGCGCCCGGCGCACAGTATGCCGGTTGACCCCGAAACGCGCCGCGATCTCGACCTCGCCCGGAAGCCGCTCGCCCGCCGCATGGGCGCCGAGGGCGATCGCCTGCTCGAGATCGTCGGCGATCCGCCGCCACAGCGTGACGCCGGGCGCGAGCGCGTCCTCGCCCTGGCGCGGCTTCATGGCTGTCCCCGGCATCGGTTTTCGGTCATCAAGATGTCATCGAACCGGCGTTGAAGTCGTCGGCGAAGTTGTCTAGTATCATAGACAACTTGAAACGCCAAGACCTGACTCGAGACCTGAATCTTAAGAGCCCACGCGCGATGTCCCAGCCGTCCACCCCGCAAGTGCCCGAGGCCGGTCCCCGCCGCGCCGCCATGGCGGTGCTGGCGCAGGCGCGCACCAGCGAGATCGCCCAGGGCCTCAAGGGGGTCGCCCAATCCCTGCACTATGTCGAGCTGCGGCCGGCCGCGACCGGGCTCGTGATGGTGCGCGGACGCATCGGCGGCGATGGCGCCCCCTTCAATCTCGGCGAGGCGACGGTCACCCGCGCGGCCGTGCGGATGGATTCGGGCGAGACCGGCTTTTCCTATGCGCTCGGCCGCGATCACGACAAGGCGCGGCTCGCCGCCGTCTGCGACGCGCTCTGGCAGAGCGACGCCCGGCGTGACGCGATCGAGCAGCATGTGCTGGCGCCGATCCGCGCGCGCCTCGCGCGCGAGCGTACGCAAAAGCGCGAGCAGGCGGCCGCGACCCGCGTCGATTTCTTCACCCTGGTGCGCGGGGAGGATTGAGCATGCTGGCGCCCGCCTTCGATGATCCCGCTTTGGCGAGCCAGGCCGTGTTCCGCACCGTCATGGAGGCGACGGCGCGCCCCGGCCTGCCGCGGCCGCTCGCGTCCAAGCTCGCGGCTCCGCCACCGCTTTCAGCGACCGCCGCCGCCGCGGCGCTCACCTTGCTCGACTACGAGACGCCGTTCTGGCTCGATAGCAAGCTCGCGGCCGGTGAGGTCGCCCCCTGGCTCAAGTTTCACACCGGTGCACCGCTGACGGAGAATCCCGCCCAGGCCGCGTTTGCGTTCATTTCCGATCCGGCCGCGCTGCCGGCCTTCGAGACCTTTTCGCTCGGCTCGATCGAATATCCGGACCGCTCGACCACGCTGGTGGTGCAGGTCGCAAGTCTCGAACACGGCGATGCGCTCTCCTTGTCGGGGCCCGGCATCGCGGGCAGCCAAAGCTTTTCCGCCGCGCCGCTGCCGGACGATTTCCGCGCCCGGCTCATCGCCAATCGCGCGCTGTTCCCGCGTGGCATCGATCTCATTCTGGTGAGCGCGGACGCGGTCGCGGCGCTGCCGCGTTCGCTGCGCGTCGCGGCGTAAAGGAGGGCCCTCCATGTATGTCGCGGTCAAGGGTGGGGAGAGGGCGATCGAGAATGCGCATGCGCTGCTCGCTTGCGTGCGTCGCGGCGATCCGTCGGTGGCGGAGATTTCGCTCGCCCAGATCTCCGAGCAGCTGGCGCTATCAGTCGATCGCGTGATGAGCGAGGGCTCGCTCTATGACCGCGAGCTTGCCGCGCTCGCCATCAAGCAGGCGCGCGGCGATCTCATCGAGGCCATTTTCCTGGTGCGCGCCTTTCGCACGACCGCTCCGCGCTTCGGCGCCTCCGAGCCGATCGATACGGCCGCGATGGACATTGTCCGGCGCATTTCGGCGACCTTCAAGGATCTGCCGGGCGGGCAGGTGCTGGGGCCGACCTTCGACTATACGCACCGGCTGCTCGATCACGATCTCATGGCGGACGGCGAGGTGGCGGAGCCGGCGCGCGCGAAAGCCGCCGAGGAGGCGATGCCCCGCGTCACCGATCTGCTCGCGGTCGACGACCTGATCGAGCGCTCGGCCG
>DATDGG010000146.1:0-3637 GCA_036522235.1 Xanthobacteraceae bacterium
CGCGGTCGTGGCGCCGGGAGCGAGATCGAGCAGGAAGATCGACACGAAGTCGCCGCGACCCTTGAGATTGACGATCGCCCCCTCGACGCCGAAGCGCGGCCACGGCGCGGTCGGCACCTTGATCAGATCGACGCCGAAATCGTCGACGATCGGCACGCCTTCCTGCGCGGCCCAGCTGCCGTAGGGGTCGAGCAGCAATTTGGGATGCTCCATCAGGGGCTTGTTCATGCCGGCACCTTGTTCGACCGAAAATCCATGCGAAGGAATTCAGTAGTCCGCGCACAGGCAGATGTCCATCGCCGGTACACCGGTGGGGTACCTGCGAGGGAACCAGAACCGGCGCGGCGCGTTTAATCATGTTGCCGGGGAGGCATGCATTTTTGCGGAGGGCCAGTCATGAATCAGTCGATTCATCAATTATTGCGGCTCGTGCTGGAGGGTTTCACGTGGTTCCTGAAGACGATCGAGACCTTGTGGGACTGGTCGTGGTCGCAGATCCTTTCCGCGTTCAAAATCTCCTGGGAGAATCTGCCGGCCTGGAAGATCGTGGTCGGCATTATCGCGATGGTGGTTCTGGCCATGCTGCTGTTTGCCATGTTCCGGCGCGCGCTGGCCGCTTTCGGAGAAATAGCGGCCGCGTTCTGGACGATGGCCATGACCGTGTTCGGGGTCCTCTTCTTCGTGGTCGTGGCCGGGCTGTTCTCGCGCGGATTTCAATGGGTGGTGGCGAGCGTCCCGGATCATTTCTGGGAGAAATTCCTTTGAGGAGGCTGCGATGAAAAGGAATTCAGTGCGGCCCGCCGCCGTGGTGCTTGCGGCAGCGTTGCTCGGCGCCGCCGTGCCGGCTGTGGCGCAGGGACAGGAACCGGCCGTCACGCAGCCGAAAGTCAACCTCACGCTCGAGCAGCGCTTTGTCATCAAGGAGCTGCTCAAGGACCTCAAGGTTACGCCGGCGCCGCCCAACAGCGAAACCGCCATCGGGGCGACGGTGCCCGCCACGATCAGCTTGAATCCCATGCCGGCGGATGTCGCCGCCAAGGTGCCGCAGATCAAATCGCATTTGTTCTATCTGGCCGACGGCAAAGTCGTCATCGTCGATCCCAAGGAGAACAAGATCGTCGACGCGTTCAACTAGGGCTTGAGCGCGCAGGATCGAAAGCGTTGCATTGCTCTCCCGGACGTGGCTTGTAGCGACCGCTTGGGCCACCCGGGCCCAAGCCCATGACCATGGGCCGCCGCTCGGGCGGCCTTTCACTTGGGCCTTGCACTCGGGCCTTTCAATCGATCGATCTCAAGGAGGAGGAGGATGCGCGCTTTCCGACCAGCGAACCCTATTGTTTCGTCGATTTTCGCCATTGCATTGGCCGGCGTGTTCGCAGCCGGCGCAACCACCACAGCGGCGGCCCAGGCGGCCAGGAGCACCATGACCACAGCCTCAGGATTGCAGATCGCGGACAGCAAAGTCGGCACCGGCGCCACCCCGCAGCCCGGACAGATATGCGTCATGCACTATACCGGCTGGCTCTATGTGAATGGCGCCAAGGGCAAGAAGTTCGACAGCTCGCTCGACCGCGGCCAGCCGTTCGAGTTTCCGATCGGTAAGCAACGGGTCATCGCCGGCTGGGACGAAGGAGTCGCCACGATGAAGGTCGGCGGCAAGCGCACGCTGATCATCCCGCCCGAGCTCGGCTATGGGGCGCGCGGCGCCGGCGGCGTCATACCCCCGAATGCCACGCTGATCTTCGACGTCGAGCTCCTCGACGTGAAGGGCTGATCCGGCCGTTTCAGGACTTCTGAAAAAAGACTGTGACGGCCATCACGGAAACGGCGATTGCGTGAGGTTTGCCTTGTCGGTTCATCAACCCGACAGGTGGAATAGGCGACCAAGTGTGCAGAGGGTGCGTCGCGCCCTCGAGCAAACAAAGGAGAGATCGCCATGCGCACTTTCATGATCGCTACGCTCGCCGCCGCCGTCGTCACCGTCATCGGAATGTCTGCATCGAACGCGATGCCGATAGCTCCGCTCGACGAGGCGGGCGCTCAGGTGAGCCTCATCGAAACCACGTCCGGCGGATGCGGCGTGTTCAACCATCGCGGCCCCTACGGGGGGTGCCGGCCGATGTTCAATTGCCCGCCCGGCTGGCACAGCGGGCCGTTCGGCCGCCACTGCTTCCGCAATTACTGATCCTTGGAGCATTTTTCGATCTCAACGGAACGTGCTCTGGAGACGCCGCGCTGCGCGGCGCGGCGTCTCGAACTACCGCCGCCGGACGGCGCCTATTCCAGCTTGATGCCGGCCTCGTGAATGAGCGCGCCCCATTTCGTATGCTCCGCGCGCAGGAATTCGGCGAACCGCTCCGGCGAGCTCGGCAGCGGCTCGCTTGAATCGATGGCGAGCTTCTCCAGCATCTGGGGCTGCCGCAGCGCCGCGCCGACTTCGGCATTGAGGCGCGCCACGATGGCATCGGGTGTCTTGGCCGGGGCCACGAGCCCGCTCCAATTGGTGGCTTCGAAGCCCTGATAGCCGCACTCTTCGACCGTCGGAACCTCCGGCAGCGCGGGTAGCCGCCGCAGCGAGGTCACCGCGATCGGCCGCAGCAGGCCGGCGCTCGCGAGCGGCATCACCGCCAGCGGATTGCCGAACAGCAAATCGACCGCTCCGCCCAGAATATCCGTCACCACCTGCGCGGCGCCCTTGTAGGGCACGATCAGGACCTTGATGCCGGCCTGGCGGGCGAAGACCTCGCCGGCCAGGTGGCCGACCGTGCCGTTGCCGGTATGCCCGATGGTCACGGTCGAGGGCTTGGCCTTGGCGGCCGCGACCAGCTCGGCCAGGCTGCCGTGGCGGGACTTGATGGAGACGACGGCGACCAGCGGCTGCGTCGCGACCAACGAGATCAGCGCAAAGTCCTTGAGCGGGTCATACGGCATTTTGGGATAGAGCGAGGGATTGATCGCCAGATTTGCGGCCTGGCCCATCCCGATCGTGTGGCCGTCGGGCTGCGCCTTGGCGAGCGCCTCGAGCCCGATATTGCCGCCGGCGCCGGCGCGGTTCTCGATCACGATCGACCAGCCGGTCGCGCTCGTGATCCGCTCGGCGACCTGGCGCGAGATCGCGTCGGTGCCGCCGCCGGCCGGAAACGGCACGATCATGCGGATCGGACGCGCCGGCCAGCTCTGCGCGCGAGCGCGCAAAGGCAGGAGCGCGCCCGCGGCGGCGGCGCCGGTGCCAAGACAGAAGCTGCGGCGATGCATCGAAGCCTCCTTGTGCCGGTTGGTTTTCGTCGGGGCGTTTCCGCTCGTTCGCCCATGCGTTCTATCCAATCATGCGTTCTATCCAGTCGTTCTATCTAATAGAATTGTATTTTGTTTTATCGTAGGCCGTGTGGCCGCGCCGCGTCAAGAGCGGGGCTCGCGATATTCCTGTTGCGGGCGGGCGGCCTCGCCGGATATTCTGTCAGACAATGAATAGTTCTATTAGATAGAACGGAGCCCCGATGGACATCCTGGTGAGCGAGGTCGGCCCGCGCGACGGTCTGCAAAGCCTCAAGCGCATCATGCCGACGGTGGACAAGCATCGCTGGATCGCGGCGCTGGCGGCGGCCGGCCTGCGCGAGATCGAGGTCGGCTCGTTCGT
>DATDGG010000147.1:0-28170 GCA_036522235.1 Xanthobacteraceae bacterium
CAAGAAGCGCCCGAAGACGCGGCTTTTCGGCGAAATCCAAATCGATCAGGCTCATGGCGTGGCTCTCCGAATCAGGGCCACACAAGGGAATCAGACTTCCGGCAAGTCAGAAACAGCCGTTAACCCGAGTTCGGAGCCCTGGCGATAGGCGCCCGCGATTTGACGAATCGCGCGCGCTCATCTATTCAGTAAATTGAAACTGGTGATTTGCACCCGGCAGCGATCCTGCCGGACTTTTTGTTTGATGGACTGTTTGATGGTGCGGGTCGGCGATAGATGCTCCCGCAGATCGGGGCGGCGGTGCCGCGCTCCTTAAGCCTTGCATCGGCTGCATGGCTCGGCACCCGTTTGAGACGCCTGCATTGTTTCCGGATTGTATTTTCAATGCCGGGTGGCCATGAGCCATGCATTCCGGTGAACCGTGATCACTCCCCCACGACCTCAAGCCCGGCCTTGTCCCAGACCGGCTTTGCGGCGGTGCGGTGGAAGAAGTCGAGCAGCGCGAGCGCGGCGTCGGGCGCCGCATTGGTGGCCGGGATGGCCGAATCGTAGTTGATATAGACCTGCACCGCGGCCGGTACCGGCCCGGCCCGCACCACGCCGGGGGCGCGCGGAATCTCGCTGACATTGAAGAGGCCGAGCTCGATCTCGCCCTTGGCGATGCGCTCCTGGGCGTTCTCCAGGTTGCCGGCGGAGAGCTGCAGCTTCGGCTTGACGGCGTCGGTGAGGCCGAGATTGGCCAGCACCTTCTGCGAATTGACGCCGCTCAGTCCGCCGCCGCCCGGGGCGCTGTGGGTGATCGACTTGGCGTCGAGCAGCGCCTTGCGGGTGGACTCGACGGTTGAGAGATCGACCTTGGCGCCCTCGCGCACCGCAATCCCGATGCCGACCCGCGCCAGCGGGTGGCGGGTGCCGGGGCGCCACTTGCCTTCCTGCTCGAACGCCGCCGCCGATTCGGTCGCCGTGATGACGAGATCATAGACCTCGCCGGCCTTGATCCGCTGCTCGACCAGGCCCGGCGATACGCCGACGAAGCTCACCGGGTTGCCGGTCTGCTTGGTGAAGTCCGCCGCCAACTCCTTCATGGCGATCGTCAAGGCATTGGCATTGAGCACCTTGATTTCCGCGGCCGATGCGGCGGTCATCGGGGTGAGCAGGTAGACGGCGAAGAGCAATGAGGGCAGGCGAAAGTGGCGAAACATCGTGTCCTCCCGGTTCTTGCCTGATTGATGAGGCATTCTATCATCGTAGCGGGTTGCGGTCACAACAGGACTCGTCCCGGCCTCGAGCCCGTCCGGCAATTGCTCACATGGCCGCAAGCTACGAGGCCGGGCCTCTCATCGGACGGACGGCAGAGCTACAGCTGCAACCAAGCCTCGAATCCCCCGTAGATGAGGCGCTTGCCGTCGAACGGCAGCTCGCGTTTGAGCCGGGGATCCGCCATGACCTTGGCGTTCACTGTGTCGCGCTGCTGACGGGACTCGTAGAGGATCCACGAAAAGACGACGATCTCGTCTTCCTTGGCCTGCACCGCGCGCGGGAAGGAGGTGACCTCGCCATACGGCACGTCGTCGCCGATGCACTCGACTACGGCGAGGGCGCCATGCTCCTTCCAGATCGCGCCGGCCGTGCGCGCCAATTCCTTGTAGGCTTCGATTTTCTGCTTCGGTACCGCGACCACGAACCCATCCACATAGGTCATGCGAGTCTCCTTATCTTCGGGAACACCCAAAGGACGTCTGGACGAACGGCGATCCGACAGGCGTCCCACCATTTTTTCTCCGAGCCCAAACGAAAATCGCCGGGACGGGCCCGGCGATTCGTACCGAATTCTGATCGCAAACCGGCGTCACATGGCGCCGGTGATCCACTGCTCGAGCTTCTGCTTGGGGGCGGCGCCGACCTGGCGCGACGCCATCTCGCCGTTCTTGAACAGCATCAGGGTCGGGATCGACATGACGCCGTATTTGGAGGCGGTCTGCGGGTTCTCGTCCACGTTGAGCTTGACGATCTTGACCTTGCCGTTGAGCGAGCCTGAGATTTCCTCGAGCGCCGGGGCGATCATCCGG
Source organism: Xanthobacteraceae bacterium (assembly GCA_036522235.1). Taxonomy (GTDB): domain Bacteria; phylum Pseudomonadota; class Alphaproteobacteria; order Rhizobiales; family Xanthobacteraceae; genus VAZQ01. Next base: position 2,070 of record DATDGG010000147.1, read on the forward strand.
CAGGGGCCGCACCATTCGGCCCAGAAATCCACCACGACCGCGCCGCTCGCCTTCAATACCTCGGATTCGAAATCCGCATCCGAAACCTTACCAACCGCCATGGGGATCACCTCGTGTTTGTGCGAGCGAATCGCTTCGAGCCGCGATGCTTCTGACTGGAAGTCCAAACTATGAACGCAGCGTGAAAGCGTCAAGGCGGCTTCACGGGGAGGTGACGGCGGCGATTGCGCGATCCAGCGATTCGGCGGAAATCTCCATCAGATCAGGTACATCGGTCCATACCAGCACGGCCCGGACTGGACGGCCCGGATAGAGGCGGGCCAGCACCTCCCGGTAGAGGGCAAGCTGCGTCACATAGGCGGGCGGCACGTCCTCCAGGCGCCGGGGAGGGGGCCGATTGGTCTTGTAGTCGGCGATCAGCACGCCCGCGGCCGTGATGGCGAGCCGGTCCACCTGGCCCGAGACCGAGATCGTCCGCTCGCCGGAGGTGATCCGCCCCACGATCGGCACTTCAGCGCGGCTGCCGGTGCCGAACAGCTCGCGTAGGCGCGGATCGCCCAGCACCACGCCGACCTGCGCGATCAGGTCATCATGCTCCGCCGCCGACAACATGGAGCCGGCGCGGGCGAGGTGCCGGCGTGCAGCCTCCTCGCGCCGTTCCGGTGCAATCCCGGCAAGCGCCTGCAGCAGCCGATGCACCAAGGTACCGCGCGCAAGGGCCTTGATCCGCCCGCCGGCGCCGCTGCCTTCCGTGCCGGCCGCGCTGCTCTCCTCCAGGGCGCGCGATGGCGCGAGCCTGCGGGTATTCGTTGCGTCCTCAGGAGGGTCGGGGCGGCGAGCGTCACGATCGAGCCATGCGGGCCGGGCGGCCGCGAACGCGAAGGCCGTCTGCACCGGGCCGGCTTCCTCGAAAGGCTCGCCCTCGGGCGGGGTGCTGCGCAACCGCCAGACCGTGCCCTCGCCGTCCTCGGCCGGCTCTTCGACCGCGGCCGGCGTCAGCCCCGCATGCATCAGGTCGTACCAACATCCCGGCGGCTTGTCGCGCTTGTCCTTGGCGCCGCAGACGATGAGCCGATCCGCGGCGCGTGTCATCGCCACGTAGAGGAGACGGCGATGCTCGTTCTCGGCCGCTTGGCTCGCCCGCAATCGGGCGGCGGCGATGAGCGGCACGTCCTCGGCCTTGCGGGCCGCCCAGATAAAAGCGTGCGGTTGATCCGCCGCGGCATCCACGCCGGCGAGCGGCAACAATCGCGGTTGGCGGCCCGGCGGCCCGGCCGGCGGCGTCGTGGTATCGGCCAAAATGACGATCGGAGCTTCGAGCCCCTTGGCGCCATGCACGGTCATCACCCGCACTTCGTCGCGGCTGATCTCCATGTCGCGTTTGACTTCCGCGTTGGCGCTACGCAGCCATGCCGCGAAGCCTTGCAGCGAGGCAGGGTGCTGGCGTTCGTAGTCGAGCGCGATGTTGAGAAACTCGTCGAGCGCGTCGATGGCCTCGGCGCCGATGCGCGCCAGGAAGCGCCGGCGTCCGCCCTCGCGCCCGAGCACGCCCGCATAGAAGGCAAACGGCGTCTCGCGCAGGGCGGCCGCCGCCAGGCGATCGAGCCGCGTGTCCGCCTCGGCGAGCGCAGGGCTTGTGGCCGCCTTGGCCCGCAAGGCCCGGCGCAACGTTCCGCCGCGTTCGAAGGCAAGCGCAAAGAGCTGTTCCTCGTCGAGCCCGAACAGCGGGCTCTTGAGCACCGTCGCGAGCGCGAGATCGTCATCGGGCAGCAACAGCGCGTCCGCCAATGCCAACAAATCCATCACGGCGATGTGCTCGGTCAGGATGAGGCGATCGGCGCCGGCGACCGCGACACCGGCATTTTTCAGTGCCCGGATGACGGCTTCGAACAGCGGCCCGCGCTGGCGCACCAGAATGAGAATGTCGCCCGGCGTGACCGCGTGACGCTTGGCGTCGTCGCCCACCCGGATGCCGCGGGCGATCCAGCTCGCGACGCTTTTGGCGATCTTGCGGGCGAGCGCGACGCGCGGGCTGGTTTCCGAGGTGGTGTCGAACGGCGCGTCCCAGCCTTCGGGCACGACCACTTCTTCCGGCTCGATCAGCGGCCAGATTTCGACCAGGCCGGGCGCTTGGCCCCGCACCGCCGTATGGACGGTCGGCACCGGATCATCGAGGCCGCGCAATGCGCCCGGCGTCTTGAACACGAGATCGACGGCGTCGAGCACGATCTGGACGGAGCGGAACGAGTGCTTGAACTCGACCGGCAGGAAACGCAGCGCCGCCGCATCATAGGTGCCCTTGAAGTAGCGGCGTTGCTGCGCGAACGCCTCCGGCAACGCGCCCTGAAACGAGAAGATCGATTGCTTGTCGTCGCCGACCGCAAAGATCGTGCGCTGGAGCGACCCGCGGGCGCCTTCGCCGGCTGCGAATTCGCCGGTGAGCCTATCGATCACCGCCCACTGCGCGGGGCTCGTATCCTGCGCCTCGTCGATCAGCACATGGTCGATGCCGAGATCGAGCTTGTAGTGTACCCAGGCCGACTCGACGCGGTTGAGCAGCGTGCCGGTCTTTTCGATCAGGTCGTCGTAGTCGAGCAGCCCGCGGCGGTCCTTCTCGGCCCGGAAGCCCCCGATGATGGTGCCCGCGATGGTGAGGAGCGCGGCGGTACGGTCGCGCGCCATGGCGGCGCGGCGGCGGTCGAGCAGCGCGCAGACGCGCGCTTGCTCGGCCTGCAGGCGCTCCGCCCAGGCCGGATGCCGGTCCCGAATGGCGTTGGTGACCACGCGCGCGCGCGGCGTGACGTTATTGTTGTAGAAGATCGACAGATAGATTCGCAGACGCTCGTCCGCCGATGCCCGCTCGAGCCGGGCAAAGCGCTCGCCCTGAGCGGCGTCGTTGGCGCTGCCTTGCGCGAGCGCGCTGCGGAGCGCCGGCCATTCCGAAGCTGCAATCAGCGCGTCGGCGAAGAGCTTCTCCTCGATCGACCGCGTGGTCTCCTCAGGGCTGATCCCGAGCAGGAACGAGAGCTGCCTGCCCGCGGCCTCGATGCCGCCGGCGCGGTCGATCCAGGCCATGAGGCCTGCGCGCTTGCGGATGGCCTCGCCCAGCACGTCGCGGAAGACCTGGTCGCTCGCGCTCGCGATCACGGTCGCCAGCGCGCGCCCGAGCGCGCCCTCCGGATCGTTCGAGGCGGCGAGCAGCGCGGCGAGCATGAGCTGACCGAGCAACTGGGATTCCGCCGCCTCGTCCAGCACCGTAAAGCGCGCCGGGACATTGGCCTCGAACGGGAATTGCTGCAGCAGCCGGGTGCAGAAGGCATGGATGGTCTGCACCTTGAGCCCGCCCGGCGTCTCCAGCGCCTGCGCGAACAGCCGGCGCGCGGCGGCGCGGCGCTCCGGCTGCGGCCATTCGTTTGTCATGGCGTGGATGGCGGCATCGAGCGCGGGGTCGGGAAGCGCGGTCCACTGGGCGAGGCGGTCGAACACGCTGGTCGCCATGTTGGCGGCCGCCGCCTTGGTGAACGTGATGCAGAGAATCTTGCCCGGCGGCGTGCCGCGGAGCAGCAAGCGGATCACGCGCTGGGCCAGCACATAGGTCTTGCCCGAGCCCGCATTGGCGGAGACCCAGGCGGACAGCGAAGGGTCGGAAGCCTCGCGCTGGCGCTCCAGCACATGGCTCGGGATTTCACGCGGCGCCGTCATCGCCGGCCTCCGCGTCGTCAGCCGCACCGCCGCTCGGCGACCATTCCTTCACCCGCGCCAGATGGTCGTAGTCCCCATAGCTGCGCCCTCGCCACATCGGACGCTCGCGCGAGCGATAGGGCGTTGCCGGATCCTCGAAGCGGCGCGCCACCTCAGTGAGCTTCTGCAAGGCCCGGTCGGCCTGCGCGTCGGGATTTGAACCTTCGAACGCGAGCGGCACTTCCTCGCCGCCCGGATTGCCGCCCTTGAGCGACACATAGACCAGCGCCGCGATCGACGCGCCTGGCGCAATGTCGGCGAAGCGTCCCTCGCGCAGGATCGCGCCTTCGAGCGTGAGCTGTGGCGAAAGGCCTGACGCCACCTGCCGCCAGGTCGGCACCTGTCCGGTCTTGTAGTCCAGGATCGCGTAGTCGCCGCTCCCGAGCCGCTCGATGCGGTCGGCGCGCGCCGACAGATGAAAGCTGCGCCCGCCGAGCGGGATCTCGATCTCGCCGCGGATTTCCGCCTGCACGGTCTCGATATGCGCCCGCCGGCGCGTCTCCCAGTCCGCGAACCAGCGCGCGATCCGCTCGAAGCGGGGCCACCAGAAGGTGCGCGCCTCGGGAAATTCATCGAGCGCCGCGAAATGCGCCCGGCCGAGCATGAGCAATTGGCCGAGCGCGTCGTCCGGTAAGCCTTTGGCAAACGCCGAAGTGAAGTCCCCGATGGCGCCGTGGATCACGGTGCCGCGGTCGGCGGCGCCCGGCGCGGTGTCTATTTGATCGAGCGGGCGCAGGCGCAAAATGTGCTTGGCATAGATCGTGTAGGGGTCGCGCAGCCAATGCTCGATCTCGGTGACCGAAAGCCGCGTCGGCCGCGCCGCAATGGGCGGCTTTGGGGCTGGTCGCGGGGTCGGCTTGGGCTTGCCGGACCGGTCGAGCGCGCGCGCCCAATCGAGATATTTCTCGCCATGGTCGCGCGCGGTCTGCCAGCGCTCTCCCGCGACCGCTGCAAGCCGCTGCACGAAGCGCGATGCCACCGTCGGGGCGCCGGCGCGCTTGGCGGCGCGGGTCAGAATCACCTCGGGCGCGCCGAGCATCTGGGCGAAGTCGTGGGCCGCGAGCCCGATGCGCCGCTCCGGCAGATCGAGGCCGAGCGAGAGCCGCATGGGCCGGGAGAGCCAGGCGTCGCTGCGGGTCTCTGGCGGCCAGGTGCCTTCGTTCAATCCGCCCAGCACCACGCGATCGCTGCTGGTGAGGCGCGCTTCCAGCGGTCCGAGAATGCGCAGGCGCACGTCAGGCAGGCCCGGCCGCCGCACCACCCGCCCGGCGATGGCGGCGCCGAACAGATCCGGATAGTCGGTGGGCGTCACCGCAAGATCGGCGGCGGGCAGGCCGTCTGCGATAGCGTCGAAGACTTGCGCCAGCGCATTTCCGTCCGGACCCGCAAAGGCCGCGGCGCCGCCGCTGCCGTCGTCGGAGAGCGCCGTGATGACCGCGCAATGGCGGGCCGCCATGTCGCCGAAGGCACGCGGGCCGCCAGGAACCTTTTCGAGAAGGCTTTCGAGTGGCGCCAGCGCCACGCCAAGGCGCGTCACCAGATCGGCGGCGCCCGCCAATTCGCTTTCGGTGAGATCGGCGCGCGGATCGGAGCGATGCAGGTCGGATCGCGCTCCGCGGCGGAGCTTGCCGAGCTCGCTGCGGAGCGTCGCGAGCGCCCGCGCGAGGCCGGCGGTGCCGGGCCGCGGCCGCGGCCCGCGCAGGATCGCGCGCTCGAGCGCCGCGACGTTCGAGCGATGTGCGCCTTCGCGGGCCGCAAGACGCGTGAGCGGATGCTTGAGCAGTGCCAGCAATCCGACCGGCGCGAGGGCGTCGATCACCGCCTGCGCGGCCAGCCGGGCGAACAGGCCGGGAGGCGTGTCGGCGAGCTGATCGCCGCCCGAATCGTCGACCGCGACGTTCCAGCGCGCCAGCGCCGCCAGCACCCGGCGGGCGAGCTCGCGGTCGGGCGTCACCAGGGCGGCGGTCTTGTGGCTTGTTTCCGCGACTTCGCGCAGCGCAATGGCGATCGCCAGCGCTTCCTCTTCGGCATTGGCGGCCTCGATGAACGAAAGCCCCTCGAGCGCCGCCTCGGCATGCTGCACGAAGCTGCTCTCCCCGGTGCGCGCGCGCCACAGATCGGTGGCGGCGGCCGGCCGAAAGGCCTCCGACGCGAGCTGCTCGCGGCCGCGGGTGCCGGGCTCAGCCAACGCCGCGACCGCGTCGCGCGCGAGCCCCAGGCGCGTCAGCAACGCTCGCATAGCGAATTGCGGATGGCCGGCGACCGGCATGGCGTCGTCCTTGCGGCCCGCGATCAAGTTCCAGGAATCGCTGTCGAGATCGGTGTCGAGCCCGGGCAGCACCACGGCGCCGCGCGGCAGCTTTGCGACAGCGGCGATGAGGTCGGCGGTGGCCGGAATGGAGCCGGTCGATCCGGCCACGATCACCGGGCCGCCGGCACGGCCAAGCCGCGCCGCCTCGGCCTTGATCAGCGCGTCGCGGCGCACCGCCATCTCGGTCATGCCGCGCTCGGCCAAAATTTCGGGCCAAGCCGTGCGGGCGATCTTGAGGAAGGCGAGCGTGAGCTGCCAATAGGCGTCGAGATGATCGGGCACCAGTTCGTCGAGGCGATCCCACGACACGCCACGCGTCGTCATGTCGTCGATGAGGCGCGCGAGATCGTCGGCGAGCGCAAGCGCGGTCGCCGGATGATTGGCGATGAGCGGCGCCTCGCCGGCTTGCCGCGGCGTGAGCCGCGCGGCCCAGGCCAGCACCAGCCGCGCCAGCAGCAGGCGGCGCTCGAGCCCGCCGAGCGCCTCCGGCAGATCGAGCGCTTCCGGCAGGTGGGATGCCTCGGCGAGGTCGGCCGCCTCCAGGGCCGCATCGCCGGCCGCCGCCTGCGCGAACGCGATCTCGTCCTCGTCCACATCCCCGATGGCGACCAGGCGGGGCAGGATCGCTGCCGCCATGCCGCCTACCTCGGGAAACATGTCGCGCGCGAGCCGGCAGGCGCGGCGGGTGGGCAGGTAGATGGTCGCGTCGGCGAGCGCGAGCGGATCGTCGCTGCGCCCAAAGCCCGGCACCAGCCGGCCCTCCAGCAGCGCCTCGATCAAGGTCGGCAGGAACGGTGCCGAAGCCGGGATGGTGAAGACGCGCGGGGTGTCGACCATGTCGCCGGTATGGAGTGGCGCGGCGCGTTCGGCAACTATCCTTGCCGGTTCTACACCGCGCTGGCCACGATCGCCGCCTCGGCTGCCGCCACCGCGTCGGGCGTGCCCACATGCATCCACACGCCTTCGAGCCGCAGCCCGTAGAGCCGCTCGGCCTCGGTGGCGCGATTGAAGAGCTTCGTCAGCGGGAAGGCGCCGCTAGGCGCGCCGCGAAACAGAGCCGGCGCCAGGATGGCGGCGCCCGCATAGACGAAGGGCACCACTTCACGCTCCGCGCGGGGGAGCAATCGTCCATCGGCTGCCATGGCGAAATCGCCGCGCCCCGCATAGCCGATGCTGGTGGTGGTCGGGGCGAGGAGGAGGAGCGCATCCATCCGGGGAGGATCGAAGGCCGCCGCCAGGCGAGCCAGATTGGGCTTCACGCCGTCGATCCAGATCGTATCGGAATTGATGTGAAAGAACGGCGCGTCGCCGAGCGCGGGCAGCGCCTTGACCACGCCGCCGCCGGTGCCCATGAGGGCGTCGCGCTCGTCGGAAATGACGATGCGCGGCCGCGCACGCGCCTGCACATGCCGTTCGACCTGATCAGCGAGGTGATGCACATTGATGACGGCGCGCTCGACTCCGGCCTCGGCCAGGCGGTCGAGCACATGATCGATCAACGCCTTGCCGCCGACCTGAACCAGGGGCTTGGGGGCCTGGCCGTTGAACGGCCGCATGCGGGTGCCCAGGCCGGCGGCGAGCACCATGGCGCGGTCCGGGGCCGTGGCGTGAAGAGGTCGGGTTGCGGCCATGTTGGATTCCGTCGGCTCCGAATCAGCTTTCCGGCCAGGCCGGAACGTGCTCGCCATACCATGCGTTGAGCGGCGCCAGCGCCGGATGCGCCAGCGAACGCTGCAGATAGGCCCATATGCGCGGCATGTGACGCAGATATTGCGGCTTGCCGTCGCGCCGATCGAGCCGGGCAAAGATGCCTAGAATTTTGCTGGCGCGCTGCGCCGCCAGGGTGACGTAGAGGCCGATGAATTGCCCGCCGTCGAAGTCCGGCGCGGCGGTGCGCCGCCGGCGCAGATAGCGGCCGAGCAGCGCGAGCTCGGTTGATTCGGGGACATCGACGCGGGCGTCCTGCAGCAACGACGCCAGGTCGTAGGCCGGGGGGCCCATCACGGCATCCTGGAAATCCAGAATGCCGATCCGCGCGATGTCCTTCCGCTTCGGCAGCCAGAGCAGGTTCGGCGAATGGTAGTCGCGCAGCACCCAGGTCGGCGGCGCGTCGAAGGCGGGCAGAAGCGCTTCGCTCCACAGCGAGCGGAACTGCGCGCGCGTGTCCGCCACCACCGCAACGTCGAGATGCGGCAGATACCAGTCGAGCAGGAGCTCGGCCTCGATCAGGAAAGCCTCCATGTCGTAGGCGGGGATTTTGTATTCGAGGTGCGGGGCGACCGGCAGCAGGTCGGGAAGCGGTTGCTCGTGCAGCCCCAGCAGGACGTCGATCGCGGCTTCGTAGCGCTCCTCGATCGGCACCGGCGGATCGCCTGCCACCACGCGCTCGTCGCCGAGGTCTTCGATGATGAGCAGGCCTTGCTTGAGATCGGCGTGATGGATTTCGGGCGCCAGCAGCCCGTGATCGCGCAGCCCCTTGGCCATCGCCACGAAGGGAACGACGCTCTCGGCGAGATGCGCGATCGCGCTGTAGGGGCGGCCGTCGCGCACCGGCGGACCGTCGGGCCGGCGCGGCCAATTCATCAAGATCACGTGCCGGTCACCGAGCGCCAGCCGCTCGTAGCTGCGGGTCGAGGCGTCGCCCGGCATCCAGCGCCGCTGCGCTTCGCTCAAGCCGCTTTCCGCCAGAAAGCCGCGCACGGCCGCCATCCGCCGCACCCGGGGCGCGAAGGCGCCGTGGCCGGTCACCAGCGCATGGCGGAATTCGAGCTTGAGCTTAGGGGCGAGCGTGAACGCGATGTCGAGCCGGTCGGGCGGCAGCAGGTCGCCGGCGCGGTCGGGCCATTCGAGCAGCGTGACGGCGCCCTCGGGCAGGTCCTCGAAGCCGAGCTCGATCAGCTCGGCGGCGTCGGAGGTCCGGTAGAGGTCCGCATGCACCAGTTGAAATCGCGGCAGATCGTAGGTCTGCAGCAGCGTGAAGGTCGGGCTCGGGACCTCGGTCGCCTCGTTGTCGGCAAGATAACGGATGAGCGCGCGCGCGAACGTGGTCTTGCCGGCGCCGAGATCCCCCGACAGGGTGACCAGATCGCCCGGCTGCAGCGCATTGGCGACGTCCATGGCGAGGCGTCGCGTGGCGAGCTCGTCCGGCAGCACCACCGAGAAGCTCGCGCCGCCGGAGGGGGTCACCGGCATCGCGGCCCCATGCGCGTCATCGTCATGTGGGCACGGCGCTTCACGCCCTCGCCCCGAAGGGGTGAGGGTGGGGAGAGGGGGGCACGATATTTCCGTATCGCACCGCCCAATCCCCCTCATTCCGCCCTTCTCCCCCATGGGGAGAAGGAGTGAAACGCAGTGCCCTCATGACGATTTCGCGGCCGTTTTCGAGGATGCCGTGACGGTCCATCATGCGGCGGGCCGCTCGGCGCGCTGCCCGAGCGGGAATACGCAGGTCACGGTGGTGCCGCTGCCGACCGCGGAATCGAGCGTCACCGTGCCGCCATGCAGCTCCACGAAGGAGCGCACCAGCGACAGGCCGAGCCCGGTGCCGCGGTGGTGCGATCCCAGCGAATGCGTCTCGAACCAATCGAACACCTTGTCCTTCACGTCGGCCGGAATGCCGGGCCCGTGATCGGTGACCGAGAAGACCACGGCATCCTTCAGCCTCTGGGCCGCCAGCGTAACGGTCTCGCCGGCCGGCGAAAAGCCTATGGCATTGGCCAGCAGGTTGAACAGCGTCTGCCGCACGCGCAGCTCGTCGGCCAGGAAGCTGCCGATATCGGGCGCGACCCGGATATTGAGCGCGATGCCGCTCTGCACCAGGCGGTCCTGCACGCCTTCGGCGGCCGCGTCCATGGTGCGGCGGATGTCGACCGGGCCGTAATTGAGCGTCATGGCGCCGGCGTCGATGGTGGCGAGATCGAGGATGTTGTTGATGATGGCGAGCAGCGCATTGGTCGAGGTGGTGAGATAGCCGAGATACTCGGCCTGCTTCTCGTTCAGCGGCCCGGTCACCGGATCGCCGAGGAAGTGCGCGAAGCCGATGATATTGGTGAGCGGCGAGCGCAGCTCGTAGGAGACGTGGTGCACAAAGTCGATCTTGATCTTGTCGGCATCCTCGAGCGCTTCGTTCTTTTCGCGCAGCGCCCGCTCGACGTTGACCGTGTCGGTGAGGTCCTGGAAGGTGACGAGCGTGGCGCCGTCGGGCAGCGGCACCGTGGCGCAATCGATCACGCTGCCGTCGCGCCGTTCGATCCGTCCGGAGACCGGCTCGCGGCCGTCGATGGCCGTGATGGCTGAGCGCAACAGCCGCCAGAGCGTGCTGTCGCCCGAGAGCTGCCGGCACCAGCCGATCACGGTCTCGATATGCGGCCGTTCCGCGAGCGCCGGCGGTGGCAACCTCCACAGCCGCGCAAAGACCGGGTTGAACAGCCGCAGCCGCCCGTCGCTGGCAAAGACCGCGACCGCCTCCGCCAGATTGTCGAGCGTTTCGCCCTGCACCCGGATCAGCGCGTCGTAGCGGCGCTCGAGGTCGAGCCGCTCGGTGACGTCGTCGAACAGATAGATCACGCCACCTTCGGGGTTGGGGGTGGTGACCACGCGCAGCGCCCGCCCGTCCGGCAAGTGCCACATATGCTCCCGCGCCTCGCCGGCGTTGTAGGCATCATGGAGCGCCGCTTTCCATTGGCGGAAGTCCCGTTCCTCGGGAAGCTTGCGGGCGGCGCGCAGGCGGTCGAGCACCGCCGAATCGCTCGGCTCCTGATCGAGAAAGCCGGCATCGATATCCCAGAGCGAACGGTAGGCCGCATTGTAGAAGGCGAGCCGCTGATTGGCCCCGAAAATGGCCACTCCGGTGGCCAGGTGATCGAGGGTACGTCGGTGCGCCTCGGCCATGCGGGCGAGCTCGCTGCGCATGCGCTCGGCTTCGGTGACATCGACGGCGATGCCGCTGCTGCCGCCGCGGGTCGGGAAGCTCTGCACATCGAAGCTGTGCTTGCCGCCGAGCACGATGGCCGGGAGCCGCCCCGCATAGGGCTGCGCGGCCGCTTGGGCGTGCAGGAGGCCGGCGCGCGCGGTGCGGTCGAACAGCTCGATGCCGCGTTCCACCACGTCGGCGCCGTCGCGGGCTTCGGCCGCGCGCGCATAGGCGCGGTTGGCGAAGATGAGCGCGCCGGTGGCGTCGCGCGCCCAGATCGGCACCGTGACGGCATCGACCAGCGCGCGCAGCGCTTCGGTTTCCTCGATCTGCCGCTGATGGCGAATGAGCAGATCGCCGAGCTCGTGCCGGATGCCGCTGACGTTGCGCAGGCGCAAGACCGCGCGGCCGCCGATCGCCTGTCCTTCGGCCTCGATCAGGCGATCGGAGCGCGTGGTGAGGGTCATGGCGAAGCCGACGCCGCGCGCCCGCAGCGCCGCCACGGCCTGCTCGATCGCGCGCGCCGCATCGGGGTCGAGCCAGCTGCCGAAGGCCAGCACGCGGCCGGGCCGGTCGGTCAACAGGTTCGGGTCGCCGATGATCTCGGGCGCCTCGTCGGTCGTGGACCAGGCGATGACGACCTGCGGCTCGGATTGGAGCAGCGCAGTGGCGCGGTCCGCCCGCGCCCGCAGCGCAATGGCTTCGTCGCGCGCGGCCGCCTCGGTCTCGGCCAGGCGGCGGCGCGTGCGGACCAGCATGATGGCGGTGACGACCGCGAAGCACAGAATCCCGAGCGTCAGCCCGAGCGCCGCGATCTCATGCAGGTCGAGCCGCGAGACCGCAAAGACGTAGGTCGACAGATCGATGGCGGGTTCGGCGCGCGCCGGCATCGGCACCGCGGTGGGTATGACGGGTGCCATCACCCAGCAGAGCGCAGCGGCGCAATATCCGCTGCGCCTCGGACGAGCCCCGAAGCGCTTGCCGGTGATCCGGATCGTATCCGGCATTCACGCTTGCCCCAATCGCCGCATTTCGCGCCCGCCCCGCGACCCCGGCCCGCTTCAGGTCGCAAAGCGCAAATCCCCAAGTCCATTGTCGCGAACACAACGCGCGAATCATTCGACTTTACCCCCAAGGGAAGCCGAACCGGAAGAGTCCAGACGGAGAACTGCTTAACCTCCCCCCGAAAGGGGGAGGTCGACCCGCGCGGCGGGTCGGGTGGGGGTCACGCGACCAACACCGTATTGATGGAAGCGGCACCGGCGTTCTTAACATCGAAAAACGGCCGCCGAACCCTTCCTACGCCTCCCCCTTTCAGGGGGAGGTAAGAGACTAAGAGGCCCTGCCGGCGAGCTTGAGGCCCTTGTCGAGCGCCGCGTAGCTGCGTACCGGCGCCGCCATGAGGAAGCGGTAGCCTTCGCCGATGATGCGCTCCACGTTGTTGGCGTCGACGTGCGGGTGCCCGACCACCACATTGTGCTGCTTGCAGGTGTTCACCACGCGCGCCATCCATTCGAGCACCACCGGATGCTCGTATCGCCGCGGATAGCCGAGCTCCTGGGAGAGATCACCCTCGCCGATCAGGACCGCCCCGATGCCGGGCACCTTGGTGAGAATGTCCGACAGGGACTCGATGCCGCGGGTATCCTCCATCATCAGGATGACGAAGATTTCGCCCTTCGGGTTGAGCGGCCAGACGTCGGCGCGATCGTAATATTCCTGCTGGGTGAGGCCCCAGTAGCGCACCGCCGCGGTCGGTCCGTCGCCGCGCAAGCCGGCGGGCTCGTAGAGCGGCGCCGACTTCAGGCGCGGATAGCGGCAGGCCGCCACCGCATTGTAGGCCTCCTCGACCGAGCTGATATGCGGCCAGACGATCCCATAGGCGCCGAGGTCGAGCGCCTGCTTGGCCTGCCACTGCGCCTTCTCGGCGCCGTTCGGGGGAATCCGCACCATCGGGGTGACGGCGGGGGCGAGCGAGCCTGATTGGGCGATCTGCCGGCGGTTGAGCATGTATTGCAACGAGTCGCGCAATGCCCTGATGTCATAGGGATTGTGCTCCATCTCGAAGACGATGCCATCGTACTTGGCGGCCCCGAAGGCAAGCGCGGCCTCCGGGTCGGCCGGCGTAAAGGACGTGAAGGCGTGCTTGCCCTGCTCGAGAGCCCGGATCACGCCATTGAGACGCGGAAGATCAGCCATCGTTTCCCCTTGCGGTAGCGGTTATGCGACTATCGGCGCCACTTCGACCGAAAAAATCACGGTTTGACAAGGGTGAAGCCACCTCCTTAGCATCCGCGCCCTATCCGTCCCTTTCCTGCATGCAGGGGGGCCTCCATCCTTAAGCGAAGGTACCATGATCATCGATTGTCACGGGCACTACACGACCGAGCCGAAAGACCTCGGCCGGTTTCGGCAGGAACAGATCGACGCCGTCAAGAAAGGTTCGAAACTGCCTTCGCGGGCGTCGCTGAAGATCAGCGACGACGATATCCGGGAAGGACTGGAAGGCGCCCAGCTCAAGTTCCAGCGCGAGCGCGACACCGACCTCGTGATCTTCTCGCCGCGTGCCATGGGCATGGGACACCATATCGGGGACTTCAGCGTCAGCCTGGAATGGTCGCAGGCCTGCAACGAGCTGATCCATCGCGCCTGCGCGCTCTATCCGGAAAATTTCGTCGGGGTCTGCCAATTGCCGCAGACGCCGGGCGTGCCGCCCGACAATTGCATCGAAGAGCTCGAGCGCTGCATCAACGAATTCGGCATGGTGGGATGCAATCTCAATCCCGATCCGTCGGGCGGGCACTGGACCGCACCGCCGCTGACCGACCGCTATTGGTACAAATTCTACGAGAAGCTCTGCGAACTCGACGTCCCGGCCATGGTCCATGTCAGCGCGTCGTGCAACCCGGTGTTCCACGGCACCGGCGCCCACTACATCAATGCCGACACCACCGCCTTCATGCAGCTCATCCTGGGCGACCTGTTCAAGGATTTCCCCACCCTCAAGCTCATCATTCCGCATGGCGGCGGCGCGGTGCCGTTCCATTGGGGCCGCTATCGGGGCTTGGCGATGATGAACAACCGGCCGCCGCTCGACGAGCTGATGCGCAACAATGTGTTCTTCGACACCTGCGTCTATCATCTGCCCGGGATCGAGCTTTTGACCAAGGTGGTGCCGATCGACAATATCCTGTTCGCCTCCGAGATGGTGGGCGCGGTGCGCGGTATCGATCCGCAGACCGGCCAGCATTTCGACGATACCAAGCGCTATATCGATCAGGTGCCCTGGCTCACGGCGCAGGACAAGCAGAAGATTTTCGAAGGCAATGCCCGCAAGGTCTACAGCCGGATGAAGCCGAAGGTCGCCTGAACGAGCCTCTGCTGTAGCCCGCATTGAGCGCAGCGTAATGCGGGAACGCCGCTCCCGCATTCCGCTGCGCTCCATGCGGGCTACAACCAAAGAGAACCGCGATGAGCGTGCAAGCTTTGGGCTATGTCGGGGTTCGCGCCAAGGCCTTGGAGGATTGGGCCGACTTCGGCAGCGGCTTTCTGGGCATGCAGCGGGTCGACAAGAGCCGCTCGACGCTGGCGTTCCGGATGGATGACCGCAAGCAGCGCCTCGTGGTCGACGCAGATGGCGGCGAAGGCATCGGCTTCATGGGCTGGGAGGTCGCCGATGCGGCGGCGCTCGACGCGGTGGCGGCGCGGCTCGAGCAGGCCGGGATCAGCGTCGCGCGCGGCTCGTATGCGCTCGCGGCCGAGCGGCATGTGAAGGACCTCCTTGTTCTGCACGACCCGGCCGGCAACCGGCTCGAATTCTTTCACGGGGCTGAAAGCACCAGCGAACCGTTCCGGCCCGGGCGCAACATATCGGGCTTCCGCACCGGGCCGCTCGGCATGGGCCATGTGGTGCTGCACGTGGACAATATCGACCGGGTGATGCCGTTCTACCGGGAGGTCCTCGGCTTCCGGCTCAGCGATTACTGGCTGCGCCCGTTCCGCGGTTACTTCATGAACGTCAACCAGCGCCACCATAGCCTCGCTTTCATCGAGACCGGCCGCAACGCCGCCCATCACATGATGATCGAGCTCTACAGCCTCGACGATGTCGGGCAGGGTTATGATCTGGCGCTGGCGGAGGAAGGCCGCGTCGCCGTCACGCTCGGCCGCCATTCCGGCGACTACATCACGTCGTTCTATTCGTGGAACCCATCCGGCTTCATGACCGAGTATGGCTGGGGCGCGCAATCGATCGATCCCGCGACCTGGCAACCGTTCGAGCGCAAGTTCGGGGCGAGCCTGTGGGGCCACGACCGGTCCTGGATGGCACCGGACAAGCAAGTCGAAGCGCGCGAGCTGCGCCAGCAGGCGGCGGAAGCGGGCCTGCGCCAGCCCGTCCAGGTGATCGAGGGCAACTACACGCTGATGCCCGGCCTCTGCCCTTGGCTCGACGCGTTGAAGAAGGAGCAGAAGCTCGGCTGAGCGCAGTCGCGCAGCGTCAGGCGCTCTTCTCCTCCACCTTGAACACCGCGAACTGGACGTTGGGGACGACGGCTTGCACGCCGGCCTCGCTGGCGACGCCCACGACCAGGATTTCGACGATCTCGAAAGTTTGGTCCTTGGTCCGCACCATGGCGAGGCTCAAGCCGCGCACAAACGCCAATTTCGACATGCCGCAGGCGCTCTGATTTTTCTCCTCGGCATTGACGGTGCTGACGGCGCTCTGGGCGTTGCCGTGCATGAGCGAGACGAATCGCTCCACCTGTCGTTGGGTATCGCAGATGATGGTGGTGCCAACCTCGACTTCATGAGCGCGTGCCGGCGCGCTGAGAAGCAGGCAGAGCAGAACGGCGCCGAATCGAAACTTCATGTCGGCCTCCCGTGGCGAAGCACCTTCCGAAAGCAGGTTCTCCTGCAGCCGACAGGGTCCCACGTTGGCCTGAAAGACACGTAAATATTTGCGACTGTAAAACTACGGGTCGCCGCCACCACGCCGCGGCGGGCAATGTTGCGTCCGGGCCAAGTTCCGGCTCCGCGATGCGCTACTGGAGCACTTGCGCCGCGGACACCAGATCCTCGATATTGATGTGCGCGAGCGCGCCGGAAAATGCGACCTCGGCCTGCGCCAGCGCCGGCACCACGACCTGCGTGAGCAGGCTCGATTTTACCGCGGCGCCATCCACCTCATCCTCGACGGTCCCGATCGCGCGCAATATTTCGTCGGCGGTGATGCGGCGCGGCTCGCGCGCGAGCTGATAGCCGCCACGCGGTCCGCGGATGCCTTTGAGGACGCCTTCGCGCACCAACGCTTGCAGCACCGGTTCGAGATGTCGCGGCGGCAGCCGTTGGCGATTTGCCAGCGCCTTGGCGGCAACCGGCTGGCCGCGCGCATGCAGCGCGATGTCGATGACGGCCGCGATCGCAAGCAGACCTTTGCGAGGCAAAAGTGGCATTGCCGGCTCCACACTGACCAGAGTAAGCGGTTCAGTCTTGGCGACGGCACCTACGCGATTTCCCCCTTCCCGGTGCCTGTAGAACCAAAACCCGCAACTCCGCGTGTGGTTTCATCAAGAGTGAAGTTCTCGCGCGGCATAACCCGCAGCACAGGCGCGATAATCAATTGGGCTATGCGCATGCCGCGCGTGACCGTGAACGGATCGTGGCCCAGGTTCACCAGGATAACCTGTACTTCGCCGCGATAATCGGCATCTATGGTGCCGGGCGAATTGAGTACGGTGACACCCTGACGCATCGCCAGGCCCGAGCGCGGTCTCACCTGGCCTTCGGTGCCTACCGGCAAGGCAATCGCGATGCCGGTCGGGATCAAGGCGCGCGCGCCGGGCGCGAGCACCACCGGATTGTCGGCCGCGACCGCGGCCAGAAGATCGAGGCCGGCCGCGCCTTCGCTTTGATAGGACGGGAGCGGCAGGTCGGCTCCATGCGGCAGCCGCATCACGTCGAGCCAAGGCGTGCTCACGGCGTCGGTCCGGCGAGCGCTGAGGCGATGCGGGCGATGAGCGCGACCGCGACCGCGTCCTTCGATTGCGGCGGCCACGATTCGACGCCGCCCGCGGTGATCAGATGCACGCGGTTGCGATCACCGCCCATGATGCCGGTTTCGGCCGACACGTCATTGGCCAGGATCCAGTCGCAACCCTTGCGCTTGAGCTTGTCCTTGGCGTTGGCAATCAACTTCTCGGTCTCGGCCGCAAAGCCGATCACCAGGCGCGGGCGCTGCTCCTTGCGGTGCGCGATGTCGGAAAGGATGTCCGGATTTTCCACCAGCGTCAGGCTGGGCGTTGCGCCTTTCCCTTTCTTGATCTTCTCGCGTCCGGCCTGCGCCACTCGCCAATCCGCCACCGCGGCCGCGAACACGGCGCAATCGACCGGCAGCGCCTGCCCGACCGCCGCCAGCATTTCGCGCGCCGTCTCGACCCGGATGACGTTCACGCCGGGGGGATCCGGAATGTTGACCGGCCCGCAGACGAGCGTCGCCTGCGCACCCGCTGCCGCCGCCGCTGCCGCGATCGCGTGCCCCTGCTTGCCGGAGGATCGATTGGCGATGTAGCGCACCGGATCGATCGGCTCGTGCGTGGGGCCCGATGTCACCAGCACGCGCTTGCCGCGCAGCGGCTGGTCGGCCAACGGGCCGGGCGATCCCGCCAGCAGGGCTTGCGCCGCGGCCGCGATCTCGAGCGGCTCCGCCATGCGGCCGATGCCGGCTTCTCCCGCCTCCGCCATCTCGCCTTCGGCGGGGCCCACCATCCTGATGCCGTCGGCCGCGAGCCGGGCGAGATTGCGCCGGGTCGCCGCATGGCCCCACATAAATGGGTTCATGGCGGGTGCGATCAGCACCGGTCTGTCGGTTGCGAGCAGCACCGCGGAGGCGAGATCGTCGGCATGGCCGCCCGCCATCTTGGCCATCAGGTCGGCGGTCGCCGGCGCCACCACCACGAGATCGGTGTCACGCGCGAGGCGGATATGGCCCACGTCAAATTCGCTTGCCGGATCGAACAGGTCGGTGAAGGCGCGTTCCCCGCTGAGCGCTCCGGCGGCGAGCGGCGCAATGAATTTCTGCGCCGCCGCGGTGAGGACGCAGCGCACGGTGGCGCCACGCTCCTTGAGCCGACGGATGAGATCAAGCGACTTGTAGGCCGCGATGCCGCCGCCGATGATCAAGAGAACGCGCCGCCCGGCGGACCTGTCGTCGACTTGCGGTGCCGGGTGCGCCGCCGCGCGACGCGCCGATGCGGGTGCAGCGACGCGGGCGGGCGCGTCCGCGATACCGCGCAGGATGGTGCGGGCTTCATCCTCCATGGAGCGGCCGTTCTGGGCCGCACGCAGGCGCAGGCGCTGCTTGAGATCGTCATCGAGCCCGCGAATGGTGATGCTGGCCATTTGCCGCCGCTCCGTGCTCACCCAGGCCCTCGATTCTAGCCGATGATTGCAATGCAATCAATGCAATCATCGGCCGAGCAGGACCACCCAGGCCAGCAGCCCCGCGATCAGCCACAGCGCCGCCGCGACCCAGCGGTTGCGCCGCGCCTGCGCGCGTCCGATCGCCGCAACGGTCTCGGGCGCCAGCACCAGGCCGTCCCGGGTGATGGCGTCGAGCTGCTCCATCAGGACGGCGCCGCGCGCGAGCAGCGCCGGCACCGCGCCCAGGAAGCGCCCCACCTCGCGCGCCCCTTCGGCCACGCCTTCGACCCGGCCGGTGACGCCGAGATGGCGCTCGATCCATTCGCGCACCACCGGGTCGGCGACCTTCCACATGTCGAGCTTGGGATCGAGACCGCGCGCCACGCCTTCGACCACCACCATGGTCTTCTGCAGCAACAGCAGTTCCGGACGCGTGCGCATGTCGAACAGGCCGGTGACCTCGAACAGCAACATCAGCAGCTTGGCCATGGAAATGTCTTCGGCGGTGCGATTGTGAATCGGCTCGCCGATGGCGCGGATCGCCTGCGCAAAGCCCTCGACCGAATGCTGGCGCGGCACATAGCCGGCCTCGAAATGCACCTCGGCGGTGCGGTGATAGTCGCGGGTGATGAAGCCATAGAGAATTTCGGCCAGGAACCGCCGCTCCTTCGGCCCGAGCCGGCCCATGATGCCGAAATCGACTGCCACCAGCTTGCCGTCATGATCGACGAAAAGGTTTCCGGGATGCATGTCGGCGTGAAAGAAGCCGTCGCGCAGCGCATGGCGCAGAAAGGTCTGGATCACGGCGCGGCCGAGCTCCTTGAGGTCGAAACCCTTGGCCTCGAGCCGGGCGCGATCCGACAGCGGCGTGGCGTCGATCCATTCGAGCGTCAGCACGTCGCGCGCGGTGCGGTTCCAGTCGACCGAAGGCACGCGAAAATCCGGATCCTCCTTGGTGTTCTCGGCCATTTCCGAAAGCGCGGCGGCTTCGAGCCGCATGTCCATCTCGATGGTGACGGAGCGCCGCAGCGTGTCGATCACCTCGATGAGACGCAACCGCCGCGCCTCGGCGGACAGGTTCTCGGCGTGGCGCGCCGCGAATGCGAAGGCGTCGAGATCGACCTTGCAGCGGTGCTCGATGCCGGGCCGCAGCACTTTCACGGCGACCGCCTGTCTGCCCGTCTCAGTCACGGTCTCGGCGCGGTGGACTTGCGCAATGGAGGCGGCCGCGACCGGCGGGCTGAAGGCTGCGAATGTGGCCGACACGGGCTGCCCGAACGCGGCCGTCACCTTGGCCTCGGCGGCGGCTTGCGGAAACGGCGCCATCTTGTCCTGCAGCGATTCGAGATCGCGCGCGATCGCCACCCCGACCACGTCGGGCCGCGTCGCCAGGAACTGGCCGAGCTTCACATAAGTGGGGCCGAGCCGCGTCAGCGCGGCGGCCAGCCGATTGGCCGCGATCGTGGTCGTGGGCCGTTCGATCAGGCGGGCGGCGCGCAGCGCCATGCGCGCCGGCACCGGCAATTGCGCCGGATCGATGAGGGCGAGCACGCCCTCGCGGGCGAAGACCAGGCCCGCGCGCGCGAGCCGGGTGAGATGGGCAAATGCCGCGATCACAATCGCCAGCCCGAATGCAGCGCCACGATGCCGCCGGTGATCGGGCGAAAGGAGACGCGGGCGAACCCCGCCGCCCGCATCATGCCGGCAAAGCTTTCGGGCGGCGGGAAGCGGCGGACCGACTCGACCAGATACCGATAGGCCTCGGCATCGCCGGTGACCATGCGGCCGAGCGCCGGAATGACGTTGAACGAATAGAAGTCGTAGAGCGCGTCGAGGCCCGGAACGTCGACGGTGGAGAATTCGAGGCACAGAAAGCGGCCCCCGATGGCGAGCACCCGACGCGCCTCGGCGAGCGCGGCCGCGATGCGCGGCACGTTGCGGATGCCGAAGGCAATCGTCACCGCATCGAAGGACCGATCCGGAAACGGCAGCGCCTCGGCATTGCCCTCGACAAAGCTGACCGCGCTGAGCCCGCGCGCGGCCGCGCGCTCGCGCCCGACCGTGAGCATGTCGGCATTGATGTCGACCACGGTCGCCCGCGTGGCAGGACCGCCGGCCTTGAGCACCCGAAACGCCACGTCGCCGGTGCCGCCCGCGAGGTCAAGCAGCGAGAACCTGCGCGCCGCGATGTCGCCGTGGTGGTCTGCGGTCGGCCGGCCCTTGGTCGGATTCTTGGGCGGGTTCACGGCCGCCACCAGCGCATCCTTCCAGGCGCGATGCAGCCCGCCCGACATCAGGTCGTTCATCAGGTCGTACCGGTTCGCCACGCTGTGGAACACGTCGTCGACCAAGGCCTGCTTGCCCGCAAGCGGCACCTCGGCGAAGCCGAAATGGGTCGTCTCTGCCGAGGCAGCTGCATCAGATGCTTTTTGCGGCTCGTTCATGAGCGATCTACCTTGTCCACCAAGACCATAGCGCGCGCGGGCGGAGAGTTCTATGTGTGGCCGTGGGCTTTCACCGTTATGGTGAGCATCTCCAGTGCGGACGTAAATCGATTCCCATGCCTGAGCTTCCGGAAGTCGAGACGGTGCGCCGCGGCCTCGAGCCCGTCATGCAAGGGGCCCGCTTCGCGGAGGTCGAGGCGCGGCGCCGCGACCTGCGCTGGCCGCTGCCAAGCGACTTCGCGGCCCGCCTCGAGGGCCAGACCGTCACCGGGCTCGGACGCCGCGCCAAATATATCACTGTCGACCTCTCCTCCGGCGAGGTGCTGCTGATGCATCTCGGCATGTCGGGCTCGTTCCGCGTCGCCCATGACGGCGGCGAGCAACGGCCCGGCAAGTATCATCATGCGCGGCCGCAACATCTGACCCACGATCACGTGGTCTTTCACATGTCGAACGGCGCCCGCATCGCCTTCAACGATCCGCGCCGCTTCGGCTCCATGAAGCTTATTGCGCGCGCCGCGCTCGACCAGGAGCCGCTGTTGCGGGCGCTCGGGCCCGAGCCGCTCGGCAACGCCTTCGACGCCGCCATGTTGGCGCACGCCTGCGCGGGCAAGAAGACGAGCCTCAAGGCGGCGTTGTCGGATCAGCGAGTGGTGGCGGGGCTGGGCAACATCTATGTCTGCGAGGCGCTTTATCGCGCACGGCTGTCGCCCAAGCGCCGCGCCTCCACGATCGCGACGCGCGCGGGCGAGCCGAACGAGCGCGCGGGGGCCCTGGTGCAAGGCATTCGCGACGTGCTCAACGATGCCATCCGTGCCGGCGGCTCGTCGCTGCGCGATCACAAGCGCACCGACGGGGAGCTTGGCCTGTTTCAGCACCAGTTCGCGGTCTACGACCGCGAAGGGGAGCGCTGTCCGCGGCGGGGCTGCGGCGGCACCATCAGGCGCATCGTGCAGGGCGGGCGCTCGACCTTCTTCTGCCCGGTGTGCCAACGCTGATTTCTCTTAACCTCCCGCTGCTAGGGGGAGAGCCTGCCCCCGGGCCCCGACCCGAGGGTCGACCCGCGAAGCGGGTCGGGTGGGGGTTACGCCACAAGCTCCGAATTCTGTGGGGAAGCGGGACCCCCACCCGGCTCGCTTTGCTGGCCGGCCTCCCCCTTTCAGGGGGATGCTAGGAGTGCGCTACTGGACTGCCGCCAGCGCCTTGTCGAGCCATTGGTAGATCACCGCCGCGATCTCCTTGCTGTTCTTCTCCTGCATCATGACGTGGCTGTTGCCCTTGATGCCGAGGTCGGCGAGCTTGATCCAGGCCGCCTTGACGCCGGCCTGCTGCAGGTATTTCACGGTGCAGTGATCGTAGGGCGCGTGATAGGACGCCTCCGAGGTGAGCACCATGATGGGCATTTTCTGCAGATTGGGAAGTTGCCGGGCCGGCTCCGCCTGTCGCCAGCATGTCACCAAATCGAGCGCATCAGCCTTGTCCTCGCGCACGAAGCTCAGCTCGGCCGCATCCTTGACGGCGGGCGCGTAGGTCAGCGGAACGGCCGTGACCCCGAACGGCAGCGCCACCGGACCTTCCTTGAACCAATCGGGCGCGCCGACCAGCTCCACGCTATGCACCGGCGGGCCGTTCGGCTCGACCCCCACGATCGCCTTGACCAGATCGGGCCGCGCGTCCGCCACCGGCCACGCAAAGGCGCCGGCCTGCGAATGCACCAGAAGGATCGCGGGACCGATCTTGTCGAGCAACGCAACCAGCGCGTCGCGGTTGAGGAGCTGCGCCTTGGCGAAATCCTTCATCTCCGGCACATAGCTGCCGGTCATCTGCAGCGTGACCGGATCATCCGGCGCGCCGCTGCCCGGCCACTGGGTATGCAGATGCGCCTGCGGCCACAGCCCGGCCTTTTCCTGCTGCAGATACCGGCGCTGCCCGCTTTCGCCGTCGGCCAAGGTCTGCGGCCCATAGGCCTCGGTCAGATAGCCGGAACGTCCGCGTCCGGGCTGGTCCACCACATAGACGGCGTAGCCGCGCCGCGCGAAATATTGCGCCCAGCTCTCGCGCCCATCGGGCGTCCCCGTATAGGTGGTGCCGGTGCGGGTGCCGCCATGCACCATGATGATCGGATAGGGATGGGTCTGCTGCGCCGGGATGCGCATCTCCACATACATCTGCCCGACCACATAGGTGTGGCCGTTCACGGTCGTGTTGTGCCCGCCCACATAGAAGAAGCCGTCGCGCGCCAAGGCGAGCGCCGGATCGTCCTCGGCGGCGCGCGCCGATTGGGTCGCCGTCAAGGCCAGGAGCACGCTGCCGGTCAGGGCGATCGCCCAGGCCGCGATCAGGGCGATCGAATGCTGGTTCATGGATTCCTCCCGCAGGCACGATTGCCCGCCACAGTGGCAGACCCGGGAAATATCGGCTAGTCCTCCCCCATGGACTATCGGAACATCCTGATTGAACGGCGCGGCCGCGTGGGCGTCATCCGCCTCAATCGCCCGCAGGCCCTCAATGCGCTCAACTGGGAGCTCAATGCCGAGCTTGGCCAGGCGGTCGCCGCCTTCGATGCCGATGCAGGCATCGGCTGCATTCTGCTCACCGGCTCCGACAAGGCATTTGCGGCCGGCGCCGACATCAAGGAGATGGCGGCCAAGTCCGCCGTCACGGTTTTCATGGAGGACTTCGCCGGCAACTGGGACGCGGTGGCGCGGGCGCGCAAGCCGGTCCTCGCCGCGGTCGCGGGCTTTGCGCTCGGCGGCGGCTGCGAGCTCGCCATGCAGTGCGACCTCATCATCGCGGCCGACACTGCCAAATTCGGCCAGCCCGAAATCAAGCTCGGCGTCATTCCGGGTATCGCCGGCACGCAGCGGCTGCCGCGCGCGGTCGGCAAGGCCAAGGCCATGGACCTCATTCTCACCGGGCGCATGATGGATGCGGCCGAGGCCGAACGCGCCGGCCTGGTGGCGCGGGTCGTGCCGGCCGCAAGCCTCATGGAGGAGGCCTTCAAGGTCGCGGAGACCATTGCGTCCATGTCGCTGCCGGCGCTCATCGCCGCCAAGGAAGCGGTCAATCGCGCCTTCGAGTCTCCGCTCGCCGAGGGCGCGCGTTTCGAGCGCCGCATCTTTGCGACCCTGTTCGCGACTGCCGACCAGAAGGAAGGCATGGCCGCCTTCATCGACAAGCGGCCGCCGAAATTCAGCAACGAATAGGCTAGAACAACGTGTAGATGAACGGGGCGACCGCCGACCCTTGCGTCAGCACGATCAGGCCGCCGAAGATGACCATCATGATGAGGATCGGGGCGAGCCAGAACTTCTTGCGTGCCCGCAGGAAAGTCCAAAACTCGGCGAGAATTGCCAACATGTTGCCCGGCCCTGCATTGGTTCAGCGGCTTTGAATTTCGCACGGTTCGACGGGGCGGGCAATGCGGCCAGATCGGGCCTCTGCGGCGTTGCGGCGGCCGGATGGCCGGAGGGCTTGGGGTTCTGCGCCTGCACCAGCGCGGCGCAGAGGCCAATCGAAAAAATCAGGACCGCACCGGCGACACGCATGCTCACTCGCGACTGATCGGGCATGAGCCGCAACCTACCGGATCGGCGCAGTGGCGCAAATGTAGACCTTGCACGAAAGTGATATAAGGCCGCCATGCTGGATGCCGACGAGCTCGAGCGCTATGCCCGCCACATCGTGCTGCGCGAGGTGGGCGGGCCCGGTCAGGCGGCGCTCAAGCGCGCGCGTGTCCTGGTCATCGGGGCCGGCGGGCTCGGGGCGCCGGTCTTGCTCTATCTCGCGGCCGCCGGCGTCGGCACGCTCGGCATCATCGACGACGACAAGGTGGCGCTTTCGAACCTGCAGCGGCAGGTCATCCACGGCACGCCCGAGATCGGCGATCCGAAAGTTGCGAGCGCGGCGGCCGCGATCGCGCGGCTCAATCCGTATGTGGCGGTCGAGACCCACGCGGTGCGGCTCGTGGCCGACAACGCGCCGGCGCTGATCGGGCAATATGACCTTGTCGCTGATGGGTCCGACAATTTCGCCACGCGCTATCTGGTGTCGGATGCCTGCTACTTCGGCGCCCGTCCGCTGGTGACGGCCGCGGTCGGCAGCTTCGACGGCACCCTCACCACCATCCGGGCCCATGAGCGTAGGCCGAGCGGCGCGCAGAACCCGACCTATCGGTGCCTGTTTCCGGAGCCGCCGCCCGCCGGCAGCGTGCCGGCCTGCGCCGAAGCCGGCATCCTGGGCGCGCTGACAGGCGTGCTCGGCTCGCTGATGGCGCTGGAGGTGATCCGCGAAATCGTCGGCTTCGGCGAAGGCCTGGTCGGCCGCCTCCTGATGATCGACGCCCGCTCCATGCGGTTCGAGACGCTCGCCTATTCGTGGGATCCGGCCAACCCGCTGTCCGGCGAGCATCCGACCATCCGCGACCTGTCGGTGCACAAGTGAAGTGACGCATAAGAGCCTGATCCCGAAAAGTTGCAGACTTTTCGGAAAAGATCATGCGACCGAACAAATGGCCGCGTCACTTGCTCCAGGTTCCGATCACCGACGTGCCCTTGAGCACCGACCATTTGTTGTCGCCCGCTGAAATCAGGTTGAAGCAATTGGCCGGCGAATTCTTCCAGGTCGTGCAGAAGCCGTCCTTGCTGAGCTTCCAGGTGCCTTCGCCCTTGACGCCGGCCTTGCCGAGCGGCTCGCGCGTCATATTGCCGTCGGCGGTGAACACCATTTTGTACTTGATGTTCTGTGGCGTCGAGGAGGTGAACGGCTGGCCGTCGAAGAAGGTCGTCTGAATGTCGGCGGGCGCGAGCTTTCCGGCCGGCGCGGCGCAGGCCATGCCGGTGGTGATCAAGAGGGCGCAAGCAGCGCCCACAATTCTAAGACGCATCGGGTTGCTCCTGGGGGTTGGGGTGATCTGAACCATGGCCAAGTCTTGGTGTCATGTCTTGGCGTCATGTCTTTGGGTCATGTCTCTGGGTCTAGCACGGGGCCTCACAGCATCGAGGGCAGCACGCGGTCGGGCGGCTTGTGGCCGTCGAGGAATGTCCTGATATTGACGATGACCTTCTCGCCCATGTCGACGCGGCCCTCGATCGTGGCCGAGCCCATATGCGGCAGCAGCACCACCTTGCCGCTATGCGCGAGCCGGACCAGCTTCGGGTTGACCGCCGGCTCGTGCTCGAACACGTCGAGGCCGGCGCCCGCGATCTCGCCGGCGGCGATCATGCGGACAAGGGCGTTCTCGTCGATCACCTCGCCGCGGGCGGTGTTGACGAT
>DATDGG010000148.1:0-2459 GCA_036522235.1 Xanthobacteraceae bacterium
CGTCGCCACGTATAGGTATCTCCGTGATGGATGCGGCCATGCGTACTGGACGCCGCCGGGGAGCGTGACCGCCGCCCGTTTGGTCAATGTGGCGGCGGCGAAATCAACCTCATAGTGGGTCAATTGCCCGCCCACGGCCGAATAGAAGGCGCAGTTGTCCTTGACCTGCGCAAACGCCACGCGCGGCGTGGCGATCGCGCTTGCGAGCATGACGGAGAACGTGCGGCGCGTGACGGCCATGGCTATTCCTCCCTTCGAAAGTTTGGTTGCGGCATCTAACCCGAACTTCCTTCTTTCGAAATCTATAAGGGTTTGAATTTGATGGCATTCCCGGAAAAGGGCCATTGAAATGTAGCCATGTAATTCGAGATATTATGATTGATATATAGGTTTTGTTATGGCATGCTATCGCCATGTATATCGAATCGGTGCCCAACCGGAATTCGCCCCCCGCCATCCTGCTGCGCGAGAGCTACCGGGATGGCGCCAAGATCAAGAAGCGCACCATTGCGAACCTGTCGGATTGGCCGACCGAGCTGGTGGAGGGACTGCGCACGCTGCTCAAGGGCGGCACCGCCGCGCCGGCCGAGCGACAGAACATCATCGTGCGCCGCAGCCTGCCGCACGGCCATGTCGCCGCAGTGCTCGGCGTGCTGCGCGACATCGGTCTCGATCGCATTCTCGGTCCCGCCGGCAACCGCCCCCGCGATCTCGTCATTGCCATGATCGTGGCTCGGCTGATTGCGCCGGCCTCCAAGTTGGCCACGGCCCGCATGCTCGATCCGGCCACCGCGGCATCCAGCCTCGGCGACATTCTCGGCCTTGGCGTGGTCGATGAGGATGAACTTTATGCTGCCATCGATTGGCTCGGCGAGCGCCAGCAGGCGATCGAAACGGCGCTTGCCCGCAAGCATCTGCGCGACGGCACGCTGGTGCTCTACGACGTGTCATCGAGCTACCTGGAGGGGCGCTGCTGCGAGCTCGCCCGGCTCGGCTACAATCGCGACGGCAAGAAGGGCAAGTTGCAGATCGTCTACGGTCTGCTGTGCGCCCCAGACGGCTGCCCGGTGGCGATCGAAGTGTTCGAGGGCGACACCGCCGACCCGCGCACGCTCGCCACGCAGATCGACAAGATCAAGAGCCGTTTCGCGCTCAAGCACGTGGTGCTGGTCGGCGACCGTGGCATGATCACAAAGGCGCGCCTCGAAGCCGAGATCGCGCCTGCCGGGCTCGACTGGATCACGGCGTTGCGCGCGCCGGCCATCAGGGCGCTCGCCGAAGGCGGGATCTTGCAGATGTCGTTGTTCGATGAGCGCGACATGGCGGCCATTACGTCGCCCGACTTTCCGGGCGAACGGCTCATCGTCTGCCGCAATCCCGATCTCGCCCGCGAGCGCACCCGCAAGCGCCTGGACCTTCTGGCGGCGACCGAACGCGATCTCGCCGCCATCGCCGCCGCCGTCTCGCGCGCCCGCAGGCCGCTGCGTGGCGCGGCCGAGATTGCCCTCAAGGTCGGCGCCGTCATCAACCGGCACAAGATGGCCAAGCACTTCGAACTCGATATCGGCGAGGCGAGCTTCACGTTCCGTCGCAACGCCGACGCCATCGCGGCCGAGGCCGCTCTCGATGGCATCTATGTGGTGCGCACCAATCTGGCCAAACGAATTCTCGACGACGCCGCGACGGTCGGCGCCTATAAATCTCTCGCAAAGGTCGAACGGGCGTTCCGCTCGTTGAAGACGCTCGACATTCACTTGCGGCCGATCTTCCACTGGACCGCACCGCGGGTCCGCGCCCACGTCCTACTCTGCATGCTCGCCTATCATGTTGAGCATCACATGCGCGCCAGGCTCGCCCCGATGCTCTACGACGAAACCGATCACGAAGCAGCCGCTGCGATGCGCATCAGCATCGTCGCCAAGGCCGAGCGCTCCGAAGCCGCCAGGCGCAAGCAAACCACCGGCCGCACCGACGACGGCCTGCCGGTGCACAGCTTCCAAACCCTCCTTGCCGATCTCGCCACCTATGCCCGCATCCAAGCAACAACCGCGCTCAACGAGAAATACCTCTTCACCCTCCACACCAGGCCCACCCCAATCCAGCAACGCGCCTTCGAACTGCTCGGCATTAACCCAGATCGTACCCAGTAACGACCAACTCGCCCGTGACAAACAAAAGCGAGTTCAATGTGTTATCGATTCGACAAGTAGGAAGTTCGGCCTAGCCGCAAGTCAGGCCCGTCGGGGAATGGACGTCCCCCGGCGGGCCGCTTTCCGGGTGCGATCGGCATGCCTTCGCTCTGCCGAGGTGCGGCCCTGCGCGATTAACTTTTTGGTGATTGAGTCGGGTGGCGCACGGATGCGGGCTCGCGTTCATGATTATGTCTGAGGGTGCCGGCAACCTCAGCCCCCCTTACTGCCGGTACAGCAGGCCCGTTTGAGTGATGGTCGTAGCGCCTC
>DATDGG010000149.1:0-15110 GCA_036522235.1 Xanthobacteraceae bacterium
AAGGCTTCCTGTCCGGCCCGTACGAGCATCGCGCGGCGCTCGACGAGGTGGTGCAGATGATGGGCGGGCTCGCCTATATGACGGGTCCTCCCGGCCGGCCGCTGCGTGCCGGCGCGCCGGTCAACGACATGATGGGCGGAATGTTCGCGGTGATCGCCATCCTGGCGGCGCTCATGGAGCGTGCGCGCACCGGCCGCGGCCAGCTGGTCAAGAGCGCGCTGTTCGAGAACAATGCGTTCCTGGTCTCCTCCGCCATGGCGCAATTCGCCGTCACCGGAAAGCCCGCGGCACCCATGCCGGCACGCATTTCCGCCTGGGGCATCTATGACGTCTTCGAGACCGGCGACGACAGCCAGATTTTCATCGCCGTAGTCACGGACACGCAGTGGCGCGTCTTCTGCGAGGCCTTCGGTCTCACCGACCTCATGGCGGACGCCACGCTCGCGACCAATCCGCTGCGGGTCGCGGCGCGCGAGCGCCTGCTGCCGCGCCTGCGCGCGCTGTTTGAGACCTTGACGCGGGCGGAGATCGGCCGCCGCTGCGAGGCGGTCAATATCGGCTTTGCGCCGATCCGGCGGCCCGACGAATTGCACGACGATCCGCAGCTCGCCTGCCCGGGCGCGATGGTCGAGGTCGCGCTGGCGGCGGGCCGCACGACCGCCATCCCGGCGCTGCCGATCGAGATGAATGGGCAGCGCCTGAAAAAGCGCCTCGACATTCCGCGCGTGGGCGAGCACAGCGCGGAGATCGCGCGCGAGCTCGGCTGCGAGAGCGCGCTGATCGAGGAGCTGGTCGCCGAGGGCGTGCTGGGCTTGGATCGTCCCGAAGCGGACCCGCCGCTACCCGGGCCCAACGTCAAGATCAGCGAGATCGCATCCGCCTGAACGGCTATCTCGCCTTGCGCTTGCGCCCACCGGTGGCTGCGGTGCCGGTCTTGGAGACTCTTGCATCGAAGATGCGCGCATCGCCGCCGAGATCGCGGGTGGCCTGCGCGACCGCTTTCATGAGGATCGGGACGCAGCGTCGCGCCGCGGCCGCGTCGAGGCGCGCGCGTGGTCCCGAGATCGTCACCGCGCCGACCAAGGCCTGACCGGGGCCGAACACCGGCGCGGCGAGACCCGATACTTCCGGGTTGCGATCGCCGAAGCTGATGTGGTGCAGCTGCCGCCGAATGGTCTCGTAGGGCTCGCCCTTGGCGCCCGAGAAGGCGAGCAGCACGCGTCCGCCGGAACCGCGCTCGAGCGGCAGCACGTCGCCTTCGCGGACGTGGTAGCGGATCGCCTGCACCGACTCGACCCGGTGCAGGCAGATGCGCCGTTCGCCTTCGCGGATGTGGAAGATCACGCTCTCTCCGGTCTTCTCGCGTAGCGCACGCAGGACCGGCAAGATGACGTCGGCGACCTCATAGGCCTGCTGATAGAGCCCGCCGAGCCGCAGCGCTTCCGGCCCGAGCCGAAAGCGGCCGTCCGCGAGGCGTAGCAGCAGGCCGGCGCGGATCAGCGACTGGGCAAGCCGCAGGATCGTGCTCTTGTAGATCTTGGTCCGCGCGGCGAGCTCGGCGAGCGTGAGCGTGCGGTCGCCGGCGCCGAAGGCGCGCAGGACCGCCAGCGCCCGATCGACCGCGGCGACGCCGTCGGTCTTGCCCAAGCTCTTCTCGCCCAGGCTCTTTTCGCTCAAGCTTTTGCTGACATTGCCGGCCATCATGCGTCCCCACCGCCAACGGGCGTTCTCTACCAGCAGCGGCGCCGTGGCGGTCAACTTTTGCCATTTATGAACAATTTTACCCAGATGGATGGACGGCGCGACGATCAAGGGGGGGGCCGGGACCGCCGGCGCCCAAGAGGCTGGTTTGGATAGATTTAACGATTTCTTGGTCAACTCTTCGGATCGGTTCGAATGAACGGACTTAAAGAGCACAAGGGTTCTCGGCAAAATGGCTCAGGCGGCGCCTTCCAACGGGGAAGTCTTCATCGTCGATGACGAGCCGGCAATCCGCGAGCTCCTGTCGATCGTATTCACGCGCGCGGGCTTCCATGCGACCTGCTTTGCCGAGGGCAATTCGCTGCTCGCCAGCGCCCGCACGCTCACGCCGGCCTGCATCATTCTCGACGTCAATATCCCGGGGCGCTCCGGGCTCGACATCCTGCGGCAGCTCAATGCGCAAGACTATCCGGCGCCGATTTTCGTGATGTCCGGCCAGGCCGACATTCCGATGGCGGTCGAGGCGATCCGCCACGGTGCCCTCGACTTCATCGAAAAGCCGTTCCGTGGCGATGCCGTCGTGGCGCGGGTCAAGGAGAGCATCGCGCTATGGGGGCGCCGCCAGGGCGGCGACCTGGCGTCAAATACGCCGGGATTGAGCATCCCAAGCCGCGAGCCGCTCACCACCCGTGAACGTGACGTGCTGGCGCGGATCGTCGCCGGCGCCTCCAACAAGGAGGCCGGCCGGGAGCTCGGGATCAGCCCGCGGACGATCGAGTTTCATCGGGCGCGGATCATCGAGAAGGTCGGCGCCAAGAACACCGCCGACCTGATCCGGATCGTCATGAGCCGGCAGACCGCAAACGGCTCGCGAAGCTTGCCGATTTGACCTGATCGAGCGTTTCAGAGACGCCGCGGGCGATGTCGGCCGCGCGCGGATGGCCTTTGTCGACCTGATAGACCTTCTTGCAGAGCCGGCAGCAGAAACGCCGGGTCCAGAGCCTTTGCAGCACCAGGCCGAATTTCCGGCCGCAGCAATCACACCGGTTCAGTCGCATGGCTTCGGTCTCCGCCGCAAGGCAACACCGTAGCGCCAAGACAAGCACCCCATCGGATAACGCGCGCTAAACATAGCCATACGGAAAAATACCTGACCCCCCAATCCCGGTATTTTCCCTCGCCGAAGGGTGAACACGCCGTCAATGAATGCGGGCGCATCGTCGGGGGGCATCGGCTGACGTGGCTGTTCCGATGCGGCGGAGCTATTTAGTCCCGGTCGCGTTGTCGAAGCGGCCGGGACTAACTTTTCGTATCGTTGGCTTGCAGGTTCCGGGTGGCGCGCTTGCCTCCGATTCGAGCAAGGATTCTGCGCAAACCCGGAGGAACGCACATGTCGCCAGCCACGAGAACCGCCGTGGCCGCGGAAATCCCCTCCCTCGATTGGAGCCGCATCGCGGCCGAGCTCGATGCGCAGAGCTTTGCCACCACCGGAGCCTTGCTGACGCCGCCGCAATGCGACGACCTCACCGCCGCCTATGGGGCCGACCAGCTGTTCCGCAGCCGCATCATCATGGCCCGGCACGGCTTCGGCCGCGGCGAGTACCAATATTTCGCCTATCCGCTGCCGCAGCCGATCCTCGCCCTGCGCACGGCGCTCTACCCGCCGCTCGCCGAGATCGCCAACCGCTGGAACGACGCAATGGGTATCGCCACGCGCTTTCCTGGCGCGCACCGTGATTTTCTTAAGCGCTGTCACGATGCGGGACAGACCAAGCCGACCCCGCTGCTGTTGCAATACGGCGCCGGTGACTACAATTGCCTGCACCAGGATATCTACGGCGAGCACGCCTTCCCCTTGCAGGTCACGATCCTGCTGTCGCGGCCGTCCGCCGACTTCACGGGTGGCGAGTTCGTGCTCACCGAGCAGCGGCCGCGCATGCAGTCGCGCGCCGAGGTGGTGCCGCTCGCGCAGGGGGAGGGCGTGATCTTCCCGGTGCGCCATCGTCCGGTGCGCGGCACCCGCGGTACCTATCGGGTCAACATGCGCCACGGCGTGAGCCGATTGCGGTCGGGACGCCGCCACACGCTCGGGATCATATTTCATGATGCCGAGTGAGGACGCAGGAGATTGGAGCAGCACGCGCTTGCGCGCGGCCTGCTTGTCGCCGATTCGATGGGACGCGCGGATCGTGTTCGAAGCGGGTATTCCTCTCCGACTCCATGTCAATCAACATAACCCGCGGACTCATCACCGCGCGTAATGTGGTGTTCCGCGTCTGCGCCTTAAAAAAGGGCCAAATGTTGTGTTGTTGGTAGTTCGACTACCATATAGAGTTGAGCTGCTTTCTATCCTGTCGACGTGTTGGGGGGCGGCCATCTCAGTCGCGTGGTTTGCCGGGGATGTCGATAGATTGGATTGTGACCGTCTCGGCGAGCGAGCTCGCCAACGGAGAGTTGACTGCCGACAACGGTGGCGCGGCGCTTGCTGCGTTCCTTGAATATGGCTGCGTCCTGATCCGTGGCGCCTTTCCGCTCGCCACGATCGAGGCCATGTATCGCGAATATGTCGCGCAATGCGGATCGCTGGATGCGGCCGCAATGCAAGGCCAGGCGGAAAAGCCGGCGCCGAATCGGTTTCATCGGGTGGGGAATGCGCGCTACGAAATTACGCCGCTGATGACCGGCGCCTTCGGCGAGGCGACCGTGTTCGCGAACAGCCTCCTGCTCAAGTTTCTTGGCTCCGTGCTCGGCCCCGACATGCATCTGGGCAGTTTCTCGACCGTCGTGTCGCATCCCGGCGCAACCAAACAGCACGCTCATCGCGACCACCCACATTTGTTTCCCGGCATCGGCCCGACAATGCCGATTTACGCGGTCACTGCGTCGATACCCCTCATCGATATCGACATCGAGACCGGGCCAACCGGGGTTTGGCTCGGTTCACACAAATGGGCGGAAGATCCAAAGGTGCTGCACGCCCCGACGGTATGCCCGGTGCAGCGCGGCGACTGCATGCTGGTGGACTACCGCACGATGCATGCAGGCCTGCCGAACATGAGCGGGCGGGTGCGGCCGATCGCTTATTTGGTCTACCAGCGTCCGTGGTTCTTCGACCATCGGAACCATGTCGGGCGAGTTCCGGTGGACATGCCGGTTGAGCTGTACAACGAGCTGCCTGCGAATGTTCGTCCGCTCCTGATACGGGCATTTTCCTACGCGACGCTCACATGCGGGCGCGAGGGCGGCGCGCACGAGCGTTCCATCCCGCAGGCCGCCATCCCGCAGGCCGCCATCCCGCAGGCCGTGATCCCGCAAGCCACCAAAGACCCGCCAAGTTGGGGCAAGGCCGGGCGCAACGATCCCTGCCCGTGTGGCTCGGCCAAGAAGTACAAGCATTGCCACGGGCAGATTGCCTAGCTTGGTGGCGCGCCGCGGCCGGGATTATTTTTTGCGACGCCGCCTAGGGCTTCACACCAGGAGAACGCAGTGACGCCCAAGGAATTCCGCCGCATGGCGCTGTCCATGCCGGAAGCGATCGAGGCCTCGCATATGGGGCATCCCGATTTTCGCGTGGGCAAGAAGATATTTGCCACCATGGGCTACCCGGACGCGGCCTCCGCCATGGTCAAGCTCACCCCGGAGCAGCAGTCGGTCCTGGTCGCGGCGGAGCCTGAGATTTTCGTGCCCGTCCCGGGAGGCTGGGGGCGCACGGGCTCGACCAATGTGCGGCTCAAGGCGGCCGACGCCAAGACGCTCAAGAGCGCGCTGGTGACGGCGTGGCGCAACATCGCGCCGACATCATTGGTGCAGGGCAAGGATGGCGGGCGATCATCGCGCAAGGGCGTGGCCGCGAAGGGCGCGGGCGACGGGCTCGGTCGGGCGCTGGCGCGGATGCGGCGCGCCGTGAAGGGATCGAATTTGCCGGACATCGAGGAGGTTCAATCCTTTGGCACGCCGGCCCTCAAGGTGCGTGGCAAGCTTTTGGCGCGCGTGAAGGATGCGGACACGCTGGTCTTTCGGTGCCCGATCGAGATGAAGGAGATCCTGATCGAGTCGGCGCCTGAAATCTACTTCGAGACCGATCACTACAAGGGTTGGCCCGCGATTCTGCTTCGGCTCTCGAAGGCGGGCGACGCCGAGCTGCTCACGTGTCTCGACCGCGCCTGGCGCTTGCAGGCGCCGAAGCGGCTGCGCGATCAGCATGAAGCGCACGGTATCCGTGCACCAAAGCTGCCTGATGGGTCGCGCCCCGCAAAGGGGCGTAACCGTCGTTGAGCCGGGCCCAACATTCCAATGTTGCACCGCCCGCGCGCTGGCTCATTCTGGTGGTCGCTGTTGCTCGATCCGGCCGCAGTCTTGTTATTGCTCGCGGCGACGGCGCGACGCACCTTTGTTGCTGTGCGCTGAACAATTGCGCAACAAGCAAACAAAATCGTCGCGCTCTCGAATCTTTGATCCTTGCATCAGATAGATAGGGTACGATCGGAACCGCCTTTCCCACCCCTTGAAAGGCAAGCGGTCCCGATCGTCACCCCACCACCCCCCCGATAGTCGATGATCGGGGCCGCACTTTCCCCATCCTCCCGCGGCGCAGCGAAATTCATAGAGCCGAGATGGTTTTTTCGGGCCGGAATTTCGGCGAACATCGGATTTGTTGATTGGGTTAGAACCTCTAAGGTATTCACCCGATACGGTGTGGACTTCGTCATCGCCCGCGACATATTCCGCCCGGACAGTCTTCACGAGGCCGCGTGAGCATGCGGCCGCCGCCCCGGATTGGCCATTTCCCATGCCGCATCCGCTCGCTGATCTCCTGGCTGAGGCGCGGCTCACCGCCCGTGCGCTGGTCGAATTCGGCCAGCATGTGCTCAACCCCACCATCCGGCTCGGAGTCACCGGCCTGTCCCGGTCCGGCAAGACGGTGTTCATCACCGCCTTGGTGCATGGATTGATCGGGGGTGGCCGCTTTCCGGTCTTCGAGCCGCTGGCGACCGGCCGCATCGCGCGTGCGCGGCTCGCGCCGCAGCCCGACGATGCGGTGCCGCGTTTCGACTACGAAGGCCATGTGCGGGCGTTGGTCGAGGAGCGGCGCTGGCCGGAATCGACCGACCGCATCAGCGAGCTGCGCCTGGTCATCGACTACCAATCGCAACGCGCCACGGCGCGGACCCTGACCATCGACATCATCGACTATCCGGGCGAATGGCTGCTCGATCTGCCGCTCATCGCCAAGAGCTATGCGCAATGGTCGGCGGAGAGCCTGGCGCTCTCCCGTCATGGCCCGCGGGCGCAGATCGCCGCCGCCTGGCACGACTATCTGGCGGGACTTGCGCCGCTCGGGCCGGAGGACGAGCAGGCCGCGCTGCGGGCCGCCGCGCTGTTCACCCAATATCTCAAGGTGTGTCGCGATGAACGCTACGCCATGAGCCTTTTGCCGCCCGGGCGTTTTCTCATGCCGGGTGATCTCGCGGGCTCGCCGGCGCTCACGTTTTCACCGCTGCCGATCGCCGAGGAGCCGCCCGCGGGCTCGCTCGCCGCCATGATGCAGCGCCGGTTCGAAGCCTATAAGCACGTGGTGGTGCGGCCGTTCTTTCGCGACCATTTCGCGAGGCTCGACCGGCAGATCATCCTGGTCGACGCGCTCTCGGCCTTCAATGCCGGGCCGGACGCGGTGCGCGATCTCGAAGGCGCGCTCGCGGCCGTGCTCGAATGTTTCCGGCTGGGGCGCAAGACCTGGGCAAGCGCGCTGTTTCGCCCGCGCATCGATCGCATTCTGTTTGCCGCCACCAAGGCCGACCATCTCCACCACGCGAGCCACGAGCGGCTGGAAGCGATCCTGGCGCGGATGATCGAGCGGGCGGCCAAGCGCGCGAGCGCCGCCGGCGCGCCCATCGACGTGGTCGCGCTCGCGGCCGTGCGGGCGACCCGCGAGGCCAGGGTGCGGCGTGGCCGGGAGGAATTGCCGTGCATCGTCGGGGTGCCGGCGGCTGGCGAGGTCTTGGGCGGCGAGGTCTTCGACGGCGCGACCGAGGCCGCGATGTTTCCGGGTGACCTGCCGGCCGACCCCGAAGCGGTGTTCGCCGCGACGCCGGCATTTCGCGGTCTCGCCACGGCGGCGCCCGAGCAGGCGGACTTCCGCTTCCTGCGCCTGCGCCCGCCCAAGCTCGAACCGGTCGACGGTAGCTTGATGCTGCCCCATATTCGCCTTGACCGTGCGCTGCAATTCCTGATCGGAGACAGAATGCCATGAACGAGCATCACCGCCGTCCGGCCGCGTTCCGCCTCGACGATCCCAATGTCGTGGTGAGCGCCGAAGCGCCGCCAGCCCGCGCGGCGCGCGGCGCGGTGCGGGTCACGGTCGAGCCGGAAGCCGCGCTGCCGGCCGTCAGGGAAGCTGATCCGGTGCCGCGCCGCCGCTTCGCCTTCGGCACCGTGCTCTGGTCCGCGCTCTGCGGGCTCGTCGTGCTCGGCATCGGGGCGAGCGTGGCGCGCCTGATCGAGGACCTGTTCAGCCGCAATGAAGCGCTCGGCTGGCTCGCCGCGCTCCTGGCGGCGCTCGCCGCCTTGGCGTTCTTAGGCATCATCGTGCGCGAAGCCTTCGGGCTATGGCGACTTGGCGCCATCGAGAAGCTGCGTCGTCGCGGCGGCGAGGTGCTCTTCAGCGATGATCGTGCCGCGGGCCGAGCCGTGGTGCGCGACGTGCTGGCGCTCGCCCGCCGCACGCCCCGCCTGGCGCGGGCGCGCGCGGGCCTCGAAGGACATCTCGACGACATCATCGACGGCGCCGATCTGGTGCGCCTCGCCGAACGCGAGCTGATGGAGCCGCTCGACCGCGACGCCCGGCGCATCGTCAGCGACGCCGCCAAACGGGTCTCGCTCGTCACCGCGCTGAGCCCGCGCGCCGCGCTCGACATGCTGTTCGTGCTGGCGACCGCGCTCACGGTGGTGCGGCGGCTCGCCTATCTCTATGGCGGCCGGCCCGGCGCGCTCGGGATGGCCCGCCTCATGCGCGAGGTCATCGCCCATCTGGTGCTGACCGGCGGCATGGCGGCCGGTGACAGCTTGATCCAGCAGGTGCTCGGCCACGGCCTCGCCGCCAAGGTATCGGCGCGCCTGGGCGAGGGCGTGCTCAACGGCCTGCTCACCGCCCGCCTCGGGCTTGCCGCCATCGAGGTGACGCGGCCGTTGGGGTTCGCGGCGCTGCCGCGCCCCACGCTCACCGACGTGGCCGGCAATCTGCTGCGTCGCGAGGGCAAAGGCGAGACGCCACCGCCGCAGGATTAGAGCTCTAGATGCCCGGCGCTACCACTGCTTTCGCAGATTGAGGATGGCGGCGCCGGCCCGCATGCCCTGGCCGAACCGCACCGCGCCCCAGAGCGTCCCGGAATAGCCGTTGCCAAAATTCCAGTTCACATCGGGGTCGAGCTCTCCGCGAACTTTCCCTTGATCGGTCGGCACAATTCCCGCCGCGCCCGCGTTGGTGGCGGCGCTGCCGTCCGCAATGACGTTGCTGTAAACGAGAGCCCTCAGGGAGGGTTCGACGCTGACGCCCTTGAAGTCCCAGGTGGTGCCGAACCGGGCGCCCGCCTGCAGGCGTAACGTCGAGGCATCCGCCAAGCCGATCGCTGTGGCGGCTGCACCGAACATTGTTCGGGTAAAGGAAAAGCCGGCGGTCGGCTCGACGAAGCTGCCGCCTTTGAGTTCGGCCTTGTACTGAGCATTTCCGTTGACGCCGGCATTGGTCAAGTTGACGGCGTTCGCGGGCGCCAGGCCGGCGAAATCCTCGGTCAGGTGGAGGAAATCGAATTTGGTCGTCACATCGAGGGAGAAACCGCCGTTGACATAGGTGCCGTAGAGGCCAGTCCCCGGACCCTCCAGCTTCGTGCTGGTCGCCGTCCCGTCGTAGCTCACATGCGCGCCGGTCCAGGTGCCGAGGAGGCCAACCACCAGGGCGCCGCCCGCCACGTTCTGCCAGGTCCCGTCGAACCCGCCCTGGGCCTGATGGATGCGGGTGACATGGGTCAGGTCCGCGTCCGAGGCGGCATCGTCATGCACGAAATCCGCCAGACCCTGCGTCCACGTCGCGAAGCTTGGCCCCGTGCTCGCGGGCGCCGGCGGCGCCTTGTAAGCCGGCGTCGCCAGCGGGTTTGCGCGCTGGCCCGCATAGCTGAGCGCTCCGGGGGCTCCATCGAGCTCGGATGCGGCGTAGCCGGAAATCATCGCGGTCGGCCGGCCTGCCCCCAAGGTTCCCTGCAGCTGGTCGCGCCGGCCCTCCAGGATTGCCCGAACGCCCCAGAATGAAAGCTGCTGCTGACTGGCGGCGGCATGCGCCACGCTCTGATTGATCGTGCTCTGATTGATGCTCCCGCCCGTGGGGGTGGGAGCCGTGCAGGTTGCCGGAATAAATCCGATGCCTATGACATAGCATTGATTGGCGCCGACGGGCGCGGATCTGGCCGGGCAGGTACAGCCTGGATTGAGCGCGCGCGCCGGCGTTGCCAAAAGCGAGGTCGGCAGCGCAACGGCGGCAAGCCCGAGCGCCAGACGAGGGTTGATCAAGCGAACATTGATCTTCAGCGAGGCCATTTAGGACTCTCCCTGAATCAATGTAACATATTCTCCCGAACATGATTGTTGCCAAAATATCACGCGCGGGAAGTTCCAGCTTGCGCGTTGGCTTTGGATGGTACTGAGAGAACAAGTCACGGCCGACCGATCGGGCCCGGTCCGCGAAGCGTGTCCGTGAAGGGTTTCACAGGGGCTCGGCCCGTCCTACAATCAGCCGCGATGGCCAAGGCTCTTCGCAAGCTCGCAATGATGGCCGCGCTCGGGCTCGTCGGCACGTGCCCGGCGGCTGCGCAGACTTATCCGGCGCATGCGGTGCGCGCCATTGTCGCCTTCGCGCCCGGTGGCGTCACCGATACCTTTGCGCGGCTCATGGCCCAGAAGCTCGCCGAGA
This sequence comes from Xanthobacteraceae bacterium, assembly GCA_036522235.1. Lineage (GTDB taxonomy): Bacteria > Pseudomonadota > Alphaproteobacteria > Rhizobiales > Xanthobacteraceae > VAZQ01. The sequence goes on from DATDGG010000149.1 coordinate 10,661, forward strand.
ATCTCGGCAGGCAGTTCTATGTCGATAATGTTCCGGGTGCGACCGGCAATACCGGCACTGCGCAGGCTGCGAAGGCCGCGCCCGATGGCTACACCTTGCTGTTTGCCTTCAGCTCCTATGTGGTGAACCCCACGCTGTTCGATAAGATTCCCTACGATCCCGACAAGGACTTCGATCCGGTCACGCTCGCCGTCACCTCGACCACGGTGCTCACCGTCAATCCGATGGTGCCGGCGACGACCGTCAAGGAGCTCGTCGCCCTCATCAAGGCCAATCCGGGTAAATTCAGCTATTCCTCGGCCGGGGTCGGCACCCAGGCCCATCTCGCGGGCGAGCAGTTCCGCCTCTCGCTTGGGCTCGATCTGGTGCACGTTCCCTTCGGCGGCGGCGCCCCGGCCATCGGCGCGGTGGTCGGCGGCCACACGCCGGTCGGCTTCACCTCGCCGGCCGCATCCATTCCGCAGATCCTTCAGGGCAATGTGCGCGCGCTCGCCATCACCGGCGCCAAGCGCTCACGCATCCTGCCCGATGTGCCGACCATGGCGGAGGCCGGCTACCCGCAGATCCAGGGCGACAGCTGGGTCGGCGTCCTGGTGCCGGCCGGCACGCCCAAGGACATCATCGGCCTGCTCAACCGCGAGATTGCCAAGATCATCGCCACGCCCGACATGCAGGCGCGCCTGACCGAGCTCGGCTACGAGCCGGTCGCAAGCTCGCCCGATGAATTTGCCCGCCGCATCAAGGCCGAGATCGCGACCTGGGCCGACGTGATCCACGCCGCCCACATCAAGACCGAATGATGCCGGCAAGTATCCATGGACCTTATCCTGAGGAGCGCCGAAGGCGCGTCTCGAAGGATGGCCGCTGGCACGATCTCGCTTGTGGCCGCCCTTCGAGACGGCGCTGCGCGCCTTCTCAGGACGAGGTCGATCGATGACATGACTTAAGGCTCGGAAATGCTGTACTAGAGCATGATCCCGAAAAGTGGATACCGGTTTTCGGAAAAGATCATGCTCCACCGATAAAGTAGAGCGGGATGACGATTCGAAGATAAGTCATCACGCTCTAGCCGTCGCTGCTACATCGGAGATATCCCTCACAATCGCAGAGCGGAATACGGCGCCGGCATGCTGTGTGCGGCCATGGATTGAAAACGCAATGGAACTCCCGGGCGCGACCTACCTTTTCACCTTGGCGGCCTTGTCGGTGACCTTCGTGGGTTTCTCGGCTCTCGTCATCATCATTCGCCAGGCTTTCGGCGGCGCGATATCGCGGCTCGAAATACTGATCACGCGCATTTTCATCCAGCTCGGCTTCATGGTGACGGCGGGCGCCATGCTGCCGCCGCTGTTGTCGCTGTTCGAGCTGCCGCACGCGCTCATCTGGCGCGCCTCGAGCGTCGCGGCCGCGATCCCGTCATTTGTGTTCGCCGTGACCTATCCGGCGCGCCGGCACGCCGCGTCGGGCGTTGCGACCCCGTTGGCAATCTGGATCGATATATTGATCCTGCTCGCCGCGGTGGCCGTCCTGATGCTCAACGCCACAGGCGTCGGCATCGTGCCCGGCCCCGGACCCTTCGCGGCCGCGTTGACGGTGATACTCTTCCTTTCGGGCTTCGCCTATCTGCAGGCCCTGCGGACGCTGCTGTCGCACCACTTGAGCCGTCTCGACAAGAAATGAACATGAGCATGCTGCCGCGCGAGCGTTGCGACTTCTCCGCCATCGTCGATCGGCCGGTGCTCAAGCTGCCGGGCGGGGCGCGCATGGTCGTCTGGACGATCGTCAATTACGAGGTCTGGGACATCGCCCGGCCGATGCCGCGCCAGGTGCTGCCGGCGCCGACCGGGCAGGCGCTCCTGCCCGACGTTCCCAACTGGACTTGGCATGAATACGGGATGCGGGTCGGGGCCTGGCGGTTTTTCGATCTGTTCGCGCGGCTTGGCCTGCGCCCGACGCTCGCCATCAATGCCCGCGTCTGCGAGGACTATGCGCGCGTCGCCGAAGAGGCCAAGCGGGCGAACTGGGAATTCATGGGCCACGGCTACGACCAGGTGCCGATGCACCTCTTGGCGGATCAAGCCGCCACCATCGACCGCTGCCTGGACATCCTGGAGCGCTTTTGCGGGCGGCGCCCCGTGGGCTGGCTCGGGCCGGGGCTGACGCAGACGCTCGAGACCCCCGACCTGCTCGCGCGCGCGGGCATCAAATATATCGGCGACTTCGTCCATGACGACGAGCCGACCACGATCCGCACCGTCCACGGCCCGCTGGTGACGCTGCCCTATTCGGTCGAGCTCAACGACATCCCGATGATGATCGTCCAGCATCATGCAAGCGATTATCTCTTGCGTCGCGCCATCGATCAGTTCGAGCGCCTCTACGCGGAGAGCGCGGCGCGCCCCAAGATCATGGCGATCGCGATCCATCCCTATATCAGCGGCCAGCCGCACCGGATCAAATATCTCGAAGCCATCTACGAGCACGTCGGGCGGTTTCCGGGCGTGCTGCATTGGAACGGCGCCGAGATTCTCGATTGGTACACGTCGCTGGCCAAGCCATAGAGATGAATCGCCGCCGGGCGATGCCTCGCCCGCGGGCGCCCACAAGGGGCGCCCCTACGTAAACGGACACGCTGCGGCCAAGCGTAGCGGCCCTTGTGGCCGCCCTCTTGCGGAATTGCGAGGATTGCTCTCAGCGGCGCGGGCCGCGCGCGGGCGCGCCTCTTGCCCCAGGCGCAGCGCCCGGCACCACCCGCGGCTTCATCGGCAGCAGCCCCTCGCGCTGCAATTTCTTGCGCGCGAGCTTGCGGGCGCGGCGGACGGCTTCCGCCTTTTCCCGGGTCTTTTTTTCAGAAGGTTTCTCGTAATGGCTGCGCAGCTTCATCTCGCGAAACACGCCCTCGCGCTGCATCTTCTTCTTCAGCACGCGCAACGCCTGGTCGACATTGTTGTCACGGACAAGAACCTGCACGCGGCGTTCCTCTTCGATTGAACACTGTTGGAGCGACTATGGATTTTGGGGCACGACAAGGCGCCCATACCCCGATAGTGTAGGCCGTTCTTGGCCCTGCGTCTGTAAGAAAATCATCTGCCTTGAGGCCGGCGTCGGACAGCCCGGCATTCCCCGGTTCGCGTTCACGTTCCGAAGAAAATCTCAGTTTGGGAGGAAATCACATGTACAAGATGCTTGCCGCCGCGTTGATCGTCGCTTCGGGAACCTTCGCGGCTTTCGCCCAGACCACCAACAGCCCAACTCCAAAAGGAGGCACCGTGACCCCTGTCCCGCCTGACGTCGTGAAAGAGCTTGCGCCCACCGGCAAGCTGCGCGCGGCCCTCAATCTCGGCAACGGCGTGCTGGTGCAGGGACCCCCGCAGGACCCGCGCGGCGTGACGGTCGATCTGTCGCGCGAGCTCGCCAAGCGCATCGGGGTGCCGGTCGAGTTCGTGACCTATGAGGCGGCCGGCAAGGTGTTCGAAGCGCTCAAGACTGGGGCCTGGGACGTCGCCTTCTTCGCCATCGAGCCGGTGCGCGCCGCCGAGGTGGACTTCACCGCGCCCTATGTCCTGATCGAGGGCACCTACATGGTGCTCAAGGATTCCCCGCTCAAGGTGGTGGCCGATGTCGATCGCCCGGGCGTGCGCATTGCGGTGGGCGTCGGCTCGGCTTACGACCTCTACCTCACGCGCAATCTCAAGAACGCCACCTTGGTGCGCGCCAAGACCGGCGGCGGGCGCGCCATGATCGATCTGTTCTTCGACGAGAAGCTCGAAGCGGCGGCCGGCGTGAAGCAGCCGCTGGTCGAATACGCCAAGACCGATCCGAAGGTGCGGGTGATGGACGGCCGCTTCCAGGTCATCGAGCAGGCGATGGGCACCCCCAAGGGCCGCACCGCCGCGGCCAAATATCTGCGCGGATTCGTCGAGGAGATGAAGGCATCAGGCTTTGTCGCCGACGCGCTCAAGCGCAGCAACCAACCCGACGCCGAGGTGGCGCCGCCGGCCGGGATTTGATGCCGACTTTGCAGGGGCGGCCCTTGTGGCCGCCCGGCCGCCGGCCCGGCCGTGGGCGCCCACCATAAGGGCGTTTACCGCATAGCCCGCGAAGACGGGCGTAAACGCCCTGATGCTCTTCGACGGCTATGGGGCGCCCCTACTTGAAACACCGCAAATCCGGCGGAGCGCATCTACGCGTCATGGGTGGCCGCGAGCGCCTGCGTGAGATCGGCGCACGAGGGGGCCTCCGCGAGCGCCATCACGGCCTCGATGATGCGCGCGCGCGCGGGCGCGCCGAGATGGGCGGCGGTGATGGAGTTGAATTTCTTGATCACGGCCTCCGCATCGAGGCCGTGGCGCGAGAAGCCGGGCGGGTCGGGGATGTCCGCCATCAAGACGCTGCCGTCGTCGGTCGCGGCCTCGATGTGGCACGGGAAGCTGCCGGGCGAGCGGAGGTT
>DATDGG010000150.1:0-21011 GCA_036522235.1 Xanthobacteraceae bacterium
ATTTCAGTCAGAAGTACCAAATAACGCGGTATGATGCAGGGCCGCGATAACGCGAACAGCAACCAAGACCGCCCAAGAGCCGCTCAAGAGCGCCCATGACCCCACGCCTCGCAGCGCTCGACCACCCCAGCCCTGCCCCGCTCGCGGGAGCGGGAACGCTGGTCGATCCTTTCGGGCGGGCGATCACCTATCTACGCGTCTCGGTGACGGACCGCTGCGACTTCCGTTGTGTCTATTGCATGTCGGAGAACATGACGTTTCTGCCGAAGGCCGATCTGCTCAGCCTCGAGGAGCTCGACCGCCTGTGCAGCGTCTTTGTCGACAAGGGTGTGCGCAAGCTGCGGCTCACCGGCGGCGAGCCGCTGGTGCGGCGCGGCATCATGACGCTCGTCACCTCGCTCTCGCGCCACCTCGCCTCAGGCACCCTCGACGAGTTGACCGTCACCACCAACGGTTCGCAGCTCGCGCGCTTTGCGGGCGAGCTCGCGGCGCACGGCATCAAGCGCATCAACGTTTCGCTCGACACGCTCGATCCCGACAAGTTCCGCGCCATCACGCGCTGGGGCGAGCTCGACAAGGTCGAGGCCGGCATCGATGCGGCGCTCGCCGCCGGCCTGCACGTCAAGATCAACGCGGTGGCGCTCAAAGGCGTCAACGAGGACGAGCTCGGCGATCTTGTGGCCTGGGCGCACGGGCGCGGCATGGACATCACCATCATCGAGGTGATGCCGCTCGGCGATATCGGGGCCGGCCGGCTCGAGCAATACCTTCCGCTCTCGGTGGTGCGGGCGCAGCTGGCGCAACGCTACACACTCGACGAGATCGACTATCGCACCGGCGGGCCGGCGCGCTACGTGAAGGTCAAGGAGACCGGCGGACGGCTCGGCTTCATCACGCCTCTGACCCACAATTTCTGCGAATCCTGCAATCGCGTGCGGGTGACCTGCACCGGGACGCTCTATATGTGTCTCGGCCAGGAGGACGCCGCCGACCTGCGGGCGCCGCTGCGCCGCTCGGCGGGCAATGAGCTGCTTGAAGCCGCAATCGAGGAAGCGATCTCGCGAAAGCCCAAGGGGCACGATTTCATCATCGATCGGCGCCATCAGCGCCCTGCCCTCGCCCGGCATATGAGCGTCACCGGCGGTTAGCTCTCAGGCTTCGATGACGATCCTCGGCGGCGGCCGGCTCGGGCCTTTGAGCTCGCCTTGCACCTTGGCGGCGATGTCGCGGTAGATCGCGGCGAGCGGACCCTCTGGCGCAGTCGCGACCAGAGGCTCGCCTGAATCAGACTTCTCCCGGATGTCCATGTGCAGCGGCACCTCGCCCAGGAACGGCACGCCGAGCCGCTCGGCCTCGTGGCGCGCGCCGCCATGGCTGAAAATGTCGGAGCGCGTCCCGCATTGCGGGCAGAGGAAATAGCTCATGTTCTCGATGATGCCGAGCACCGGCACATTGACCTTGCGGAACATCGCGATGCCGCGCCGCGCGTCGATCAAGGCGAGGTCCTGCGGGGTGGAGACGATAACGGCACCCTTGAGCGGCACCTGCTGGGCCATGGTGAGCTGCGCGTCGCCGGTACCGGGCGGCATGTCGACCACCATCACGTCGAGCGCGCCCCACTCGACCTCGCGCAGCATCTGCGTCAGGGCCGAGATCACCATCGGCCCGCGCCAGATCATCGGCGTTTCCTCGTCGATCAAAAAGCCGATCGACATCGCGGTCAAGCCGTGACGCATGATCGGCTTGAGCCGCGTGCCGCCCAACGTCTGCGGCTTTTCGCGGATGGCGAGCAGTTTCGGCAATGACGGGCCATAAATGTCGGCATCCAGGATGCCCACTTTCAGCCCGAGATCGCGCAGGCCGAGCGCTAGATTGACCGCGGTCGTCGATTTGCCGACGCCGCCCTTGCCGGACGCGACCGCGATGATCGCCCCGACCCCGGGGACCCCGATGGGCGAAGGCGCACCACGCGACGCCGGGCCGGCCGGCGCGGCGGCACGATCGGCGGGTGCCGGCGACTTGCGCTCCGCCGTCAGCGCCACCATCGCCGACTCGACGCCCGGGATCGCCCGCACCGCCGCTTCGGCGCGCGCCCGCACCGCTTCCCAGGCCGGTACGGCACCCGCATCGACCGTGATGGAGAAGAACACCTTGCGGTCGCTCACCATCACGTCGGACAGCTTTCCGCTCGCGGCGAGCGGCGTGCCATCGGGGCCGGCGATCTTGGCGAGGCTGTCGAGAACCTGTTGTTTGGTCGGTGCCATCGTTTCATCTATATAGGTGCCGCGGCCGGAAATGGCCGGACAAAGCCAGGAGGAATCATGGCCAAAGTGGCATTTCTCGGTCTCGGCGTCATGGGCTACCCGATGGCCGGACATCTCAAGAACAAAGGCGGCCACGACGTCACAGTCTACAACCGCACCACCGCGAAGGCCGAGAAATGGGTCGCGCAATTTCAGGGCCGCCTCGCCCAGACCCCCAAAGCGGCGGCCGAAGGCCAGGACTTCGTCATGACCTGCGTCGGCAATGACGACGACCTGCGCGAGGTCACGCTCGGGCCGGACGGCGCTTTTGCCGCCGTCAAGACGGGCGCGGTGTTCGTCGACCACACTACCGCATCGGCCGGCATTGCGCGCGAGCTTGCCGCGCAGGCGAGCAAGCGCGGCTTCGACTTCATCGATGCGCCGGTCTCCGGCGGCCAGGCCGGCGCCGAGAACGGCTTGCTCACCGTCATGTGCGGCGGTGACGCTGCAGCCTATGCGCGTGCCGAGGGCGTCATCGCGGCATATGCCCGCATGTGCAAGCTGCTCGGACCCGCCGGCGCCGGCCAGCTCACCAAGATGGTGAACCAGATCTGCATCGGTGGGTTGGTGCAGGCTTTGGCCGAGGGTATCCACTTCGCCCACAAGGCCGGCCTCGACGTCGAGGCGGTAATCGAGACCATCTCCAAGGGCGCCGCGCAGTCATGGCAGATGGAGAACCGCTACAAGACCATGAATGCCGGCAAGTTCGATTTCGGCTTCGCGGTCGATTGGATGCGCAAGGACCTTGCCATCTGCCTCGCCGAAGCGCGCCGCAATGGTGCCCAGCTGCCGGTCAGCGCGCTGATCGATCAGTTCTACGCCGAAGTGCAGAAGATGGGCGGCCGGCGCTGGGACACGTCGAGCCTGCTCGCGCGCCTGGAGCGGTAGGAAACCGTTAACCAGGGATTTTAGCTTCCTCTTAAGCCTCATCTTAAGGATTTTGGGCGAGTTTGGGCCAAAAGCGTAAGGCCAGTTGCCGCCGTCATGAGCGTTGCCAGCGATCCGCAGGATGTTGCCGCCGCGACCGAGCCGTCCTCCGCTAAGCGCCGGCGCGCCGCGGCGCAGCACGTGCGCGAGGCGCGCGACCGGCTGATCTCGACCACCGGCACCCGCCCGGCCTTCGACTACGAGCTGCTGCGGCTGTTCGCGCAAAACCGCCTGTCGGCCTCGCTGGTCATCCTGCTCTTGGTCGGCACGGTCGGCTTCCTGTCGAGCCTGTGGATCGGGGCGGTCGCGGCCGGCGCCTGGACCAGCGCCGCGCTGGTGATCCACGCCATCATGATCACCAAATGCCGGCAGTTCCTGGCCGAGCCGCAAGGCAGCGTCAACTTGCGTTTCTGGCGCCTGCGCTTCATCACGCTCGATCTGTTCTTCGGGCTGTCCTGGATGTTCCTGTTGATCCATCACCTCGGGGTCGATGATGGATCAAACACGTTCATGCTGTTCGTGATGCTGCTGGTGGTCGCGGTGTCGAGCATGCTGGCGTCGAGCGTGCCGATCGCGGTGTTTGCGTCGACCATGCCGGTCTCGGCCGCGGTGGCGCTCGAATTCGCGCTGCAGGCCAACCTGCACGACTACATCCTCTCGGTGATGGCGCTGACCGCCCAGGCCTATTTCTCGCTGCTGACGCATCGGCTCTATTCGACCATGCTGGCGACGCTCGAAGCGCGCGCCGAGAAGGACGCGCTGATCGGCGAGCTGGAGACCTCGAAGGCGATCTCGGATGAAGCGCGGCGGCGCGCGGAAGCCGCCAATGTCGCCAAGTCGCGCTTCCTGGCGCAGATGAGCCACGAGCTGCGAACGCCGCTCAACGCGATCCTCGGTTTCTCGGAGGTGATGCAGGCCGAGATTTTCGGTCCCCATAGCGTCGCCGCCTACAAGGATTATTCCGGCGACATCCATAATTCAGGCGTGCATCTGCTCGGCCTGATCAACGAAATCCTCGACCTTTCGCGCATCGAGGCCGGACGCTACGAGCTCAACGAGGAGGCGGTCACGCTCGCGCATGTGGTAGCGGAATGCAGCCATCTGCTGCAGATCCGCGCCAAGAACCGCAGCCTGACGCTGCACGACGTGTTCGAAGCCGACATGCCGCGGCTGTGGGCGGACGAGCGCGCGGTGCGGCAAATCTGTCTCAACCTGTTGTCGAACGCTATCAAGTTCACCCCGCCGGGCGGCGAGATCTGGCTCAAGGTCGGCTGGACGGCATCGGGCGGGCAATATCTCAGCGTCAAGGATACCGGCGCCGGAATTCCCGAGGAGGAGATTCCGATTGTGCTGGCCTCGTTCGGGCAGGGCTCGAACTCGATCAAGTCCGCCGAGCAGGGCGCCGGTCTCGGATTACCTATCGCCAAGAGCTTGGTCGACCTGCATGGCGGGACCTTCACGCTCAAGTCCAAGCTACGCATAGGTACCGAGGTAATCATCACCTTCCCGCCCGAACGGGTGATGGCGGCGCTGGCGCCGATGGCCGCCGCCCCCGCGCCGCCGATCCAGCCGAAGCCGCAGCCCGAGCAACCAAGCACCGCGGCGCCGCGCACAGCTTCCGACCGCCGACGAGCGATGTTCCGGATCGGAATCTGAAAGATAGTGGAAGCAGGCCTGCTTCTCGCGCGGCTTCGATTGCGTTCCGCGTGGCGGCGGCTATCTTCCGGCCCGGGTGGGCATGACGTCCGCGACCGAGGTGGGGCTCCAGGCCGTGCAGCGACTCCTTTGGATCTTGCTCGCCGTCCTGGGCGCGATCCTCGTCTGGGTCGCGCAGAAGGATGAGGCCTTCGGCGGGCTGAGCGAGGTCGACTACGCTTCGCTCGCCGTGAAGGTCGTGCTCGTCGTCGTGATCGGCTCGTTGGCGCTAAGGCTGTTTCGCGAGCGGTTCTCCACCGCGGTCAAGTCGGCGCTGATGTGGGTGGTGATCGCCCTCATCCTGGCGATCGGCTACACGTATAGGTTCGAGTTGCAGGAAGTGGGCGACCGGGTGCTGGCCGAGCTCGTTCCCGGCCACGTCGCGACGCGCGGCCATACGGTGCAAGTCGCGCGCAGCAGCAGCGGCGGCTTTTCGGTTGCGGCGCAGGTCAACGGCGCGCGCGTAACCTTGGCGCTCGACACCGGCGCAAGCTCCGTGGTGCTGACCCAGGAGGCCGCCAAGGCCGCCGGCCTGCCGCTCGAGGTGCTCACCTATACGGTCACGGTCGACACCGCCAATGGCCGCGCGCGCGCGGCGCCGGTGACGCTCGATAGCCTGTCGGTCGGCGGCATCGTCGAGCGCTCGGTGCCGGCGCTGGTCGCACAGCCGGGCCAGCTCCATACCAGCCTGCTCGGCATGAGCTTTTTGAGCCGCCTCGAGAGCCTGGAAGTGCACGGCGACCAGTTGTTGATGCGCGGCTATCCTTAAGCATCACACCACCAGGCTCACCACGAAGCGGAGCGCCACCGACAAGAGAAAGAGACCGAACCCGATTTCCAGCGTCCGCGGGGGCACTATGTGGGCGAGCCGCGCCCCGTAGGGCGCGATCAGGGTCGAGATCGGCGCCATCACGGCGGCCCCGATCAATGACACGAATCCGAGCGACAGCGGCGGCAGCGCGGCCTGGTGCGGCAGCCCGGCGAGCACGTAGCCGACCACACCGGCGACGCTGATCGGCACGCCGAGCCCGGCCGAGGTCGCAACCGCGCGACGGATCGGCGTGCCGTAAAGCGTGAGGATCATGGTGGAGAGCGAGCCGCCGCTGATGCCCATCAGCGAAGCCGCGAGCCCTACGCCAAAGCCATAGGCCGTCATCGCGGCCCGGCCCGGCAGCTCCGAGCCGAGCCGCCAGCTGTCGCCGCCGAACAACAGCTTGGCCGAGATAAGGCTCGCCACCGCCACGAAGGCGATCTTGAGAATGGCACCGGGCGCGAAGGCTGCGATGACCGAGCCTGTGGCGACGCCGAGAACCGCCGGTATCGCCCACACCCGCACCACGTCCATCATCACGGCACCCTTGCGGCGATGCTCGACGAAGGAACGGATGTTGGTCGGCACGATGATCAGGATCGAGGTGCCGACGCAAAGCTGCAGGCGCACATCCGCGCCCACGCCGAGCGCACCGAACACTTCATAGAGGGCCGGCACGATGATGCCGCCGCCGCCGATGCCGAACAGGCCGGCTAGGATTCCCGTCACCACGCCGCCCGCAACGATCAGCAGCACCAGCCAGGCGAGCTCGTTGAGGGGAACGCCGAGATCCATGATCGCGTCTTCCCGGATGATCCTAGGCCGCGACGGTCGTCGGCGCGCCCTTGCGCTCGCCGATCAGCGCGAGCGCATCGGCAAGAACGTCTGCGCCGGCGCCGGGCTTCACCGCCTCGGTCGCCAGGTGGCGCCGGAAAGCGCGCGCGCCGGGAACGCCGCGGAACAATCCGAGCATGTGGCGGGTGATGGCGGACAGGCGCGTGCCGCGCATGAGCTCGCGCTCGATATAGGGGATGAGCGCCGCCGCCACGTCCTTTCCGGCGTCGAACGGCGCGGGCGCATCAAACATCAGCGGATCCACCTCGATGAGCCGCCACGGCTCCTGATAGGCGGCACGCCCCATCATGACGCCGTCGACAAACGCAAGATGCGCGGCCGCGTCCGCCAGGCTCACAATGCCGCCGTTGAGCACCACCGTCAGGCGCGGATGCGCCGCCTTGAGTCGATAGACGCGCCCGTAGTCGAGCGGTGGCACGTCGCGGTTCTCCCGCGGCGACAGGCCCTTGAGCCAGGCCTTGCGGGCATGCACGACCAGCGCATCGACGCCCGCGCGCTCGACCGCGGCGGCGAAGATTTCGAGCGCCGATTCGGAATCCTGCTCGTCGATGCCGATCCGGCATTTGACCGTCACCGGCACCTTCACCTGCGCCTTCATGGCGGCCACGCATTCCCCGACATGGTCGGGCTCGGCCATCAGGCAGGCGCCGAAGCGGCCTTCCTGCACGCGGTCGGATGGGCAGCCGACATTGAGATTGATCTCGTCATAGCCCTGCTCCGCGCCGATGCGCGCGCATTGCGCCAGCGCCAGCGGATCTGAGCCGCCGAGCTGGAGCGCGAGCGGATGCTCGAACGGATCAAAGCCGATAAGCCGCGCCCGGTCGCCATGCAGCACCGCGCCGGTCGTGACCATCTCGGTATAAAGCCGCGCGCGCCGCGTCATGAGGCGATGGAAGAACCGGCAATGCCGATCCGTCCATTCCATCATCGGCGCAATACAGAATCTATGTCCTTGATTTAGCTGCATTTTTTTCGTAGTCTCAACCCGTTAGCTCGCCTCGTGTGCACTCTTTTCTACGCCATGATGCGACGATTTTCGCCCCTGTTCGATCTCTCAGTGCACACGGAGCGCACACGCCGTGGCGACCTTCACCAAACTCAAATCGGGGTCGTGGCGCGTCCAGGTGCGACGGAAGGGGAAGTATGTCAATGACACGTTTCTCCGCCGTAAGGACGCGGAGGGATGGGCCTAGAAATCGAACGGCGCATCGATCGCGGCGAGCCGGCGATCGCGACGAGCACCCGTGATGCCAAGACATTTGGCGATCTCGTTCAACCTCACCTCGATGACCTCCGGGAGGTTGGAAAGCGCATTGGTCGCTCTAAGGCCGCAAGTCTTGCTTTCCTCGGGCGAACACTCGGACGTCTTCGGCTACCTGAACTCGACCGCGAACGGTTGATCCAAATCGGCAAAGAGCGCGCCCGCGAGGGCGCTGGCCCGTTCGACGTGATCCTGGTCCACAGCTTCAGCCGCTTCTTCCGCGACCAGTTGCAGCTTGAGTTCTACGTCCGCCGCCTCGCCAAGAATGGCGTTCGCCTGGTCTCGATCACCCGAGAGCTTGGTGACGACCCGATGAGCAACATGATCCGCCAGATCATGGCGCTGTTCGACGAGTACCAATCCAAGGAGAACGCCAAGCACACGCTGCGGGCCATGAAGGAGAACGCCCGCCAGGGCTTCTGGAACGGCTCGCTGCCGCCGGTCGGCTACCGGATCGTGGAAGCCGCCGAGCAGCACGGCCACCGCACCAAGAAGATCCTGGAAATCGATCCCATCCAGGCCGTTGGTCAGGGTTAGGCCCGGCTCGGTGAGATGGATGGGCCCGCCGCGTCGGGCCGCTTGGACATGAAGCGCCGTCTTGCGCTCCTTGTCAGGGAGGGCACAAAGATGACTGAAAAAATCTGCCCTGAATGCAAAGGGGAAGGCGTTGTCGATCAAGGAACCGAGGACGAAAGGCGCTGCCCGACGTGCAACGGCTCTGGCGTTGTCCCCGATGACGGGCAAGACTCTGAAGAGGTATGGAACACGCATCCCAAGCCGGTGACGACGGCGAGCCGGACCGACTAACCCCGGACAGCGCGCGCCGCTTCACCGATGCCCGATGCCGGAGCCTTCCCTGATCCTTCGTCGCGCCAACGTCTCCCGCAAAGGCGGCACCTGGCAGGACGAGGACTATGACGTTTTCGACGGCGACGCTGCGTCGGCCGCATTTATTTGATTGATCAAATTCGGCGAACACGAGCAGTGGTTTTGGGGCCTTAGATTCGAGGCTCAGCTTTCTGACGCGAAACGCTATCGCCGCGCGCCTCGCCGAAGGTGCTCCAGTGTTGGCATCGGGGACGATTCGTCGCGCCTCGATGCGCGATCGGGCTCAACCGATCCTCGATTTTTGATCTGGATCAACAGTGGGCATTCAACGATCCGCAAGATTGCCACTTCATGCGGACTGAAATCACGGAGGTTTGAACGCTTGCCGAAGCAACGGATTGGACATGATCCATGTCGGCCGCGTTGCCTCCCTTCTGAACATGCCGGCTGAGCGCAGCGCGCCAGCCAACAATAAGGAGAAGTCAATATGAAGCTCGCTCCAAAAATCCTGGCTGCGTCCCTATTTGCTGCAACTCCATTCTGGCTCGCGGGCCCCGTCCACGCCGTGCCGATGGGGATGGGGCTGGGCCTCAAGGATGCCGTTACTCCGGCGGCTGAGGCTGTGCGATTCGGCGGTGGTGGCGGCCGCGGCGGCGGCGGCGGACGTGTAGGGGGGGTCGGTGGCGGCGGACGTGTAGGGGGCGTCGGGGGTGTCGGACGTGTGGGTGGCATCGGGGGTGTCGGCGGTGTCGGCGGTGTTGGCGGTGCCGGCCGCTGGAACGGTGCCGGTCGATGGAACGGTGGCTATTGGCGGCCCGGTTACGGCGTCGCGGCCGGGGTTGTCGGCGGCGCAATTGCTGCCGGCAATTACTACGGCGGTTACGGTTACGACAACGGCTACTACGGCTCAGGCTACGGATATGATCCGGGCGGCGGGGACGCCGCCTACTGTGCACAACGCTTCAAGTCGTACGATCCGGCCTCGAGAACCTATCTGGGCTATGACGGCATTCGCCATCCATGCCCCTGAGGGCAGGACGTCAGCTGCTTAGTCGATCGAGACGCCACTCGCCCCGACGGCACGGCCGGCTACGCAGTCGTCGGGCGAGCGGTAATTTGGAGTTCCGCCGATGGGTACGCGCCGTGTCAGGGTCGTTGTCGCAGACCGCAATCCCCTCTTTCTGTGCGGGTTGAAGAGCGTATTGAGTGCTGAGTTCGGGTTCGAAGTTGTGGCGACCTGCCGAGATGCGCCGACATGCATCGCGATTATTCGTGACCTTTCTCCGGGCTTGGCGCTGCTCGACATATCTCTGCCTCCAGTGAGCGGACTCGAGGTACTTACGGCAATCAACGTGGAGCACTTTCGCACTCGAGTTGTTTTTCTCTCGGCGTCTCTTAATGGTTCCGCCGGGCTGGCCGCTATTGCGGGAGGCGCATACGGGGTCATTCCCCAAGATGTCACACCGCAACTTTTGCTGCGTTGCTTACGCAAGGTTGCATCCGGGCAGAATCTGCCGCCGATTGCGTCTTGGGACCCCGAATTGCGCAACGGCCATAGGCACAGTTCGCCGGCGGCCTTCGGAGCTCTTTCGGCCGTGCTGACCGAGCGCGAACGCCAAATCACTCATCTAGTAGGCGAAGGACTGTCAAACAAAGAAGTCGGACACCAACTCTATCTTTCCGACTTCACCGTCAAGACGCATCTGCATCTGATCTATCAGAAGCTTGCGATTCACAATCGAACGATGCTGGCAGTGTTAGCCAAGCGTGAATTGACGCCACCGGGTCCGGTGCCAGAGGGCGATATTGGCCACTCTCCGGTGCAACCCTTCGCCGAAGAAATACATTGGCGAGCGTCATCGGCGGGCCGCGGGAGCGGTTAGCGGGCATCCTTGTCACGCACGCAAACGAAGCGCAGTCCGAGGGCCCTTGTTGTCTCTTCCGTCGGCCGCCTCTTGCCATGTAGGATCTTATTGATGTTGGTCCGGTCAACGCCCGTCTTCTTTGCCCATGCCGATTGGCGCCCGGCTTCCCGTACGGCGGCGCAGCAGCCGCACGATCTCCTTGGATTGAACGATACGCATCCAAATGTTCCTTGACGGGTACCGCAATTTCGCCATCGCGCTCGCCAGCCTAGCGGAAATGGTAGCCCATTGTCGCGACTTGCTTGGGCCAATCCTGTCGCCGGAACCGCTGTCGGCGCTGACCTGACCATACAAATAACAAACCGCCCCAACTGCGCGGCGTCGAGATCGCCCAGCCGAAGCCGCCTCTACCAAATTATCTAGATGGGCCCGCCGGCTGCGATTAGCGGCCTTCGCGGCCCTTTGGTTGAGAATGCCTCGGTCCCCCGGGGGGGGTGGGGAGGTGGGGGTTGGGGGCCGAGGCATTCATGAACGGAGCCGGGATACCGGTGGACCACTCCGTTCACGCTGCGGAGCGTGCAGAAAAAGCCGCCTTGCGTAAATTGGCTCAACGTATCGTTGGACCTGACCAAAGGAATGGAAAATCCCGCCAGGGGCCGATCGGTTTCCCCCGCCTGCCCTCCCATCTCAGTCAATCACCCGAGGGGGTATCTGTTGATCCAGATCAAACCTCGGCGAGATCGAATTGCTATCCGAGCCCCAGCGGAAAAGCGTGACTGGGAGATTTTCATGTTCACAGCCAAATCCTTCGTAGCAATGGCGACTGCCGCGACGCTCGGTGCGCTCGGCAGTCCGTCGGCAAGCGCAAAGGACCACCACGAACGCGGCGGGCATGTGATGGCGTGCAGCCTGCACGGCGTCAATCCGGTGCATCATCCCGAAATCTTCGGCCACCCGGACGTCGCCCGCTCATACGGATTTGTCCAGGCAAGCGACGGCGAGTGGCAGGTCGAGAGCAACTGCCGCCGGCACCGTCGGGTGTAGCCGCCGTCCGAAGCGCGGCCGGCCCCGCCGATGTTGGTATAATGGCACTGCGGCGCCCCGCGCCTGTTGACCAGAACAAAATTCCAACGAACGTCCGGACCGACCTCAGTCTTGATCTGGATCAATGTCGCACGCCAAGTCGCGGTCTCGATCATTGCGCCGAGATCGGCGGTCGTCATCGTGATGCTGCTTAATACGCATTATCGAAAGGTCGCTGCAGGAAACCGTTCGCGGTTTCCGCGCCGTTACCCGGCATCAAGCAATAAGATACTCGATACATTTGATCCGAGACAAGAATGTGTATGGATTAACTGATACGCTACGACTTGGCAGCAGACTGCTTATCAGGCAACAGTAGCGAGCATTACATCCCAGACGTCCGGTAAAGGCAGTTGAGAATGCACCGCAAATGGCAGCTCTCCATCGCGAGCCAGTGTCTGCACACGCAACTTGGAGGGATTTTACTGGCCGCCGTTATCTGGCTGGGACTCCCCTTTGAATGTGCGGCAACGCCGGCCGACCAGCCGCCCGCTCCTTCAATTCTCATCATCAACCAGTCGGATTCATACCACCCTTGGCCCAACACGATCATCGCCGAGATCCGATCCGCCGTGCGGGCCAATATCGGGCCCCAGATATCCATTTATACCGAGCACCTCGACGTTTACCAGTTCACCGGCTTGGCATACGAAGAAAGCCTGAGCAACTATTTTCGTGAGAAATATCACGACAAGCTGGTCGGCATAGTCGTGGTCATCGGACCGGCCGCGCTCGAGCTGGCATTGCGCGTGCGCCCGTCGCTGTGGCCCGCCGCCGCAATCGTCTTTTGCAGCGTTGACGAGCAGACGGCGGCGCGCCAGTTTCCACCGGGCGTGACCGGCACCATCATGCGGGTGACCTTCAGCGACATGGTCAAGGCGGCGCGAATTCTGCTGCCGAACGTCAGGCAATTCGCGATCGTGGGCGATCGGCCGGAGAGCCAATTGTACTATCGAAACTTTGCGCACGAAGTCTCGATGCGGCTGCAGGACCCTCGATTCCTGGATCTCATGGGCTTGTCGTTGACCGAGGTCACGCACCGCGTCGCCGCGTTGCCGGATCACACGGCCATCCTCTACATCGGCATCAACTCCGACCAGTCAGGCCGGTACGTTGCCGCGGATCTGATTGCGCCAATCGTGCAGGCGGCCAACCGGCCGACCATAGTCAACGCGGAGACCTTTCTCGGCTCCGGCGCCGTCGGTGGATTCATCTTGTCCCCTGGCCGGATCGGGCGCGAGACCTCGCAAATCGCCACGCGCATCCTCGCAGGCGAGGACACTTCGAGCATACCGATAACGATCGGCGGCCCGCCGAAGCCGATTTTCGACTGGCGAGCCTTGCAACGATGGAACATCAGCGAGCGTTTGCTCCCCCCTGGAAGTGAAGTTCGCTATCGCATCCCCGGCGTGTGGGAACAGTATCGCATGGGGATTCTGGCCGCCGGCGCGGTGGTGCTGCTGCAGGCAGCGCTGATAGCTCTGTTGATCTATGAGCGCCGTCACCGTCACGCTGCGGAAGTCACCGCGCGCGTCACGATGTCCGAGCTCACACGGATGGACCGCGTGGCGACCGCCGGCGAGCTGTCGGCGTCGATCGCCCATGAAGTCAGCCAGCCGCTGGCCGGGATCGCGCTGCGGGCCGGCGCAGCGCTGCGATGGCTTGGCAGGCAGCCTCCCGATCTCGGCAAGGTGCGCTCTGCCCTGGAGCAAATCGTCAGTGCCAGTCACCACACGGGCGACATCGTAAAAGGCATCCGCGCGATGTTCAAGAAGGACACGCAGGTCAGTGGCCGCGTTGACATCAATGAAGTCATCGTCCTTGTTCTGCAATTGACGCGCGTCGAGCTCCGGAAGCACGACATTGACGTCAGAACCCAGCTCACCATGTTTCTGCCGCCGGTCGTTGGCGATGCGGTGCAGCTGCAGCAGGTGATCCTGAATCTGGTGATGAACGCCATCGAGGCCATGCATTCCTCGTCGCGGCGCATTCTGCGGATAAAGTCCGAGCTGGACAAATCCCGTAGCGTGCACGTGTCGGTCGAGGATACGGGAACCGGCATCGACCCGTCGAGCCTCGACCGGGTATTCAAGCCGCTATACACGACGAAGGCGACCGGCATGGGGATGGGCCTCACCATCTGCCATTCGATCATTGCGCGCCACGACGGTCGGATTTGGGTGTCGGCCGGATCCGACGGAGGCTCGGCCTTTCAGTTCATCGTGCCGACAATGAGCGCAAGAGCGGGGTCCGCGACCCACGAGAAAGCCATGCCGTAGAATTGGCTTTCCGCCCGCGGCCGGCTCGGTCAAAGCGTCGGCGTTTCGGCGTCGCGCGTCCACGCCAGCAACAAGTCCCAGACCACCGCCAGGATGATGGGACCGAGAAAAAGACCCGTAATTCCATAGGCAAGAGTCCCGCCGAGGACGCCCAGGAGAATCACCAGCGTCGGGGTCTCCAGGCCCCGGCCCATCACCACCGGCCGCAGAACATTGTCCAGCAGATTGACCGGCACCATGTAGGCGGTGAACAGCAATGCCGCCGGCGGCTGCATCGACATCCAGGCCCAAATCACGACCGGGATCAACACGATGGATGGCCCGATTTGAATGATCCCGAGCACCAGAACGGCAGAGGTGATCAAGTTCGCGCCGGCGACACCGGCAACCAGCAGCCCGACTCCCGCGAGCAGCGCCTGCAGCACCGAGATGCCGATCACGCCATACGACACGGAACGAATGGTCGCCCCTGCCAGATCGACGAAGGCCTCGCCGCGGTCTGCAGCGAGCCGGCGCGAAAGCTGCCTGGCGGCGTGCACGAGCACGGGCGCCGGAGAGAACAGGAAGCCTGCGATAATAATCGACGCGAAGAACTTGAGGCTTCCGGTGCTTGCATCCGCTGCAATGTGAAGCAGATTGCCGCCGAGCGGCTTGAGCTGAGGCGCCACCTTAGCCAGGGCCGCGCCCAGATTGGTCGAGGCCAGGTCCCAGAACTGATATATCGAATCACCGATCAGCGGCCACTCCTTCACCGTCTCGGCGGGAGGTGGCAGTGCCATCTGCGACAAATCCAGATGATCGGAAATCGTCTGCAGGCTGTCGATAAGGCTGAGCACGAGCCAGGTCGCTGGACCAATGACGATCAACAAAAGCACTACCGTTATCAGCAGCGCCGCCAGGCGACGGCGTCCATTGAGCCGAGCCGCCAGCCAATCAAACACGGGATAGAACGCGATGGTCAGGACGACGCTCCAAACCACCAGCGAGAAGAAGGGGCGAACGAGCACGTAGGACAAGTAGATGACCAGCGCGAGCGCTGCGAGCCGGATCGTCGGCTCGATCGGCGCTGCGCCGGCGTGTTCGCCGGGGGACGATCCGCGTCGCCGCCGATCAGTCGATGATGTGATAGCCGCCGTCGACATAGAGCGTCTCGCCGGTGATCAGGCGCGCCGCCTCGTGCGCGAGAAACGCTGTCGCGACGCCAACGTCATCGATGCTGACCAGGCTGCGGCTCGGAGCCTTCGCCTTGGCCTTCTCGAGCAATTCGTCAAACTCCGGAATTCCCGAGGCCGCACGTGTGGCGAGCGGCCCAGGCGATATGGCGTGCACCCGGATGCCTTTCGGCCCGAGCTCCGCCGCCATGTAGCGAACAGCGCTTTCGAGCGCGGCTTTGGCAACGCCCATCACATTGTAATTCTCGACGACCATCTGGCTGCCGTAGTAGGTCATCGTGAACAGCGTTCCACCCTTGGCCATCAGGGGCTCGGCCAAATGCGCCATGCGCATGAACGACCAGCAGGAGATCTCCATTGTGGTCAGGAAGCCCTCGCGCGGGACGTCGACCACCCGCCCCTGCAACGTCTCCTTCGGCGAGAACGCAATGGAGTGGACGACAAAATCGAGCTCCCCCCAGTCTTTGGCGATACGCTCGTAGACCGCCTCGATCTGGCCGGGCGCGCGCATGTCGAGCGGCATGAGGATTGCGGCCTCGAGCTCCCGAGCCAGCGGCTCGACATATTTGCGTGCCTTGTCGTTGAGATAGGTTACGGCCAGCTCCGCGCCGAGAGCGCGAAACGCCTTGGCACAGCCCCAGGCGATCGATTGCTCGTTGGCGATGCCGACGATGAGGCCTCGCTTGCCCTCCAGAAGCTTGACCCTTGCGACCGGAATCATGGCTTGCTCCCTTGCTGTCACGCCGGCATTTCCGCGACATCGCGCGGGGCGACGAGCTCGGCCTGCGTCGCGGCGACGACCTGATCAGGCGTTGTTCCGGGAGCGGTCTCCAAGAGGGTGGCGCGCCCCTTCGGAAAGGCGATCACCGCCATCTCGGTGACGACCAAATCGACCGGCCGCCGCGAGGTAATCGGCAACGTGCATTGCCTGACGATTTTCGGAGCGAGCGGATTGAAGTTGTGCGCAGTCAGCGCGTAGCTGAGGTTGCCGAGGTAGTCGGCGATGAAGGCCTGCACCAACGCGAAATCCGCGCGGAGCGCGACCTCGACGACATAATCCTTGCGGTCGACCCGGATGCGCTGCTTGCCTTGCTCCGCGGACGTGCCGACACCCGTTTGCGTCAGGATGCTGCCGAGCCCATATCCGCCAGCACGAGTGCGCTCGATGAGCGTGCCTTGCGGGACCAGCTCCACGTCGAGCTCATGTGCCATCATCTGCTTTGCCTGCGGATTGAGGTCGATATGGCTAGCGATGACTTTCGCACCAGCTTGGCCTCGATGAGCTTGCAGAGCCCCCTTGCCCGGCATTGCGGCGTCATTGGCGATCACCGTGAGGCCGCATTTGCGCTGGCGCACGACCTCGTCGATGACCCGTTCGGGCGTGCCCACGGCCATGAACCCGCCGGTCATCTGGCTCGCGCCATCGGGTATCATGTCGACCGACCGCGACAAGGAACCGCTGCGCATGTCTGCACTCGCCTCGACTTGAGCATCTCCTGAGCTTGCGCTCTAGACTCCCGTTCGCGCGCCGCCGATCGGCCTTGCAGGTCCCCCCGCGGCGCTGCTGCAGTGACCCCGCGACAACGTGCGCTCGACAAGCTCCAGGGAGCGGGCCTGATCCTCCAACCCGATCCATCGCAGTTTACGGATCAACTTGCTCAGCTCGCCGGACGATCGCTCCTCCGGCGGCATCGCCGCATCCTGCCGCCCGCACTCGTTGGACATTGCCGTCTCCTGACCGGTTGCTGCTTTGAAGATCTCCTACGCTCAGAACGACATTGCAGCCTCATTTCAGCGGCTGACGGGCCGTCGTAACGGACTGGACCATCGCCTCCATGACCTTCTGAGCATCCTCTGCGAGCTGCCTGCCGTCCTCCGTGGTCATCTGCATCCGCCGCGCCATGTCTTCCTGACAGGCGCTCAGCGCTTTCGGAACGGAGCTGCTCATCAATTTGCCTGCCAGCTCGGACCAGAGATTGGCTTCCCGCTGCACCCGCGCGAGCCAGGCGCGGCTCGCATGCTCGTAGGCATCGAGAAGCTCCCTTTGCATGCCAAGCATGGCGTCCGTGCCCTCTCGTCCGAGCTCAAAAAACTCTCCTGGCACCGGGCCCCCGGAGCCTTCGTTTTTCTGTTGAATGGGTTTGGTGCCCATGTCGTTTTCCCTATCCCTTCCACAGCTCGCCGCAGTGCGATCCAAGGTCGATGGCCGGCTCGGCGGGCCTGCGCGGCAAGCCCCTGGGTCTTGTCTTGATTCGCGGGCGGGCGCGCCGCCGAGATCAGCGCCAAGGTGTGCCGCGCGATCATCAATTCTTCATCCGTCGCTATCAAACAAAGCGCCACTGCGCTTTCGCGTCGGGAAATCCGCAGATTGGCCGACGCGTTGGCGACAGGATCAAGCTTGGCACCGAGCCATGCGAGCCTGCGCGCGCCTCGCGAATGCGGGCCGAGTTCTCGCCGATGCCGGTCGTGAAGACGAAGGTGCAACAGCGGATAGCGCTCGAGCAAGGCGCGGATCGGCGCCAGATTGTTCGGCTGATGCCGCGGCGCGAGCGACACGTAGCGCTCGAGATCGGCAAGCACGCGGCGATCGATCAGCGTGGGCGCTCGGTGCTTCGGCCCGCCGTGCACGAGCCGATGCCCGACCGCGATCGGGTCGACGTTGCGCGCCTTCCGCAGCCAGGCACTGGCCCCCTGCAGGGCCGCCGCAGGCACGCCGACAACCTCCTCCTCGCCGAAGGCCTGGTCCATGAGCAGGTTTCCCTCGAGGTCGCTCGCGCGCAAGCGCGGGTGGCTGCCAATGCCATCGACCTGGCCTTTGACCTCCCGCTTCAGAACGCCCGCCTCAGAGATCGCGAACATCTGAAACCTGACGCTCGATGAGCCCGCATTGACGGCAACGATGGTAACCACGATGACCTCAGGCTGCCGGCAGTGCGGCGGTTGTGTTGGTGCGACGCGCATGGGCGTAGAGCACGGCGACTGCGCAGGACGCCATGCGGCTGCGCACCGAATCGGCGCGCGACGTCAGGATGATCGGCACGCGCGCGCCGAGCACGATTCCGGCCGCGTCCGCCTTGGCGAGGAAGATCAGGTTCTTGGCCAGCATGTTGCCGGCCTCGAGGTCGGGCACGACCAGAATCTGCGCGCGGCCGGCGACCGCCGACTTTATGCCTTTGATCTTCACCGCCTCCGGATCGATCGCATTGTCGAAGGCAAGCGGGCCATCGAGGATGCCGCCGATGATCTGGTCCCGCTCCGACATCTTACACAGGGCGGCCGCATCGATGGTCGATGGGATCTTGGAGGTGACGGTCTCCACCGCCGAAAGCAGCGCCACGCGCGGCGCGCCGAGACCGATCCCGGTGAAGAGGTCGATCGCATTCTGCACGATGTCGCGCTTGGCGTCGAGGTCCGGCGCGATGTTGATCGCTGCGTCGGTGATGAACAAAGTCTCCGGATAAGTCGGCGCATCGACCGCGAATATGTGGCTGATCCGCCGCGCCGTGCGCAACCCGGTGGTGCCCGAGGCGACCGCGCGCATGAGCTCGTCGGTGTGCAGGCTTCCCTTCATCAGCAGCTCGCCCCTGCCGGCGCGGACGAGCTCGACCGCCTTCGCGGCCGCAGCGTCACTGTGCGGCACGTCGATGAGCTCGAAGCGGCCGATATCGATGCCGTGCTTGCGTGCGACGTCGGCAATCCTGGCCGCCGGACCGACCAGAACAGGCGTGATGAGGCCGGCTGCGGCCGCCTCGGCGGGGCCGCGCAGCGCGGTCTCCTCGCAGGGATGCACGACGACGGTCGTTGCCGGCGCCACCTGCTTTGCCTTGGCGATGAGCCGCTCGTATTTCGTGGGAGGCGGACTCCCGAAGGGACCGATCGCCGCGATGGCTCCTATCTCCAAGTCTGTCTGCAGCGACATGATTTCCTCCTTGGCGGCCGGAAGCCGTCCGGCGTCAGGATGCCTTGTCGAGCGGCCGCCCCACTGCCAGCTGCGATGCCGGGCGCTTGCGCTGGCGCATGACATCCCAGAACAGCACGTTGCGTTGGGCGGCATCGATCAGATATTCGTCGGTAGAGGCAAGCGGCCCAGCAAACCAAGGCGGGAAGGAAGGTCGTTGGTCGATGGCGTCGCTCATCGCATCCTCCGCTTCGTTTGCAGACGCCTTGCCATCGGCACCAGTCGACGATTTTGATTTAGATCAATCGCTGCAATCCGCTGTCACCGCACTGTGACGATTCGCGGTTGGTCGGGATGATCGACCCGACTCCGTAAATGATACCGCCGCCCGGTGGGGCCGCGGACGCGGAAGACCCGCTCAGGTGTTGAGACGGGTCAGGGCGGAGCGATTGCGCAATACGATCCGGCGCGAGGACGAGAAATGGATAGTGGATGTGCTTTCCAGGTGCCGGAGCGTCCGCGAGACGGTCTCGATCGTCAGACCCAGATAGTCGGCGATGTCCTGCCGCGACATCGGCAGCTCGACGGTGGCGCCGACGGGCACCCTCGCCGCCATCTCCAGCAGAAACGCGGCGACGCGTTCCTCCGCGTTCTTGATCAGCAACAGGATATGGTCCTGCACCTTGCGCAATTCGGTACCGGTCAGAGCCAAGAGCTGGCACGCAACATCATAGTCGCGCGCGGCGAGCGCGACCAAGGCGCTGCGCTTGATGACCAATAACTTGCACTCGCTGATCGCCTCCGCGGAAAATGCGTGCTCACCGTCCGTCTCGAGGCCGAAGGTGTCACCCGTCAGATAAAAGCCGCTCACCTGTCGACGACCGTCGGCGAGCACCTTGTAGGTTTGCACCGCTCCTGTTTGGATCTTGTAGAGGTACACGGCGGGCTCACCTTCGCCGTAGATTTCAACGTTGCGCCGAAAGGTCATCGGCGCGCTCATGAGATCGACCATTCCTTGCAATTCATGCGTCCCAGCTGGAGGTTTGGCTCCGTTCTTGATTGAGCCGTTCCGATCCATGACCAGCATGATGGACGCCACCACAATTGAGTGGAGTGCTATCGGGTGGACTGACCCGCGATAGGACTCGACGGATACCTCCGTTGACGCTGCCGATCGTGGAGAAAAAGTTGCAACCGGTAAATTGGCCCAACGTATCGTTGGACCTCACTAAAGGACTAGCGGCCCACCGCCAGGGAGAGGGTCGATCAGGCCCGGTCGGTGCGTCGGCGCTTTGCAGCGCTTGCCATCGGTAGCCGCCTACTTCCGAGGGGAATGGCGCGCCTACTCCGGCAGCGCGCTCTGCCGGAAGAAGGCGACGGCGCAATCGTCGTGCCTGCCGAACCATCTTGCGAAGAGGTCGGCAAAGTCGGTCGCTTTGAACAGCCGGCTCAGACTTTGATCCACCAGCAGACGAAAGTCGTCGTCGTTGCGCTGGCGCTTGGCGGCCAGCACCTCTTCCAGCACTTGCCATCAGGTCTCAACGGCCTCGACGCCGTCGACGGATACGAGCCGGCACGGTTCGGTATTGGCGACGTTGACCAGGCGGCGGGCGTCCTCGTAGCAGAGGCTCGCCACCACGCGAAAGCGTTCCTTCTCGATCGCGGCAGCAAGCTGCCGCATGCCGCGCCCGGCGGCGTGCTTGCCGTCGTAATCTTCATCGATGATGGCGACCGGAAATGCGTGCAGAAATTCCATGACGCCTCGCCTGGCGAGCGCGACTTGCGCGATCGAAAGTAGTGGGTATTGCGTCCGAGGCAGGAGAATTTGATGCAGGTCAAGAAAGCGCCCTTGCCGAGTCGAGCTAATGCGGCAGCACCTCCTGCAGCGCGTTGAGCTGCTCGAGGCGATGGGCGAGCTTGTCGCGTTGCCAGCCGTCGGTCGTGTCGGCGACGTCTTCCTCAGTATCCTTGATCTCGCCGGCGAGCACCGCCAGGTCGAACTCCTCAAGCGGAACCGCCATGTCGGCCAGCACG
>DATDGG010000151.1:0-16358 GCA_036522235.1 Xanthobacteraceae bacterium
CTGTTGACCGAGCCGCTCATCGCGGACCATCTCGGTGACTCTCCCCGCCGGGAGGCCGCGTAAAAAATGGTGCTTGGCGACTCCTGCGCTTGATCGTCGAGGTGCTCGTCGATGCGATTGCCCCCAAGCCTGACATGCAAAGGTTGCACGCCCCGCGAAAAACATTCGATGCCACCTTCGCGAGCCACCCAGAAAACGCGCCCATCAAAACCCAATCTGGTAAGTTAGCGCCAATGGGGGGCACCCCCCGGGGCAGCAAGGGACGGTTCGATTCCCATCGCCCGCTCCAAAGCCTTGCAACGATTTCAGGCAAAGATCCGTCCTGCGCTGCGCTCAGTTCGTCGGAGAACGCCCCGACAACGATGCTCGGCAAGTCGGCAAGCGCAACGGTTCGATGTCCCTGTGGTCGGGGCAGCGGGGCAGGAGCGCGCCCTGCAATTTCGCGACCACGATGTGACGACCATCACATCGCGATCGAGCCGATCCCGTCAAGCTCCCGAGCACGTGCAGGCGATCGGAGCTTCCTCGCCAATACGGGAGAACGACCGTGACGACCAGCCGGCGGTGCGACAGTCATTGCGAGAAGTGTCTCCGCAACGGTATAGTTGTAGGCCTGCGGAAGCTGGCGCTTTGCCGGAGTGTATGGGTGCCGAAATCGCGAGACCCGTCCCTTGCATGTCGGGTCCTCGATCGAACCGATTTGCCAATGACGGAGTTGCGAATGTCGGCCGGCGCGATGACCTTGGCTGCTGACGCGATCACCCGGGCGGCTGCTGGTGTGGCGCGTTTTCTGCTCCTGCTTGGGCTTGTGCTTGGGCTCGCCGCCATCTGGACGACAGGCGCTTGCAACGCAGCCGAGCGACGCGTGGCGTTGGTCGTCGGGGCTGCAAGTTATCTGCACGCTACTGCGCTCGCCCACACGCTCGACGACGCACGCGACATTGCGGCGGCGCTCAAGCGGCTCGGCTTCGAGGTCGATCTCGTTCTCAACCCCAACCGTGCCGACCTCGAAGCTGCGGTACGCCGTCTGGGCGAGAAATCGCGCGGGGCAGACGCCGCCCTGTTCTATTACGCGGGTCATGCGATCCAGTCGCAGGGCGTCAATTGGGTCTTGCCGATCAGCGCGGATATCCAAAACGACCGCGTGCTCCGCTTCGAGGCGCTCGACCTCGACGCGGTGCGCGAGCAGGTCGAGGGATTGGCGCGTGTTTCGCTCCTGTTCATTGATGCGTGCCGCGAAGACCCATTCAAGCAGCGCCTGGGAGGCGCGCGCCAGGTTACCCGGAGCGGTCTCGCGGCCGTCAATGCCAATGTGAGCGGCACCTATATCGCCTTTGCGACCTCACCCGGAACGGTCGCGGCGGACGGCAACGGCGCGCACAGTCCGTTCACCGCGGCGCTCTTGCATTACATCGAGACGCCCGGCCTCGAGCTGGCGCAGATGATGGCGAAGGTGCGTGCCGACGTGGAGGAGGCGACCGACGACCGGCAGATTCCCTGGGACCAGTCGAGTCTCAAGGGCGACTACTATTTCAATCCCGCCGGCACCGACAAGGCTCTCGAAACGACCGTCCGCGCGATCAATGGCCCCAATCCGCAGATCGACCTCGATGCGCTGTTCTGGGAATCCGTCGACAGGAGCAAGCCCGCGGACTTGAACGCATATCTGGGCAAGTTTCCGGGAGGAATGTTCGCAGAGCTTGCGCGGAACCGGCTGGCGGAGCTGAAGGCGGTGCCGGTCACCCCTTCGGTACCGCCGAATCCGAAGCTGCTGGAGGCGCTGGCGATCGTGCAACACTCCACGTCGCAGAAGGTGCGTGAGGACTTTGCGGCCGCCTATCAAGCCGCCAAGGACCACAAGGCGATCACCGGCTATCTGTCGAGCGGCCAGGCCATTCGGGTTGCCGAACGGCAGAGCGCGTCCGAGGCCGAAGAGAGCGGTCTGGAGGCTTGCGAGGTTCTTGCCGGCGCGCCCTGCCTGCTGGTCGCGCTGGACGACAGCGTGCCATTCACGAGCGACAGCCAGCCGCGCACCATGCCGCGCGTGCATTATGTCGGAACGTTCAATCCCGAGCGCGTCCCCTCCGTCCAGCGGAGCGTTCGTCAGCGACCCGATGTCGTGGGTTACGTCGCGGCGTCCAGTCCGAAGGCGGCCGCCTATAGTCCCTTTGGCCGGCTATTCATCGCCACGGGCGCGCAGAGCTTGCGTGATGCGGAGCAACAGGTGCTCGCACTCTGCAACGAGGATGCCGCGCGCCTCAGTCAGGGTAGCCCATGCGTTCTGTATGCTTCGAACAATGATACCGTGCTGTCGCGCCGATCGCGAACGCCGATCACGCCGGCCACCGTTGTGGCGCAACCGGAGACCGCCAAGCCGGTCCCTGTCCAGCCGCCGGATGCCGCCACCTTCCATGACGCCTTTGTGGCGCTGATCGAGCGCGCCCTTCCTGCGCTCGCAGCCACGGCACGCGACAACACGGTCAAGAATTTCGAGCAAGCCGCGATCCACAAGGCGATTGCGGTCCACAGCAAGGACAGCGGGTACTTCCGCCTTATGGGCTGGCCGGCGGCCGATGCCGTCGAGGAGGCTACGCTCGAAGGCTGCCAGAGCTACTACGGCGAGCCCTGCGCGCTTCTGGCGGTGGACCAGGCGGTGCGCGTCGGCGCCGACGGGGCGCTGGTGGCGCGCGACATGCCGCGGGTCCGTTACCAGGGCAGCTACGATACACGTCAAATTCCCGCGATCTCCGCGGCCGTCCGCGGCCGCGCCGATCTCCAGGGCTATCCCTCCGCCAGCGGACCCAAGGCCATCGCTTTTCATCCCTGGGGCCAGGTCTATGTCGCCTACAGCGCGACCGGCCAGAACGAGGCGGAAGCGAACGCGCTCTCCCTTTGCAACGGCGAGCCGACCCGCAAAGGACAGGGTGGTCCCTGCTATCTCTACGCGTCCGGCAGCGAGGTGGTCTTTCCCAGGCGGCTGCGGCTGCCGAAGACGCCGGCCCCAGCCTCAGCTCAAAATCTCAACCCGCCGGTCGCCACGCCGGTCACCGCCGCCGACGGCACGGTCCTCGATTCGTTGCTCGACCGGCTGGCGGCGAAATCGCGCCCGCCGACCTCGATGGCAGAAGCCGCACAGCAGAAGATAGCGCACGAAGCTTCAGCCAAAGCCTACCTCGCGTTCCAGGCCGCGCCCGGTCACAGAGCCATCGCCGCCGGCCTGAATGCCGCCGCCGGAGCCTCCACTATAACAACGGCGTACGGGGAAGCGACCGCCGAGGCCGCACAAGCCGTGGCGCTCGAGCGATGCCAGGTATTGGTGGTCGACCCCTGCAGCTTGATCGCCTTTGATCGAAACGTCGTGGCGGCGGCAAGCCAATTGCCGGTGCGCGACATGTCCAAGCTGCACTATGAGGGCTCATTCGATGTGGCGATGATTCCGGGATTGGCGGGCTCGGATCGAAATCGGTCCGACGTCGTGGCCTACGAGCGCGCGCCATCGCCAAAAGCCGCCGCCATCGACAATGCCGGAAAGTTCTTCGCCGTTTCGGCGGCGAAAAGCCAGGCCGAAGCAGAGGGCGGGGCGCTGGCAAAATGCGGCAACGCTGGTTGCTATCTCTACGCAGTCGGGAATCGCGTTGTGCTGCCGAAGCGCTGGCATGAACGGCGACCGCTCGGCAATTCGCTGGCCGATGTTCTGTCCTATGCCATGATATCGAGCGCCGCCAAGCTAGCCGGCGATTTCGGCGGGTGGAAGACGCACAAGGCAATAGTTCTGTTCCCCGAATTGCCCACGATCTGGAGCGGCAACAACTACTCGTCAGGTGAAGCCGCTGAACGGGCCTCGCTCGAAGCCTGTGGCCTTAGATTCAATACGACTTGCACCACCCTTGTGGTCGACGACAAGCTGGTCGCCAAGGATCCATCAAGCGCGCCGCGACCCAGCATGCCGCGTTTGACCTATCAGGGACCTTACCGGCCCGAGATGGTGCCGCTATTCGACACGCTGCCGCAGGTAGCGCGCGACTATGCCAGGATGCGAGGCCCAAAAGCGATGGCCATCCGACCCGCGGGACCAAAGATCACCGCCGAATCGGGTGCGACCCTGGCCGAAGCTGAAGCCAAGGCGCTGGCCAAATGCACCGATCCGGACTCACCCTATCCCTGCTTTATCTATGCCGCCAACGACACCGTCATCCTGCCATCGCGACGAACGGAGCCCGGACCATGAAGCGCGCATTGATTGTTGCCTCGGTGCTGCTCTTGTCGGTCGGCGCGCTGTCCGCGTCGGCGCGCGCGCAGGGCGCCATCATCGAGACGTTGGACGACCTGAAGAACGTTCCGGAAGCGCCGGGCTTTCGCGGCGGCCTGCCGGCCTCCATCGACCTGTCGTCGACACTGCCGCCGCCGGCCGACCAGGGATCGAGCGGGTCGTGCACCTCCTGGGCGATCACCTATGCGGCGGCATCGCAGGCGCTGCGGCGTGCCGGGATCGGTCCCTCGCTTCGGCTCAGCCCCTCCTTCACCTACAACAAGCTGGCGCGCGACTCTATGTGCCGATTCGGCACGGCCACATCGGAGACCCTCGACATGCTGCGCGACGTCGGCGCGCTTCCGTTCGAGAAATTCGTCTATGACGCCGGCTGGTGCGGACGCTTGGCGACCGACGCCGAGCTGCAGGAGGCGGCCAAGTATCGCATCAAAAGTTGGAGCAAATTGGACGCGCGCAAGATCGAGGACGTGAAGGCCCAGTTGGCGCGTGGCGTCCCGGTGGTTTTCGACATGCGCACCAACGAGCAGTTCCATGACCTCAAGGGCAGCGGCGTGTTCGATTTTCCCGGGGTGATGAGCGGCGGCGGCCACAGCATGATCGCCATCGGCTACGACGACGCCCGCAAGGCGTTCCGCATCCAGAACTCGTGGGGCCGCAAGTTCGGCGAAGGCGGCTACGCCTGGCTGGGCTACGACTTCTGGACCCGCAATGTAGGGGTCGGCTACGTGATCGATTAGCCGGCGCAATCGCGACAAGGTCCGCCAGCGTCGCATCAGAAGCATCGACGATCCAGACTTGACGAATGCAGCGACGACATCCGGGTTGCTTGCCCGCATCGAAGGAATGGACCAGCGGTCCCGCAAGCTTACCATGCTGCCATGCGTGTGGTGCCGGGTGCCGGCCAAAGGGCGGCCCGAACGTGCATCTGCATTATTGCCACATCCAGCCCGGGGACGCGGAGAGCCGTTGGTCGTCATCAACGCGTCTTGGCACGATCGAAAGCCCGTAAGCGCAGACGCCGTGGTTCCGTCCACCCTCCGCCGCGCCATGAAAAATCTGCGCCGAATGTGAGCCACCTCACACACCTCGCGGTCAAACAGATCGAAGATGCAACCGAGGGCGATCGCGTCATGTGCCGCCTCGCCCCACCGTGAGCTTCGCTCAACCATCAGAGTGGAGGCGGACATGAAACATCGATTTTCGATCGACATCATAGCGGCGCCCGTCATGGTCATCGTGGCCGTTGCGGTCGGAAGCCTGAGCTTGACAACCGGCAAATCAGGAGACGCCGACGTGGCGGGAATTGCGAGTGCCCGCGGGGAACCCGCGCCAATCGTACTCGCCCAGTACAATCCCTGCCCAAATGGCAAATGTCGAAATTGACAGACTCTTCTTGTCCCTTCGGGAGGAACAGTCATGAATTCAGACGCCATTTTCGGACTTTCGCTGACGCTCGATGCGCCAACCCTTGTTTGTGTCGCGCTGGGAATCGTGGTCGTCGCCTTCCTTTCAATGAGGAAATTCGGGGAACCCACCGTCGAAAGGGTGGACGACGATTTCATCGCGCAATTACTGCCGAGGTATCTCGCAACGCGCGAGCAATATTCTCGCGCGTTGATCTTCTACATCGCCTCGATGGTCGGCATTCTCTGCCTCATGTCCGCGATCGGACCCCGTCTCCTCGACATTTCGCCGGCTTTGGCGCCGTTCAAGCCCGTTGCGCCGCTCGGATTTGCGCTGCTTCTGGTAGGAGTTCTATCCAATCTTCCGTGGCTTCAGGACATTGAATGGCGCATCCGCGTCTTCTGGCACGAGCGCGCGTACATTCCTGCGGCTGCGCGCGCTATCGGCGACACGCTTCGGGCTTCCAATTTCGAGTTTTCCTCATACGCACAGCCGGCTGTGCTGGCATCTGCGTCCATGCGGGGGATCGAGCCGACTGACTTCGAAGCGCCGCGCGGGTCTATCGAGCACGGATGGGCTCGTCTCACCTGCCTCTCCCATGAGTTGGGATGGCGTCGCAACGCCGGCGATATCGAGGCTCTCGATGGCGAAATACTGGACCGTTACGCCAGCGATCTCGACAATATTGCGGCCAAGCGCCAAGCCCTGGAAGCCGACATGGCACAATATCGCCAGGAGAAGGCACGAAATCCGTTCTACGACAACAATGAGCTGCGCAAAGCCATCACCAGCTTATTGCGAAAGCTCTATATTCTCCTGGGCTGTGCGGTTCGCCTCAAGGCAAGTCCCACCGCAGATATCAACACGGTGTTCCGGTCGTTCGGATTTGCCCTGGGACCTTCGACGCCACCGCCCGGCAATCAGGATCTGATCATCGTCGGCCTCGCCGTCATGACCGGATCTTTACTGATGCTTACGTTCGTCGCAGTGGCCGTCGGAGACATCGGGATCTGGCAGCCCTCGGGTAACTTCCCCAAAGATATGGTCGAGCCGTTTATTTGGTCGTTTTCGGCTCTGCTGATACACGGCTGTGCCATCCTGACTGCAGATTGGACGCGCGCGAGGCTCTTGCGTAAAGGACGGTGGTTTGGGGTTGTGGGACAAGAACGTCGATCGATTGCGGCGAACTATATTCGAGTGGCATTCTGCTGCGCGCTGACCGGGTACATCGTCCTGTATCTGTGGGGCCTGATTCTTCAGCCACCAACGGTCGGCCTCGCGAAAGGCACGGCTCCCTTTGCACTGCTTCCGGCAGCCACGGGGGCGTTCTTTAGCTACCATCTGGACAATGTGGAATTGGCGCAGCGTCCCTCGCGACTATGGGAGATCGGCTCGCAGGCTCTGGTGACGGCGCTGTGCGGACTGGTGGCAACGCCGGTTTGGCTGGCGCTCGGCGGCGCCGTGGCGGGCAACGTCGATTTCATCGTTCTGGTGACGCTGTTTGCCGCTGTGGTGGGAGCTTCGCTCGCCTGGTATCTGCCACAAGCTGCCGCATCCCGTCGCTACGACCCGATGGCGGAAGCCCGGAAAGCGCGCATCGCAATGCTCAGGGCTGCCGCTGTGGACCGGTTCAGGAATGCGGATCTGGCAAACCAATGGCTGGCGCGACCGCATCCGTCTCTCGACAATCGTACGCCCCGGGACGCGGCCACCGACATAGAGCTTTGCATCAAGGCGCTTGGGCTCTTACAGGGGCCGCTTGCAGTCGCGGCCTGAGCGCCACGCAATGGCGCAGGGCCAAAGGCGAGATCGCCGTTCGACGGCGATCTCGACGGCTCCGCAGCGGCAGGTCGGGTGCGACGGCGCATCGGCCGCCGCTAAATTCTTGGCTGACCAGGATGGTCGCCGATTGCCCGACGGCGCCAGCGACGGCTTGTCACGCGGGGGAGAGCGGGCAGATAATCACCCGATGGCGAAGGGAGGCGGCTATGATCGACCGGCGTCGCATGCTCGGCCTCATCTCCGCCGCCGCGATGGTGCCGGAGAGGGTATTCTCCCAGCAAGGCAAGGCCGTGCTCAAGCGCGCACAGACATCCACGCTCGACATCGCCTACGAGGACAGCGGGCCGGAGGCCGGCTTTCCGGTCCTGTTGATGCACGGCTTCCCGTACGATCCACGCTGCTACGACGACGTGCTGCCGCCGCTGGTGGCGGCCGGCTGCCGCACCATCGTGCCCTATCTGCGCGGTTTCGGCTCGACCCGTTTTCGCTCGGCTGAGACGCCGCGGTCCGGCCAGCAGGCGGCGCTGGGCCGCGACCTCCTCGAGCTGATGGATGCGCTCGGCCTGCCACGCGCCGTGCTTGCCGGCTTTGACTGGGGTGGGCGCGCCGCCTGCGTGGTCGCGGCGCTGTGGCCGGCGCGCGTGCGCGGCCTGGTCTCGGCCAATGGCTACAACATCCAGGACATTGCCGGATCGGTGGTGCCGGGGCCGCCCGCGCAGGAGCATCGCCTCTGGTACCAGTATTATTTCCACACCGAACGCGGCCGCGCCGGATTGCGGGCGAACCGGCGGGAACTCTGCAAGCTGCTATGGCAGCTCTGGTCGCCGAACTGGCGGTTCGACGACGCCACCTTCGAGCGCAGCGCGCAGTCCTTCGATAATCCGGATTTCGTCGATGTGGTCATCCAATCCTATCGCCACCGCTTCGGTTATGCGCCCGGCGACCCGGCGCTCGAGCCGTTCGAGCAGCTGTTGGCGGCACGCCCGCCGATCACGGTGCCGAGCATCGTGCTCCAAGGCGAGGGCGACGGCGTTGCCACGGCGACCGCAAGGGACGCGCAGGCGCGCTTCTTCACCGGTCCGTATCGGCGGGTGCTGATCCCCGTCATCGGTCACGACGTGCCGCAGGAAGCCCCCATGGCGGTGGCCGACGCGGTGCTGGAACTGATGCGCACCACGACCTAAGGAGGCCTGGAATGGGTGAGGCACCGGCCATGGGAGGCGGCTCGAGCTGGGCCGGCGCCCGCGGTTTGACCCGCCGCCGCGCCATCCGCATCGCTGCGGCCGCCGCCGGACTGCCGCTGATGATCGCGGCGGTCCGCGCCACCGCGCCGGCACCCCAGATGTTCCACTGGGAGGGCCAGGTGCTCGATGGGCTTTCGGAGCTGACGCTCTACCACACCGATGCGGCGCTCGCCCGCCGCACGATCGTGAAGGTGCGGGCCGAGATCGCGCGCTTTGAGCGCATATTCAGCCTGTACGAGGGCGAGAGCGAAATCTCGCGCCTCAACGCTGCGGGGGAATTGCGGAGGCCCGCGCCCGAATTGCGCGCGCTCATCGAGGAAAGCCAGCGCTTTGGCGTCATGAGCGGCGGCGCCTTCGACATATCGGTGCAACCGCTTTGGCGCCTCTACGAGGCGCATTTCTGGTCGCGCGCGCACATCGTCCCGGACATCCTCGCCCGCGCCCAGGACGTTGCGCGCGAGCTGGTCGATTTCCGCCGCATCGATACGGGCGCTTCGCGTGTCGCGTTCGCGCGCGAGGGCATGGGCATAACCCTCAACAGCGTGGCCCAAGGCTTTATCGCCGACGCCATCGCCAACATGCTGCGCAACGAAGGCTTCGAGCAGGCGGTGGTCGATCTCGGCGAATACCGGACCTTGGGCCGCCATCCGGACGGCCATCCGTGGCGGATCGGTATCCGCAACGCGCTGGGGGCGAGCGAGGTCGACCGGGTCATCGAGCTTGAAGACATGGCGCTCGCGGTTTCCGGAGGCTACGGCACGACTTTCGAGCCGACCGGGCGTTTCAATCACATTTTTGATCCGCAGACCGGAGCAAGCCCCAACAGGCTCGCGGATGCAGCCGTGATTGCTCCCCGCGCCACTGCGGCAACCGCGCTTGCGGTCGCAACCTGCGTCCTCGGCGAGGAGCGCGCGCGTGTCCTCTTGGAGGCATGTCCAGGAACGCGTGCGATCGTCACGCGGCCGGACGGAACTTCGGCGACCATCGGCCGCGCCTGAATGTTGAACGCATTTCCAATTCTCACTGAAAGGATGGGCAGCGTCGGCGTCGCCTTGATGATGCTCGTCTTCGCCTCGCCCGCCATCGCCGAAAAGGGCAAGCTCGCCGAACGGCTCACGCCCGAGGTCATGGCGACGGTCTATCCCGGCGGCGCCGAGCGGCTCGGGCCGGAGGAAGGCTCGCCGCCCGCGATCGCGGTTTACGAGGGGGACAAGGTTGTCGCCTATCTGTTTTCGACCCTCGATATCATCGCCCCACGCGGCTATTCGACGACACCGTTCGACGTCATCGCCGGCGTCGATGTCGGCGGCCGCATCACCGGGGCGAAGGTCGTGTTCCACAACGAGCCCCATATCTTTGACGATGCCAGGCGCAAGCGCCTGCTCGATACGTTTCTGGCGCGCGAAGCCGGCAGGCCGCTCGGCGCAGACGCCAACGCGCTGCCGCCGAACTTCGTCGCCGGCGCGACCGTGAGCGCGCGCGCCATGCGCGCCGCCGTCCTCATCACCGCGCGGATCGTGCTGCGCGCGCGCGCCGCGCGGAGCATCGCGACGGTTCCGACCCAAGATGTCGAGAGTTTCAATCTGGCGTCCTGGGACGCACTCCTCGCCAAGGGTGCCGTAGTGCGCCGGCGGGTGACCTCGGGTGAGGTTGCGGCGGCGCTCGCCAACGCGGGCGCGTCCGCTGCCAAGCTCGACGTGCCGCTCGGCGGGCCCGACGATCTCTATATCGAATTTTCGACGGCGCTGTTCACGCTGCCCGTCATCGGCGGCAATCTGGTCGGCCTCTTAAATTTCGAGGACTACAGGCGCCAGCTGCCGAGCGGCGCCCATGCGATCTTCGTCGCCGCCGGCGGTCCTTACGATTTTCTCGGCAAGAAATTCTTTCTGGATTCCGAGGGCCGCCGCTTCGACCGCCTGCGGGTGGTCCAGGACGGGCAGACCTTTGGTTTCGTGCAAGGCGACTATCGCTGGACCAGTCTGACCGCCGAGGGCGTCCGCGGGGTGGAGAACGCCGGCCTGTTCGCGCTGCCCGCCAACGCGGGCTTCGACCCTTTAAGGCCATGGCGGCTGGAGCTTTTGGTCAATGGCGCGGGCGCCACGCCGGTCACGGTCGCGTTCGGGCTCGACTACGAAGTCCCGGACGCGCGCGTCCTCACCGCCCTTGATGCGCTCGGCGGGCGTCGCGCCCCACCTATCGTCGCCGATCGAACGGGGGGCGCGGACGCCAAGGACGGCGATATTCGGATGCCCCCGGAGTCCGAGCCGCTGGTCCCCGCTTGGGTCGAGGCTTGGCACGACAGCCGCGTCAATGTTGCTGCCCTGAGCGTGCTCCTGTCGGTCCTCACCCTGATCTTCGTATTCCAATCGACGCTCGCGCGCTCGCGCCGCGCCCACCGGCTGGTGCGCAACGGATTCTTGGCGGTCGTTCTGGTCTGGCTTGGCTGGATCGCCGGCGTGCAACTGTCGATGGTCAATATCATCAACTATGTAAAGGGGCCGTTCAGTGGCGCAGACATCGGTTTCTATCTCGCCGAGCCGCTGATGGTCATCATCGCCGGCTACACACTGGTCTCGTTGGTGCTGATCGGCCGCGGCGTGTTCTGCGGCTGGCTGTGCCCATTCGGGGCGCTGCAGGAACTGCTCGGCCAAGCGTCCCGTGCGCTGGGCATGCCGCAATGGAACCCGTCGGCGGCGCTCGAGGGACGCTTGCGGATGGGCAAATATATCGCCGCCGCAGCTGTGCTGGGGTTGGTGATCACGGCGGTCGACCCATCGGGGGCCTCTATCGAGATCGAGCCGTTCAAGACGGCGATCACCTCAAAATTCGCACGCGCCTGGCCTTACGTGCTCTATGCCGGCGCTTTGCTCGCAGTCGGGCTGTTCTCCGAGCGGGCCTTCTGCCGCTTTCTGTGCCCGCTGGGCGGCGTGCTGGCGACCCTTGATCGGCTGCACCTCATCAATCTGCTCAAGCGCCGTCCGGAATGTGGCAGTCCCTGCCATTTGTGCGAGCAGTCGTGCCCGGTGGGGGCGATCGCGAAGACCGGCAGGATCGTCACGGCGGAGTGCTTTCAGTGCCTCGATTGCCAGGTCGAATATTATGACGACAAGCGCTGCCCGCCCCTGGTGCTCGCCGCCAAGCTGCGCGGCGGGGAAAAGCCGGCTGCCGCAATGGCGGGGAATGCCTGAAGACTGCATCTCAGAGCCATTCCGTTTGTGCGGCCTGCGCTATATCCTGTATCGGGCAATCTGAACGTCGCGCGCATTGCGGTCAGGCAAGTGATGCGACAACGCGGGGAGAATGATCATGGTCTATCGAACCACGTTTGCGGTGCTCGCCTTGGCCGCCGTGCTGATGGTGACGGTCGGCGGCGCGGAGGCCCAAGACCAGGCCCAAGACAAGAAATTTCCCAACTGGAAGGGCGAGTGGACCACGATCGTCCCACGCCTGCCGGGCCAGCAATTGCGGTTCGATCCGAACAAGCCGTTTGGCGTAGCCCAGGAAGCGCCGCTGACGGAGGAGTACAAAAAGATCTACGAGAAGAACTTGGCCGAGGTGGCCCAGGGCCGTCAGGGCCTCTTCCTGTATCATGCCTCGTGCTTTCCGGCCGGCATGCCGACCATGATGTCAGCAGGAACGCACGAATATATCCTAACGCCGGAAACGACCTATATCCTCGCCGGCACCGACGTTCGTCGGATTTTCACCGATGGGCGGCCTTGGCCGAAGGAGCTGGAACCGACCTATCAAGGCTTCTCGATCGGCAAATGGATCGATGAGGACGGCAGTGGCGTCTACAATGTGCTCGAAGTCGAGACCCGCGGCCCGTTCAAAGGGCCTCGCAGCTACGACGCGACGGGGCTTCCGTTGCACTTCGACAACGAATCGACCTTCAAGGAAAGAATTTTCATCGACAAGGGCAATCCCAACATTCTTCACGACGTGATCACCGTGTTCGATCACGCGTTGACACGGCCTTGGACGGTCGACAAGACCTACCGGCACGGCACGCAGAAGTATCCCAACTGGAGCCGGATAACATGCCTGGAAGGCACCGCCTACGTCACCATCGGCAAGGAATACTATCTGGTGAGCGACGAGGGCTATTTGATGCCCACAACCAAGGGACAGTCGCCGCCTGACACGAAGTACTTCCCGAAGTGAGCACCGCGCCGCCGCAGGCGCGGCCGGCCGTAGAACCGGTCACAGTATCGGCGGCACTGCGTTATCAATATGTTCGCGAACGACTTCGTAGCACTCGCAGGCGGAATCCAGCAGACCGGGCCGATCGAGAATTTTGATCGCGCCGCGCGAGTAGCTTATCAGGCCCGCCTGTTGCAGGGTATGTGCGCACAGCGACACGGTGGTTCGCCTTACCCCGAGCATGTGCGAGAGGAATTCCTGCGTCAGTGGAATCATGTCGGTCCCCGTCGTATCCTGCGACTGCAGGAGCCAACGGCACAGCCGGGCTTCCACGGTGTGGAGCGCGTGGCAGGCGGCGGACTGCTGCGCCTGAAGAAGAATGACGGTTTGATAGTTGTTGATGAGCGTCCGGAAGGATGCACTCTCCTTGTACAGGTCGGAGAATTTCACGCTTGGGATTTGCCATGCCGACCCGGAGATCTGGACCACCGCTTGACCGGCGGCCTTTGAGCCGTTGGTTCCGGCTGATGCGCCGACCACGCCCTCGCGGCCGACGATGGCTGTTTCGATTGCTTCTCCCGATTTCATCAACGCGACGATGGAAATCATCCCGCTCACCGGAAAGTAGACATGCGCGATTGCCATGCCGGCGGGGTGGACGACAGTCCCGCGTTCCATCGCGATTTTCTTCAAATTGGGTTGGAGCCGAAAAAGGTCGTCGGGATCGAGGCGTCTCAGGAGGCGATTTTCACCCGGAGAATTTGGTTCTGTCACATGCGTCCCCTCCATCGCCCCTTCGGTGGGGCAGAGACCACGGCATGGCCCGATCGGCGCGCCGAATGGCGCCTGCTATGAAGACAAGTACGCATGTTACGCGCATCGAGCCGCAATTACAATTCGGTAGACCGCATGAAATTCCGCGCTGCGGATTCCATCGCGTCAGGATCATCGAAGTGGTTTGCCGCCGCCGCCGGCGCTGCTAGGATTTCCGGCGACGCTGCGAGGAGACGCGCCGTGAATGAAACGAGACCCACGTCCCGGGCAAGAGCGCCACGAAGCCTGCGGTTCAGGTTGCTGGTCGGCGCCGGCATCGTGGCGGCGGCCGGTGCCGCGTGGGCGGTCCTCGACCATTGGGGCACGCCTGAGGAAAAGTCCGAGGTCATCGCCTATCGGCTCTGTGTCGCTTCTGCGGGGGACAAATGCCCGGCCGATGCGGCATTTGTGCGCAATCAAGGCGAGGACACGGTTGCCCGATGGGCGCAACGCGAATGCGCCGGCTACAAGCGGCGAAGGATAATCGTCAGCGATGGTCCGGCGGATTGCAACTGCACGATCGCCAACGTGACTTGCTCGTCGGACTGAAGGCCCGTTTCGGTTAACGGCGCTGCGTCAGGTTAACAACGTTTCCGTTAAGTCTTCCGTCCGTGCTTGATCCCGCGCGGAGATTCATGAGACCTCTCATGTTCCAACGATAGCGTTCTGGTGACGGAAAAAGTTGTCTTGGCCGTGCATGTGGGATCCGAAGACTCTGGCGGCAACCTCGCGGTGGTGATGCGCGCCTTCGAAGGCGGCGGCGCGCAGCGCGATATGGTGCTGCTATGCAATGCCCTCTTCGCCAAGGGCGTCCGGCTCACGATTCTGGTGTTGCGCAACGAAGGGCGGCTTCGTTGCCTGCTCGATCCGGGCATTGAGGTGATCGAGGTTGCGGGGCAACGCCTGCGCTACGCCATACCGGGCCTGCGAAAGGCGTTGCGCGCCTTGGCGCCCGGCTGCGTGGTCAGCTCGGAGGCAGCCCTGAATCTCTGCAGCTTCATCGCGGTGCGCTCGCTGCCGCGCCGCGATCGCCCTAGGCTCGTGCTGCGGGAGGTCGGCAGTCCCTCGCTCGCGCAGAGGCACGATCCGCACCCGCAAAATCGCGCCGCCTACCGGGTCCTGCGCTACCTCTACCGTCATGCCGATCGCATCATCACCCTCACCGGCGGCGCGCGGCGCGATCTTATTCAGAATTTTTCCGTGCCGGAGCGGATCATCTCGGTCATGCGCGCCAATGCGGTGGTCCCGCCCGCCGGCTCGCCGGCTGGGACGGCGAGGCCGGCCGCGAGGCGGATCTCATCGTCTGCGTCGGGCGCCTGTCACCCGAGAAGGATCATCGAACGCTGCTGCAGGCCATGACGCTCCTGCCGCCGCATCGCGCGTGGCGTCTCGCCATCGTGGGCGAGGGACCGGAACGCGACGCGCTCGCAGCGTTGGCGAATAGCTGCGGGCTTGGCCCGCGGGTCAGCTTCACGGGCCAGGTCGCCGATCCGTTTGCCTGGATGATGCGGGCGCGCGTCGCGGTCTGCTCCTCGGTCTACGAAGGTCTTTGCAACGCGATCATCGAGGCGCTTGCCTGCGGCACGCCCGTGGTGTCGACCGATTGTCCGTATGGTCCGCGGGAAATCCTGCAGGATGGCCGCTACGGCACGCTCACGCCGATCGGCGACGCCGCCGCCATGGCGCGCGCCATCGCGGCCGCGATGGAGGCGGGCGTGGATCGCGCCTTCCTGATGGGGCGCGGCCTCAACTATACGGCCGAAGCCGCGGCCGGGAACTTCCTCGAGATCGTGGCCGACCTGCATGCGAAGCCGCCCAGCGCGCACCAGGGCGCGGTCGTCGCCAGCACGCCTTGAGGCCGCCATGTTGCAGAACCTGTTGACGGGCATTTCGAGAAAAGCTGCGCGCCATCACTGCTCGAAGCGCTTCGTGATGCGCAATCGCACGCCGCTGGTGAGCTTCACCTTCGACGATGTCCCGGATTCAGCCTATCGCAACGGCGCCGCCATCCTGGACGAGCGCGGCGTCCGCGGCACCTTCTATGTCGCAGCCGGCACCTGCGGCAGCCCCGATACCTACTGGCGCGTGATCGAGCCCGCGCAGGTCCGCGCGCTCAACGAGCGTGGCCACGAGATCGGCTGTCATACGTTCTCCCATGTCGGCGTCGACCGGCTCGATGCCGGGGCCATGGAGGAAGAATGCCGGCAGAATGCCGCGGCCTTGCAGGCGCTGTGCGGCGATATCGCGATCACGAATTTCTGCTACCCGTTCGGCCGCACCTCGCTGGCGCGCAAGCTGCAGCTGCAGCAGCGCTTCGACACCTGCCGCGGCATCTATGAAGGCATCAATGCCGGCACCGCCGATCTCGCGCTGCTCAAGGTCATCGAGCTCTACGACCGGACCCTGACGGCGGACAAGCTGCAGCGCGTGCTGCGGGAGACCCGCGCGCGCAACGGCTGGCTCATCTTCTATACCCACGATGTCGCGGATCCGCCGAGCTGGATCGGCTGCTCTCCGGCGCTGCTACGCGCGACTGTCGCGGCGGTTGCGGCGGAGGGGTTCGCCTGTCTGCCGATCCGCGACGCGCTGGAAGCGATCGGTTACGCGGCGGCTTTGAGTCCTCGCCGACGCCCCTTGCGGGCGCCCGCTGGCCCATGAGGGGCGCCGAGAGAGGGCCGCCCCTACGAAAGATGCGATCGCGG
>DATDGG010000152.1:0-8349 GCA_036522235.1 Xanthobacteraceae bacterium
GCCGTCAACAACATGATCACGGCTGGCTTGCAGGGCGTGGAATTTGTGGTGGCCAACACCGACGTGCAGGCGCTCACCATGTCGAAGGCCGAGCGCATCATCCAGATGGGCGTGCAGGTGACCGAAGGGCTCGGCGCCGGCTCCCAGCCCGAGGTCGGGCGCGCCGCCGCCGAGGAGGTGATCGACGAGATCCGCGATCATCTCTCGGGCGCCCACATGGTGTTCGTCACCGCCGGCATGGGCGGTGGCACCGGCACGGGCGCCGCGCCCGTGGTGGCGCGCTGCGCCAAGGAGCTCGGCATCCTCACCGTCGGCGTCGTCACCAAGCCGTTCCACTTCGAAGGCCAGCGCCGGGCGAGGGTCGCAGAGGGCGGCATCGTCGAGCTGCAGAAGAGCGTCGACACGCTGATCATCATCCCGAACCAGAACCTGTTCCGCGTGGCGAACGAGAAGACGACCTTCGCCGACGCCTTCGCGATGGCCGACCAGGTGCTCTATTCCGGCGTCGCCTGCATCACCGATCTGATGGTCAAGGAAGGCCTCATCAACCTCGATTTCGCCGACGTGCGTGCGGTCATGCGCGAGATGGGCAAGGCCATGATGGGGACCGGCGAGGCCTCCGGTGAAAAACGCGCGCTCAGCGCCGCCGAAGCCGCGATCTCCAATCCGTTGATCGACGATTCCTCGATGAAGGGCGCCAAGGGCCTCCTGATCTCGATCACCGGCGGCCGCGATCTCACGCTCTACGAAGTCGACGAGGCGGCCACCCGCATCCGCGAGGAGGTCGATCAGGACGCCAATATCATCGTGGGCGCGACCTTCGACGAGAGTCTGGAAGGCATCATTCGCGTGGCGGTGGTGGCGACCGGCATCGACCAGGCCGCCGCCGCGGCAGGACGCCCGGCCGCGGCGCCCGAGAACCGTCTGGCGGAGATCGCCCACAAGCTGCGGACCGACAATCAGCGCCTCACCGAACGGATAGAGCGGGCCGAAACCTCGCGCCCGTCGGCGTCCGCGCCGCTGTCCGAAGGGGTCGAATCGGCGGCCCGCGCCGCGGTGGCGGCAGCCGTGCTGCCTGCGAGCTCGATCGAGGACGTCACGATTCGCCCGATGCAGACGAAGCCGACATTGTTCCCGGAGCCCCCCGGAAACGAGCCGCCGGCGCCCGAATCAGTCTTGCCGCGCGCCTTCATCCCGCCGCCTCCGGAACGGCCCGGCAGTCGCCCGCGCATGCCGCGAATCGATGAATTCCCGGTGCCGGCGCAGAACGAGATGCGTGTCCAGATGGGCGAAGCGCCTGCTCCCGAGCATCCCGAAAAGCGGCGGATGGGCCTGCTGCAGCGGCTTGCCACCGTCGGCCTCGGCCGCCGCGAAGAGGCCGCCGAGGAGCCGGAAATGCCGATCAGCCGGCCGCCGGCGCGTCCGGTTGCACGGCCGGCGGACCGCGCTCCGCCGCGTCCGGCCCCGCGGGCGCCGGAAGTCCGCGGGCCGGATCCGGTGTCGGACTATGCCCGGCGGCCGAGTCACCAGGCCCTCGATCCGCACGGGCGGCAAGGTCCTGTGCACAATTCGCCCGAGGAGGATCATCTGGACATTCCGGCTTTCCTTCGCCGGCAGGCGAATTGACCTGAAAGCAATGGCGCCAAGCGATCACCATGGGGTCGCTTTTGGGCAGCCTTGAGGGCAGGCACGCATCCGATTAACAATTTGAATTTAAACGATAATTTCAAGGGATCGAAAGCCCGGGAGCGGCCGCGGGGCGCCTTTCGACGAGCCGCAACGGGACCGCCCTTGATGGCCAGTCCCGATTTGCGACAGTGCAGCGGCGCCAATGCGGCCGCATCATGGTAACACTCGGTAAGAAAGCGTGAGTTGGAACTGCGGGCTGCCCTCGTTAAGCTTTGTCTTGTCAAAAGGGGTTTGGCGGGGGTCTCGGGTCGATATCAGTTCGCGGCGTGCAAGTTCGCGATGGTATCGGGTCCAATCAAAAGCGGCAGAACAACGACCCCAGGGATCTCGTGGGCGATGGGTCCTCAAAGGATTCCGGCTGCCAACGAGTTGGTGGGATTGGGGTTATGAAGGTCGGCAGGCAAACCACGCTTCGCGACCAAGCCGTGCTCAGCGGCATCGGGGTTCATTCGGGGCTGCCGGTCAATCTGACCCTGTACCCGGCCGAATCCAATACCGGATTGAGATTCATCAGTGCGGGCTTTGGCGGCGGGCGCGACCGCGTGGTCCGGGCCGAGATCGGCGCCGTTACGGCGACGGAATTCGCAACCGTCCTCGGGGACGCTTCGGGCCCGCTGGTGTCGACCGCCGAGCACGTTCTGGCGGCGCTGCGCGGGCTCGGCGTTGACAATGCGGTGGTCGAGGTCGACAGCCCCGAAGCCCCGATCATGGACGGCAGCGCGGGCCCCTTCGTGGCGGCGATCGACCAGGTCGGCCTCGAAAGCCTCGCCTCGCCGCGCCGCTTTATCCGTGTGCTCAAGCCCGTCCGCGTCCGGCTCGGCGAGGCCTATGCGGAGTTTCGGCCCTATGCGCGGGGCTTCCGCGTCGAGGCCGAGATCGCCTTCGATCATCCGGCCATCGGGCAGCAGGCGCTCGCCCTCGATGTGCGACCCGACACGTTTCGCCGCGAGATCGCGCGCGCCCGGACCTTCGGCTTCATGCGCGATGTCGCGAAGCTGTGGAGCGCCGGATATGCGCTCGGCGCTTCGCTGGAGAACACGCTGGTGGTC
Source organism: Xanthobacteraceae bacterium (assembly GCA_036522235.1). Classification (GTDB taxonomy): domain Bacteria; phylum Pseudomonadota; class Alphaproteobacteria; order Rhizobiales; family Xanthobacteraceae; genus VAZQ01. Next base: position 2,739 of record DATDGG010000152.1, read on the forward strand.
GCCGAAAATCGCGTGCTCAATCCTGAGGGTCTGCGTTTCCGGGACGAGTTCGTGCGCCACAAGATGCTTGACGCCATCGGCGATCTCGCGCTCGCCGGCGCCCCCTTGCTCGGCGTCTATCGGACGGTGCATGGCGGCCACAAGCTCAACTATGCGGCACTCTCGGCCCTGATGGCGGATACCAGCGCCTGGGCGCTGACCGAGAGCGAGGCGGTCCTGCCGCCGCGCAGCCATGCCGACCTGCCGGGCGCCCTGGCGGCGCCGGCGTTCGCGCCGGACGTCTCCTGACACCCATGTGAGCGGGGCCTTGCCGCCACATTTGGGGCGGATTGTCCGCCTATTTCCTTCGCCATTCAGGGGTTATCGGTTAGACCATGGACGCCGGGGCAGCCGCCCAAGCCGTCCGTGGGCTGACTTGGTTCGGGATGGGGCCAATCTGATCAATGTCGCCGATATCGATGTCGCCGATACCGCGTAAGCCGGACGGGCCTGATCGCTGCGCCGCTGCCGTGGCGCGCGCGCTCGCGCTTGCCGTCATGCTGGCGCCGCTCGGGGCCTGCAGCTCACTCGGCGGGATGTTCGGCTCGAACGACGAGGTGGTCCTCGAGGAGCCCGCCGACCAGCTCTATAACGAGGGGCTCTATCTCCTCAACGACAGGAAGGAGTACAAATCGGCCGCGAAGAAGTTCGAGGAGGTCGATCGCCAGCACCCCTATTCCGATTGGGCGCGCAAGTCGCTGATCATGACGGCCTATGCCTATTACGAGAGCGGCGACTACGACGAATCGATCAGCGCCGCGAGGCGCTACGTCACGCTGCACCCGGGAAGCGCGGACGCGGCCTATGCGCAGTTTCTCATCGGCTCTTCCTATTTCGATCGCATACCCGACATTTCGCGCGACCAGGACAAGACCGAAAAGGCGGTTTCCGAGCTCCAGGAAGTCGTTCGCAAGTTTCCCAATACCGAATATGCGGCTTCCGCCAAGAAGAAGATCGAGATTGCGCGCGATCAGCTCGCCGGCAAGGAGGTCGATATCGGGCGCTGGTATATGCAAAAGAAGGATTACACCGGCGCCATCAACCGCTTCAAAGTGGTGGTGACCCGCTATCAGACCACGCGTCATGTCGAGGAAGCGCTGATGCGTCTCACCGAGGCCTATATGACGCTCGGCATTGTCGAAGAGGCGCAGACTTCCGCCGCCGTGCTCGGCCACAATTTCCCGGACAGTCCGTGGTACCAGGACGCTTACAATCTTGTGAAAGCGCGCGGCCTGGAGCCGAGCGAGAACAAGAACTCCTGGATCAGTCGAGCGTTCAAGATCATGTAGTCCCAGGAATCAGGTATCAGTAATCCGTAATCAGAAGGCCCGGGGCTACGCTCTTCTGATTGCTGATACCTGATCACTGATACCTGTCATGCTCACCCGCCTCTCGATCCGCGACATCGTTCTGATCGACCGCCTCGATCTCGACGTCACGTCCGGGCTTTCGGTGCTGACCGGCGAGACCGGGGCGGGCAAATCCATCCTGCTCGATGCCTTTGCGCTGGCGCTCGGCGCGCGCGGCGACGTCGCGCTGGTGCGGGGGGGCGCCGAGAAGGGGCAGGTGACGGCCGCTTTCGACCTGCCTGGCGCCCATCCGGTACGGGACCTGCTGGCGGAGAACGACATCGCGGCCGAGGACGAGGTGATCCTGCGCCGCGTGCAGTTCGCCGACGGGCGCACGCGCGCCTTCGTCAACGACCAGCCGGTCAGCGTGCAGACCCTGAAGGTCCTCGGCGCGGCGCTGGTCGAGATCCATGGACAACACGACGATCGCGCTCTGGTCGATGCCGCGACCCATCGGGCGCTGCTCGATGCATTCGGGGGGCTCGAGCAGGAAGGAAATGCGGTAGAGCTCCTGTGGAGCGAGCTGCGCCAGCGCGAGTCCGCGCTGGTGGCGCATCGCGCCGAGGTCGAGCGCGCGCGGCGGGAGGCCGAGTGGCTGCGGCACGCGGTGGCCGAGCTCGCGCAGCTCGCCCCGCAGCACGCCGAGGAGACTGCGCTGGCGGAGCGGCGCGCCGCCATGATGCAGGCCGAGAAGGTCGCCGGCGACCTGCGCGATGCGCACGAGGCGGTGGCCGGCGAGCACTCGCCGGTTCCCGCTTTGGCGGCGGCCGCCCGCCGGCTCGAGCGGCGCGGCGCCCAGGTGCCCACATTGGTCGAGCCCGCGCTCAAGGCGCTCGACGCCGCCTTGTCGTCGATCGAGGAGGCGCGCGCGCATCTCGATGCGGCCTTACGCGTCGCCGATCACGATCCCAAGGAGCTCGAGCGCATCGAGGAGCGGCTATTCGCGCTGCGCGCCGCCTCGCGCAAGTACAACGTGCCGGTCGACGACCTGGCGGCGCTGGCGATCCGCTATGGCGAGGATCTCGGCCTCATCGATGCGGGCGAGAAGCAGCTCGCCGTGCTCGAAGCCTCGGCGCGCGAGGCGGCTGAGCGCTACCGTGCCGCCGCGACGGCGCTCTCCGACCGCCGCAAGAGCGCGGCCGAGACGCTCGACCATGCCGTCAATGCCGAGCTCAAGCCCTTGAAGCTCGACCGCGCCCGTTTCTCGACCGAGATCGCCAGCGATCCCGCTCAGCCCGGCCCGCACGGGATCGACCGCGTCGAATTCTGGGTCGAGACCAATCCGGGCACGCGGCCCGGCCCGCTGATGAAGATCGCCTCCGGCGGCGAGCTCGCGCGCTTCCTCCTGGCGCTCAAGGTGGTGCTGGCCGATCGCGGATCGGCGCCCACCTTGGTCTTCGACGAGGTCGATACCGGCGTCGGCGGCGCGGTAGCGGACGCCATCGGGGTGCGCCTGGCGCGGCTTGCCCGCCGCGCCCAGGTGATGGCGGTGACCCACGCGCCCCAGGTCGCCGCCCGCGCCGATCGGCATTTGCTGATCACCAAGGACACGCTCGACCGCGGCAAGCGGGTGGCGACCCGCGTGGTCGAGGTGGCGGCCGACAAGCGCCGCGAAGAGATCGCCCGCATGCTCGCCGGCGCCGAGATCACCGCCGAGGCGCGCGCCGCCGCCGAACGGCTGATCAAGGCGGCGGAGTGAAGGCAACCTGCATCCGCGCCAGCTCATCATTTGTTGTAGCTCGCGCCGTTCTCGATTTCGGCTGCGGTGCTCGCCGCGGCCCGAAAGCTGATCCGGATCGTCGGCTTTGTTTGAATGATGGATTCCAATCGTCGGGTCATTTTCCCTCCAGAGTCGCCACGATACGGAACCCCGTTCACCGGCAACAGCCTGTCGATCTTGCCATCCTCTCATGATCTTGGTCGGTATTCGCACAATTCGGCTACCCCTAGGCGCTATCTTGAAGTCATCGCCGTGACCGGCTAGATAGTCACCCGGGGAAACGCAGGCTCCCCATCAGACGGTCAGCCGTCCAAGCTCTGCGCAACACTCGCATTTGTCGAGGCGATTGCGCATGGACGGAACGGCCCCCCTCCTTGAACATCTCTGTCAGTTCGAACGCTGGGCCCGACGCTCCATCGCAGCGGGCCCGAGCCAAGGAGGCTGAAAGCATGCGTGCAAATCATTTCGAACCGAACCCGATACCGTTCACGCGCCGTCTTCTCATCACCGCTGCGGCGTCAGTAGGAGCGGCAATGTCGATCGGAAATCGTTTCGCAGAAGCGCAGGCGTCTGCGCTCCGCTTCGACTTTACCAAGCCGCTCGATGGCTGGACCACGGCGACCGGCCGCTGGGCGGTCGAGGACGTCCCGGGCGCTTCCCAAGGCGGGCGCGCCTTGGTCCAGCGGGCGACGGACAACGATTTCAACGTGATCGTCGCGCCCGGCGGTCCTTACGGCAATGTCGATGTTTCGGTCCGCTTCAAACCGCTATCCGGACGCGAGGACGCGTCCGGCGGCATCGTCTTCCGCTTCTCGGAAGGCCGCTATTACGTGGTCCGCGCCAACGCGCTGGAGGATAACTTCAACTTCTACTACTACGACCGCGGCCGCCGTCAGATCGCCGGCGCCAGCGTCAAGGCGCCCGCGCTCGGCCAATGGCACAAGCTGCGCATCACGGCCGTCGGCGACCGCTTCCAGGGCTGGCTCAACGATCAATTGCTCATCGACCGGCGCGACAGCCGGTTCGCGTCGGGCCGCATCGGCTTGTGGACGAAGGCTGACTCGGTCACCGCCTTCGATGAGCTGACGGTCACTGCGCTGAATGGCTGACAGCGCCATCGAAACTGGGAAGGTTGCTCACATGTTGGATGCGGCAGGACGCCATTACGCGATTGGATCAGATCCAAAATCGGCCTCTCCTAAAGTCGGAGCGCGCTGATGCCTTACCAAATGAAATCACTCTCGTGTGATCCGGCGAAGATCAACGGGATGTCGGAGCGATTGATTTTCAGCCATTACGAAAACAATTACGGCGGAGCCGTCAAGCGCCTGAATGTTATCGAGGAGAAGCTCGCCGATCTCGATTATGCGAATGCGCCCGGATTCCTGGTCAACGGACTCAAGCGGGAGCAGCTCATCGCCATGAATTCGATGATCCTCCACGAGCTCTTTTTTGACGGACTTGGAGAGCCGAGCGAACCGGGACCGGCTCTCCATGAGGCGCTGGCGTGCGATTTTGGCTCGTACGAGCGCTGGCGTTCCGAGTTCATCGCCATGGGCAAGGCGCTCGGCGGCGGCTCCGGGTGGGTGCTGCTGTCCTGGTCCCGGCGCGACCGTAAGCTCGTCAATCAATGGGCGTCCGATCACTGCCACACATTGGCCGGTGGCACGCCGATCCTCGCCCTCGATATGTACGAACATTCCTATCACATGGATTTTGGCGCCAAGGCGGGCAACTACGTCGAGACCTTCATGGCTGCGGTCCGCTGGGGCAATGCCGATCAGCTTTTCAACGAGATCACAGGAACTTTGGGCGAGCATGACAACCGGGCAACAAGCCCAATCAAAAGGAGACCATAGCTATGCGCACGGTTCATCTACTCACCATCTGCGGAATGGCGCTGACGATTGCCACCGCCGCCAGGGCTCAAGAGATCGATTGGAAGAACGTCGATGAAGCGTTCGGCCGCAGCCCTACGGTCGCGGGCGACGTCCATCGCTACAACTTTCCGCGCACCGATCTCAACGTGACGCTCGACGGCGTCACCATAAGGCCGGCCTTCGCGCTGGGCGGTTGGGCGGCGTTCAAGCCGATGCACAATGAGGTCATGGTGATGGGCGACCTCGTATTGCTTGAAACCGAGGTCAACCCAGTGATGGCGAAGCTGCTCGAGAGCGGCGTCGATGTCACGGCCGTGCACAATCACCTGCTGCGGGCGAGCCCGGCGACCTTTTACATGCATATCGGCGGGCACGGCGATCCGGTGAAGATTGCCACCGCGATTCATGCCGCGCTTGCCGAAAGCAAGACGCCGCTTACGGCTCCCCCCGCGGCCGCGACACCGCCGGCGATCGACCTCGATACCGCCCAGCTCGACCAGATCATCGGGGTGAAGGGGAACCCGAACGGTGGCGTCTATCAGTTTGGCGTACCGCGGCGTGACCCGATCACCGAGGGTGGCATGCAGATTACGCCGGTCGGACCGATGGGGGCGGCGAACGCC
>DATDGG010000153.1:0-4761 GCA_036522235.1 Xanthobacteraceae bacterium
ATCCGAAGCTCGTCGAGACGAGCCGCCACGGCCCGATCCCGAAGATCGCCAGTGACGGCACGCGGCCGGCCGACGCCTATGCGCGGCCCGGCAAGCCGGGCGCCAAGCCCGACGCCTTGCGCATCGCCATCGTGGTCAGCGGGCTCGGCGTCAGCGCCAGCGGCTCGACCGAGGCTCTCGCCAAGCTTGCCGGGCCCGTGACCCTTGCGTTCGGACCCTACGGGGCCGACCTCGATCGCTGGGTGGCGCGGGCGCGCAGCGAAGGGCACGAGGTGCTGCTTCAGGTCCCGATGGAGCCGTTCGACTATCCGGACAACGATCCCGGGCCGCAAACCCTGCTCACCTCGCTCAGCGCCGGCCAGAACGTCGACCGGCTGCATTGGCTGATGAGCCGGCTGCAGGGCTATGTGGGCATCGCCAACTATATGGGCGGCCGTTTCACCGCGTCCGATCAGGCGCTGGCGCCGGTCTTGCGCGAAGCCGCCAAGCGCGGATTGATCTATGTGGAGGACGGCACCTCGCCGCGCAGCCTCGCGAGCCAGATCGCCGGCGCCAACGGCCTGCCCTACGCCAAGGCGGATCTGGCGATCGACGCCGTGCCGGCCGCGGCCGAGATCGACCATGCGCTCTCCCGCCTGGAGAAGACCGCGCGTGACCGCGGCTTCGCGGTCGGCATCGCCAATGCCCTGCCGGCCTCGATCGAGCGCATCGCCGTCTGGGCTAAGGCCGCGGAAAGCCGCGGCATCCTGCTGGTCCCGATCACCGCCGTGGCGTCGCGCGGAAAGTCGAGCTGAGCGCGGAGGCCAGAGGCCTGATGGCGATCAGGCACACAATCGAATGATCGCCAGAATTCTTCGTTTTAGATATTCTCTGACATCTGACATCTGACATCCGGCATTCAATTCATGCCCTCCCCCGATCTTCCCTATCGGCCCTGCGTCGGGATCATGGTCCTCAATGCCGACGGCCGCGTCTTCATCGGCCGCCGCAGCGGCGGGCCGGAGCACGTCGATGCCACCCATGTCTGGCAGATGCCGCAGGGCGGCGTCGATCCGGACGAGGACCCTTGGGCAGCGGCGCTGCGCGAGCTCTACGAGGAAACCAGTATTCGCTCGGTCGAGCGTCTCGACGAAATCAAGGAGTGGCTGGCCTACGACATTCCGCCGGAAATCATCGGGCAGGCGTGGCGCGGCAAATATCGCGGCCAGAAGCAGAAATGGTACGCGGTGCGGTTCACCGGCGACGAGCGCGAGATCGATACCGCCCATCCCCCCGGCGGCCACAAGCCCGAATTCCTCGGCTGGCGCTGGGAGCCGATGGCGAACCTGCCGGCGCTGATCATTCCGTTCAAGCGCAAGGTCTATGAGCAGGTGGTGGCCGCCTTCAGCCATCTGGCCGCACCGTCCGCCTGATCGGGCTTCACCAACTCCCGTTTGGTCGCGCGGCATCCGCATCGTGGCACACTCTGTGGCGCGCTCTTCCGTGCGTCATGCGGGCGGAGTATCCTTTCCCCGCCGTTGCGTGCGCACCGATCGCGATCAACAAGCGATCTGCAATGCAGGGAGGACAATCATGTTGGACCGAAGCTCGAGGGGTGCACTCGCCGGCGCGCTGCTGATGATGGCCGGCGCCGCTGCGGCCGCCGATGATGCGAAGTACCCCAACCTGAAAGGCCAGTGGGACGCCATCAATCCGCGTTTCGGCGGCCAGGCCATCAAATACGATCCGACCAAGGCGTGGGGACGGGCGCAGCAGGCGCCGCTGACGGCGGAATATCAGAAGGTCCTGGAAGACAGCATGGCCGACCAGGCCCGCGGCGGGCTCGGCAATTACCCGACCGCGCGCTGCCTGCCGGGCGGCATGCCGCGCATGATGGCCTCGCCGCGGCAGGAATACGTCGTCACGCCGGATACCACTTACATCATTCTCGGCGGCGAGCTGCGCCGCATCTATACCGACGGACGCGACTGGCCGGCCGACGTCGAGGCGACCTATGAGGGTTATTCGATCGGCCGATGGGCGGATGCCGACGCCGAGGGGCGCTACCAGGTGCTCGAGGTCGAAACCCGCGGGCCGTTCCGCGGGCCGCGCGCTTACGATGCGAGCGGGCTGCCGCTGCACTTCGACAATCAGTCGACCTTCAAGGAACGGTTCCATCTCGACAAGAACGACCCGAACCTGCTGCACGACGAGATCACGGTGTTCGATCACGCGCTGACGCGGCCGTGGAGCGTCGACAAGACCTTCAAGCGCAACCCCGATCCGCATCCGAGCTGGGCGCGGACGTCATGCGTCGAAGGCAACCAGCAGATCGTCATCGGCGCGGAGAACTATTTCCTGAGCGCGGACGGGCTGCTGATGCCCGCCAAGAAAGATCAGCCCCCGCCGGATTTGAAATATTTCAAGCAGAAGTAGCCGCGAATGCTGAATGGTGAGTGGTGAGTGGAGCTGTTCTGCCGTGCAACCATTCGCTTTTCACCACTCGCTCCCACACGGGACCGGGCGCATGTGGTAGGTATTGGGCGCGACAACGCGAGGTTCCAAAGCCCAAGCACCCATGCTCCGTGTTCCGAACCGTCAGAACGATTCCATCCCGCTTCCACGCGGGACAACGGACTCAAGTCAGCTCCCCTACCTGCCTTTCGTCGACGGTCTGCGCGCCATCTCGATCTTGGCGGTGGTGGCCTATCACGTCGGGGCGCCGGGGATTTCAGGAGGGTTCGTCGGTGTCGACATATTCTTCGTGATCTCGGGTTTCCTCATCATCAACCAGATCAAAGCCGAACTGGCTTCCGACCGGTTCTCAATTCTTTCATTCTACGCGCGCAGATCGCTCCGCATCCTCCCTCCTTTTCTGGTGGTGCTTGCGGCGACGTATGTCGCGGCCCCGTTCATCCTACCAACAACGGCTGTCTATTGGGACTTCATACCGTCGGCGGCGCTGTCTCCGCTGATGGTCTCCAATATCGTATTCTTGCTGACCCAAGGCTATTTCGATATTTCGGGCATCGAGAAGCCGCTGCTCCACACCTGGACTTTGTCCGTCGAGGAGCAGTTCTATCTATGGGCGCCTATTCTCCTGGCTCTGGTCTTTCGGCTTGGCAATCGCCGATTCGGCGCCATGGCCGCCGTGATCGGCATTGTCCTGGGCGGCATTTCTCTCGCCGGCACGATCGCCCAACATTCCTCCAATGGGCAGAATGGCGCGTTTTATCTGACGCACTGGCGGACGTGGGAGTTCCTGGCCGGCGGATTTATCGGCGAGCGGCTGGTATCCGGAGTCAGCCGCCTCCCGGGTGTGATGGGGGAAGCCATCGGATGGATCGGTTTCGGCAGCATTGTCCTCGCCATCGTGGCTTTCGATGCCGGCATGCCCTATCCGTCGTCGAACGCGGTGCTTCCCGTCGCTGGAGCCGCACTGATCATACTTGCCGGACTAGCCAAGCCCGGGACGACTGTGCCTCGCCTTCTGTCATTACGTTGGCTGGTGGCGATCGGGCTCGTCTCCTACGGTTGGTACCTTTGGCATTGGCCAATCCTCTCTTTCATTCGGATTGCCCGACTGGATGAAAGTTCGCTCTTGATTGATGGTCTCGGCGGTGGCGCGCTTGCGTTCGCGCTTGCCTGCGCCTCCTACCGATATATCGAGCTGCCAATTCGCCGTTGGCGCAGGTCTTCCAGCAGCATGAAATGCCCAGGTCGCATCGTCCTCGGCGGCCTTGTGGCCTGCTTTGCCGCTGCCGCGCTCGGCGGATCGAGCGCTTTCGTCGGCTACCTGTCGGCCAGGGCGTTCCTTGCATCCCACTACGGGATCGAAGGGAGAGGCATTCTCGACAACGGCTGTGGTCGCTTGACCGCATCGACGCTGCCCGAACACTGCTTCGAACGACCGGTGGGTGTCATCCTGGGGGATTCGCACGCCAGCGTCCTTTTCGGCAGTTTCGCCAAAAGTTTCGATCTCCTGGGCCTACGTTTGGTTTCTCTTGCGGGCCCCGGCTGCTATCCGCTGATGTTCGCGCCGTCCGAGCAAAATCGGCTGCGGGAGTGCGCCAACCGGATCGTTCCCTTCCAGCGCCTGCTGGCCAGGCCTATTCCGCCGGCCTTCGTCATCATCGCGGCCAATTGGGGGCCTGATGACCGGTTTTCGGGGATGCTGTCCGATCTGATCACCGAGTTCGATCCGGAGCGTACCCGCATCCTTTTGATTGGACAGATGCCGACGTTCCTCAAGTCGAGCTTGGAGTGCGTCGTGCTCAGCGATCGATTCGGCCGCAATCGTGATCGCTGCGTCCGGCCTCGCAGCGACGTCGAAGTCGGGCGGGCCGCTCTCGTCGCGCCGTTGAAAACCATGCCGGGCAGATTTCAAAACGTCCGCTACATCGATCCAATCGACGTCTTCTGCGACCAAACGACCTGCCGACCGTTCAAGGACGACGATGTCTTCTATGAGGACACACACCACGTGCTGCCAGGGGGCGCGGATCGAATATATGACGCCTTCGAGGGCGATTTCCGCTGGCTCGCGGGCGGAAGATGAAAGCCGCGCCACCCGCCCCGCGATAGCGACTCGAATCCGAAGCGATTTCGATCTAACGCGCCAGCGCGGTCTGCAGCGCCTTCAGCTGCTCGAGGCGATGGGCGAGCTTGTCGCGTTGCCAGCCGTCGGTCGTGTCGGCGACGTCTTCCTCAGTATCCTTGATCTCGCCGGCGAGCACCGCCAGGTCGAACTCCTCAAGCGGAACCGCCATGTCGGCCAGCACG
>DATDGG010000154.1:0-15445 GCA_036522235.1 Xanthobacteraceae bacterium
ATCCAAGGCCTCCGGCGCGGTCACCAGCACCGGGCCGAGCAGCACGCTCGGCGGGCTCGTCGGCGTCAATGGGGGCACGATCTCCGGATCGACCGCGTCCGGGCCGGTAACCGGCACGTCGCAGAGCTACCTCGGCGGGCTCGTCGGCATCAATATCGGCTCGATTCAGAGCATCACCATCGATTCGATACAGTACAACTCGTTCTCTACCTCGACCGTGACGGGCACCGGCTCGCAGAACTATGCGGGCGGTGCCGTCGGCCTGAACTTCGGGCTGATCGATCCCACAACGTCTTCGGGCAATGTCTCGTCGGGCGCCAACAGCGTGGTCGGCGGATTCGCCGGCGGTAACGGCGCCTTCAGCAACTTCTCGGCTGGTCAGCTGCCGAATTCCACGTTCCCGCTCGGCACCATTTCTGCTGACTCCACCGCCACCGGGACGGCGAGTGGCGGCACCGGCAGCACGGTTGGGGCACAGATCGGGTTGAACTATCCAATCTCCGGTCTGCCCACTTATTCGAATCCCATTATCAACAATTGCAACAACGCGGTTTGCACCGTGCTGGTGAACGGCACGCTGTTCGATCCCAATGCGGGAAATTCACCGCTGCCACCGCCACCGCCACCACCACCACCGCCTCCGGCCGTAACGCAGGCCCAGGTCATCCAGAATCTCATCCAGAACATCACGCTTGCCTCGGTCACCCTGGGCGATGTGGTCAATACTCTGCCGCTCGATCAGCCGCCGCGTACCGGGCCGGGATCTGCGCCCGGGCCGAGCGCGGGGGGCCTGCCGCCGCAGTTCGGCGCGCGGTTCTTCGTCCCGCCACCGCTCGGCGAGACCCGCTTCGTGCAGGACCAGGTGGTGCTGCAGATCCCGAACAATATTCCGCCGGCGCTGCTGCAATCGGTGCTCGCGAGCCTCGGCCTGAGCATTATGGCGTCGCAGAATATGGGCCTGCTCGGCGTCACCAGCTATCAGGTGCATATCGACAACGGGCAATCGATCACGGCCGCGATCCAGGCGCTCGCGCTCAAGCAGATCGTCGCCGGCGCACAAGCCAACTACACCTACATCGCGATGCAGGATCTCGCGCAGGATCCCAATCTCGCCGGCCTGACGCAGGGCGAGGGCGACGCCGCCCAATATGCGATCGGCAAGCTCGGGCTTGTCGACATCCACCGCACGCTCAAGGGCGGCAATATCAGCGTCGCAGTCATCGATTCGCAGATCGACGTGAAGCATCCCGATCTCGACGGCGACATTGCCGAGCAGTTCGACGCGGTGGGCGCGGCCGACCAGCCGCATTCGCATGGCACCGGCATGGCGGGTGCCATCGCGTCGCATCGCCGGCTGATGGGCATCGCACCGGCGGCGCGCATCTACGCGGTCCATGCCTTCTCGAGCGGCGCGTCCAGCGCCGAAAGCACGACCTTCAACATCCTCAAGGGGCTCGAATGGGCGTCGGAGAAGGGCGTGCGCGTGATCAATATGAGCTTCGCGGGCCCGCGCGATCCGTCGATGGAACGGGCGCTCAAATCGGCGCACGACCGGGGCATCGTGCTGATCGCCGCCGCCGGCAATGCCGGCCCGAAATCGCCGCCGCTCTTTCCTGGCGCCGATCCCAACGTGATCGCGGTGACGGCGACCGACGTCAATGACAAGCTGTTCTCCGGCGCCAATCGCGGGAAGTATGTCGCCGTGGCGGCGCCCGGCGTCGACATTCTGGTGCCGGCGCCCGATAACACCTATCAGCTGACCACCGGCACGTCGGTTGCCTCGGCCGAGGTGTCGGGCATCGCGGCCCTTTTGCTCGAGCGCAATCCCAATCTCGGTCCGGAAGATATCCGCAAGGTCCTCACCTCGAGCGCGCGGCGCCTCGGCAAGAACGATCGCGACGATGATTTCGGCTCGGGCCTGGTCGATCCGGGGAAGGCGATCCAGACCGCCGGCGATTTCAAGTCGACCGACATCGCAACCGGCGCGGTGCCGGCGCGGCCGGCCCCCGCCACACGGCCGCCGGCGCCGCCGCCCGCGGTCCAGCCTCCGGCCCTGACCGCGAGCCGTCCCGGCGCGCCGCGGCCGGCGCATTGATCGAGGTTGCGCTGATCGAGATTGCGCTTGACGCGACCGTGCAAATCAGTGGATTAAGGAAATTGAAACTCGCGAAGTGCGCGCCGATCTCGGGCCTGCCCGAGATCGGCTTTTTATTGAGCGCGCAAGTTAATGAGCGCGCACGTCGGATATATCCGACGTGCGGTGCCGGGGAGACCGCGCCGGGTTTTTTGTTAGCGATCTGTCGACCCGCGCCCTCGCAGCCTTGCAAGTTCTGCATGGCTTGCGGGCTTGTATGATGTCGATCCATTGTTTCCGGACTGTATTTTCAATGGGCTCCACGCTTGAGGCATGCATCTTGGTCATGCGGGGCTCTTACCAAATCGAAAGCATTCCCGCTCAAATCCCCAGGAAATCGGTCCCGATCAAGCAGACCTCAATGGAGGAATGCCACTTCTGGCGCGGCCCGCCGCCTGAGGATTTCTCAAAGAGCCCCGCATGAACAGCTTCGATGCCGCCGTTTACGCCGTCATGGTCGTGGCCGTGGTCACCGGCTTCAAGGCCGGGCTCCTGCGCAGCATGGCCACGATCTTCGGGTACGTCATCGCAATGCCGCTTGCGGTGTCGCTGACGCCGCTCATCGCCCCGATCCTGTCCGACCGGTTGGCCGGGCCGCTCAGCCAAAACCAGCTCCTGTTTTTCGTCGTCTTTTTCGCGATCGGAATCCTGTTTGCTGCTGTGTTCCGCCTCGCGGTGAGCGAATTTGTCGGACCGAGCATCAGCCTGCCGGATCGGCTTGCCGGCGCGATGCTCGGCGCCGGGCGCATCGTGCTGGTCGCCGTGACGCTCGTTCTCATTTTCGACCGGATCATCCCCGCCGATCGCCAGCCCGCCTTTCTCAGCGGCTCGAGGCTGCGGCCGATCCTGCTCGTGGCGGGCCAGCAGGGGCTCAAATCCCTGCCGCCGGATGTCACCGCCTATATCGATCAGCTGAAGAAAGACCGGCGGATCTGAGGCGTGCTCTCACTTGCCGGGGAGGGCGGCAGGAGATCGCGCGGCGAGCAACGCTGCAAGAGGTAGCGCGGTCCCGCGCCTGCGCCGGTGACATAAAATCGCTCGCAACGCTGGTCTATCCTTGTGGCTGCCAGCATAGGCGGTACGCCGCAGCCCGGTTTGGTATCGGGCGGCGCAGGTGAGGCCCGCCGGATGGGAGGAGGCGCAAATGGCAGAGGCACGCATGGAAATGGCGCCCAGGGCGCAGGCATGCAGGGGGAATGCACGGCTGTCGGCCCTCGCGCTTTTAGCGCATGTCCCGGAAAAGTGGATACCGGTTTTCCGCAAAGGACATGCGCCGGCGCAAAAAAGGCGGAGCGCGTCCCGATCCATTCGATCGGGATGTGCTCTACTGGCGCTCGGACAAGTCGCGGCCGCGTCGGGTGCCGCGGCGGCATCGCTTTCCGCACCAGTGTCGCTCGCGCTCGCGGGCGTCATCGCTCCGTTTTCGCCGCTGGTGAACGCGCATGACAAGGGCATCATCGCCCAGCTGTTCGGCGGCAACGCCAACGTGGCCTACGCGGCCAACAAGAAGATTCCCGTCACAGCGGATTCGGTCGTCTGCCGGATCAGCAATGTCGACATCACCCAACGCAGTTGCGAGCTGACCTTCGGGGCGGACAAACGTGAGATCAAGGGGCGCGCGGCGAACGAGCTCTATGGCACGCTGGCGGCCGCCGGCATCACCGCGGAGGGGGCGGCGGGGTCGATGATCGAAGGCATCGGCAAGCTCGACTGCATGCTCGATCCCAGCCAGATCAAGCAGAAGGCCGGCGGCGGGGCGGAATGCACGTTCGAGACCGAGTGAACGGCGCCGTGGCTGCGGCCTGCGCACGCGATTTTCGCGGCGAGGGGCTATGCCGTCGGCCCGCTAAGTGCCCGTTGCATAGCGCAGGTATGCTTTTGCGAAGGAAAGGCTATGATCCACAGCCGAAGCGCCCGCGAATGCGCTTCTCCAGAAATCTGGGCGGCGTTATTGCATCCAATCGAACCGGAGTGCCAACACATGAAGTCAAAGGCGTTTGCTCTATGCCTGAGCGCGGTCGTCATCGGTGCGACGGCGCAGGCGCAAGGGGCGGACAAAATCCATGAGCTCAAGCCGTCGGCGGCGACCGTGCATCGCGGCTTTTTTGACGCCTCGCTCAAGCCGGTGCTGACCATCGATTCCGGTGATATCGTGCGGCTGTGGACCGCGACCGGCAACCCTCGCTACTTCGAGAGTCTGGGTATAGCAAAGGAGAAAATCCCACCCGAGCTCTACACCGCCTACGAAGGCGTGACGGACGACGGACGTGACGATCACAATCTCGACGGACCGATCGCGGTGCGCGGCGCCGAGCCCGGCGACACGGTTGAAATCAGAATTCAAGCGATCGACCTCTGGCTGCCGATCGCGGCCATGAGCTTCCGAGCGAACAAGGGCTCACTTCCCGAAGATTTTCCCTATTCGCGCGACCGCGTGTTTCCCATCGACCTCGGCAAGCGGGTAATCGAGTTTGCTCCAGGCGTGAGCGTTCCGGTGAAGCCGTTCTGGGGCGTTATCGGGGTCGCCCCGCCACGGTCGATGGGCCGCGTGCCGAGCGGCCCGCCGAACGTGTTCGGTGGCAACATGGATAATCACGATCTGCAGCCGGGGACGAGCCTCTTCCTGCCGGTTCACGTACCGGGCGCGTTGATATCGATCGGCGACGGACACGCGGTGCAGGGCGACGGAGAGGTCGGGATGTCGGCCGTCGAAACGTCGCTCAAGGGAGAGATTCAAGTGGTGTTGCATAAGGGAATGCATATCACCTGGCCCAGAGCGGAAACGCCGACCCACTACATGACGATGGGCCTGCACGAGGATCTGAACCAGGCGGCCAAGATCGCAACCCGTGAAATGCTCAATTTCATCGTCGAGACGAAGGGTCTGCCGCGCGACGATGCATTCATGCTGCTCAGCGCCGCCATGGACCTGCGCGTGACCCAGATCGTCGACGGCACCAAAGGCATCCATGCCCTCATGCCGAAAGCGGTTTTTCACAAGTAAATTGTCGGCATATCGGCCCGGCGTCAGACGACGCGTTGATAGGCGTCGATGATCTCGCTGCCGGTGGCAAACCAGACGCGATCGTATCTCTTGATCTCGGCGATGACGCGCTGCAGGTATTTGATGCGCAAGGGCTGGCCGGTGATCATCGGATGCAGCGGAATGCCCATGACCCGCGGCTGCTTCTCGCTTTCGGCATAAAGCGTCTCGAACTGATCGATCACCGACCGATAATACTGCTCGCCGGTATAGCCCTTGCGGATATAGAGCGGAATGTCGTTGATCTCCATGCAATAGGGGATGGAAAAGAGCTTTCCGGATTTGACCTTCATCGGGTAGGGCTGATCGTCGGCATTCCAATCTCCGCAATAGACCACGCCCTCTTCGGCCAGAATGTCGAGCGTGTTGTAGGTCTCGGCGAGGCCGGACCCGAGCCATCCACGCGGCCTTCGTCCGGTCGATTGCTCGATGGTCTTCAGGATCGTCGCAATGACCTCCTTCTCTTTCTCCAAGCTCAGTCCGGCGAGGCTCTCGCTATTGGTCGTTCCATGCCCCATGAACTCCCATCCGCGCCGTTTCATTTCCTCGATGGCCTTGGGGTAGTGCTCGCACACCAGGGAGTTCAAAGCCACCGTGGCCTTGACGCCGGCTCCATCCAGCACGTCGGCGATGCGCCAGAGACCGACCCGCATGCCGTATTCTCGCCAAGCGTAGTTCACCACATCCGGCACGATCTTCCCGACATTGGGCGACACCGCCTGGCCGTCGGGGGAATCGTAATTCCAAACCTCCACATTGGGCGCGATCCAGACCGCGAGCGTCGCATTGCCGGGCCAGGTGAAGGGCTTTCGTTCGAAGATGAACGAGTCCTCGTAGCGCCCCGACCGGCGCACCGGCCGGGCCGTGGTTTGCGCGTGGGCCGAGGTCGCGGACAGGCCGGCATTCAGAAGACTTGCGGCACCCGTCAGCAAGAGACCCTGTTTGAGAACGTCCCGACGGTCATGAGCATCTTGCATGGGCGCTGTCCTCCGCTCAGGTTGGCATTATTCCCGGATCAATCGATCCTCGCCACGCCTTGACGTGCATTCAAAGGGTAGCGCGGATGCTCTCGACAAAGCTCATGTCGATGATCTCGTCGTACCCGACATCGGTCTTGAGAATATCGGCGCTGCGGACGACGGCGCTTGCCGTTGCCCAGGCTTGACGGCTGATCATGCCGTCCGGGCTCCATAGCTCATCCGCGAACGAGCGATTGAGCGTCGCCTTGAGATCATCGAGCGGCATTGTCGGAAACTGCTTCTTGGCAATTTCCGCGGCCTCGTCGCGGTTGGCGTAGAGGAACTTCAACGCCTTGGCCATGCCGCGGACGAAGGCGCGCACCAGCTCGGGATCCTTCTTGATCGTATCGAGCCGCACATTGAAGGTGGAATAGGCGTAAGGCCCAAGCTCCTTCGGAACGTTGAGGAACGGCTCGCTCCAGATCGACTGCCGGACCCCCTGCGTGACATAGGGCTCCGTCGCCTCGCCAATCTGCGCCTGCTTGCCTTTCACCACCGCGATGGTGGCCGAGTTGGCGGTCTCAATCAGCGTTACGTCACGTTTGACGTCGAGCTTCCACTTCTTCATGAAATAACGCGTGATGGAGTTGGGCGTGCCGCCGAATGGGCCGATGGCGATCGTCTTGCCCCTGAAGTAGCTCGGCCAATCGGTGTCGGTAGGTTCGGCCCCCTTGGCGGCGCAAAAATAGATGTTGCCGCGGTCGACACAGTGCACGACGGCGCGCAGCTCGGCGCCCTTGGCCTTGGCGAAGGCGTTGTGCTCGGGTCCGCCGATAAAGCCAAACGCCTGTCCGGAGAGAACCGCATTGGTGTGACCGCCCCCACTCTCGATGGTCACGATGCTGACGGCTACGTTGGCCTCATCGAAGAACCCTTTGGCCATCGCGATGTAGAGCGGGAGGTAGCCGGTGCTGTGGACCGGCTCGGCGATCAGAATCTCCCGTGCGGCGGCGCGGGCGATATAGGGGCACGCGAGGAGCGTCGCACCAAGCGATGCGCTTGCACCCAGGAAGTTTCGCCTGTTCATGACATCCTCGCTGTGTTGACTATTGCCGCACCCCTTTACGCAGCACGCGCTCGAGCCACGAGACCGTCGCGTACATGAGGACCGAGAGCGCCGAGAGCACCAGGACCGCGACCCAGACCAGGGCGATGTCGTAGGTCTGGCCGGCATACAGGATCGCCCGTCCAAGCCCATGCTGGGAGGCGATGAACTCGCCGACCACCGCGCCGGTCAGCGCAAGGCCGATATTGACCCGCAGCACCGAGATGATCCAAGGCAGGCAGGACGGAACGACGAGCTTGCGAAAGACCTGCAGCCGCGAGGCGCCGAGCGAATAGAACAATTTCTCCTGATCCTGATCGAGCGCTTTGACCCCGGCATAGGTCGTCAGCGTGGACACCACCAAGGTGAGTGCGGTGGCGATTGCGACCTTGGACGCAAGACCGAGGCCAAACACCAGGATGACAAGGGGAGCGAGCGCGAGCTTGGGGATCGACTCGAAGCAGATGATGTAGGGTTGGACGATGGCCGCATAGTTTCGTGACCACCAGAATGACAGCCCGAACAGCGAGCCGGCGATCGTTCCGAGGAGAAAACCGAAAACGGTCGAGCGGAACGTGAAGCCGATGTCGGTCCACGCATCGTCGCCGCTGAAGAAGACGGTCATGGTATGGAAGATTGCGCTCGGCCGCGACCAGAAGAAGGCGTCGATCCAGCCTCTGCCGGCCGCGATCTCCCAGAGCCACAGCACGCCCACCAGGATGCCGATCTGCGCGGCGAGTATCACCCAGGCGGGCCAGTCCTTCTGCACCGGTAGACGGCGAGGTGGCCGTGCCAACGGCACGGCATCCGTCGCTCGGGGCGGGCTCAGATCGGTGCGGTCCGCGTCCGCTTCGATGCTGACGAGAGCGTCCTGCATGTCAAGCAGCCTCTCCGAGCGGCGCGGAAGATTCCTCGCTCGGCGCGAGCAGCTCGAGGCAGCGCTGCTTGATGGCAAGGAATTCGGGCCTGAGCACGCTCGCGCGCAATCGCGGCCGTTCGATCGCGACCGGTATCGTCTCGATGATCCGGCCGGGCCGGGTCGCCATCACGTTGACTTCATCGGAGAGATAGATCGCCTCCTCGACATCATGGGTGACGAAGATCACGGTCTTGCCAAAGTCGCTCCACAGCCGCATCAGCCATTCCTGCAGCTTCAGCTTGGTCTGCGCGTCCAGCGCGCCGAACGGCTCGTCCAGCAGGATGACGTCGGCATCGAACAAGAGCGTGCGCAGCAGCGCCGCGCGCTGGCGCATGCCGCCGGAAAGCGAGCTCGGATAGCGGTACTCGAACCCGGAAAGTCCGTAGCGTTGCAGGAGCGGCAGCGCGCGGCTGCGCGCCTCGCGCAGCGGCACGCCCTGAATCTCCATGCCGAGGACAACGTTGTCGAGCACCGTGCGCCACGGCAGCAGCAGGTCCTTCTGCAGCATATAGCCCACGCGTCCGATCGTGCCGGTTGCGTCGCGGCCGTCGATCAGCACCCGGCCGCCGGACGGCTGGAGAAGGCCCGCGATGATATTGAAGATCGTGCTCTTGCCGCAGCCGGAGGGACCGATCAGGCTCACAAAGCGGCCCGCCGTAATCGACAGCGTGATTGGTGCAAGCGCGTGAATTGCGACGGCTGGCGCGCCGAACGTCATGCTCACATTGTCGATGCGAAGCTTTGGGGCTGAGGACATACCCTGCCTCGATCCGCCTGCGTGCGCCTGAGTTTTCGCGCTTACACTAGGTCTCCTGCCAATGATGCGCCAGCACTGTTCGCGCGGCGGGACGTCGAATCCGTAAATGCGCAAGGAATGGAGTTCGCGTGATCAAAAAATCCGCAGTCTCGCGCCCGGGCAGCCCTTCGCATGAAAAAAGCTGGTTTTGGAAATCACCGTTCCAAGGTCTGCCGGGAAGCCCCAAAGGGGTTGATCCATTCGCCAGCCTCGGCGGGCGGCCCGCTTAAGCCATTGAGCTGACATGCTTTCTTTGAGGTAGGTCTACCCTGGTTGAGCCGGCCGATATTTATTATATTCTTTCTTCTTGAGCGCGCGCCGAGATCGAGACGCTGATGTCCGGGTCTGCGGCGCGCGTGTCATTTTTACCGGCCCGTGAGTTCCTGCGGCCCGTCGCCCCGGCGGGACGCACAGCGTTTTGGAAATGCCTGATGACCCGCTCGAATCGAGACAATCACATCCGGCTGACATCCCATCCGGACCCGAATGCCAAGCATCGGTTTCCGATCCAGTGGGGTGCGCCGAGCGCACGCGAGCGCGGCCCGATCATCGGCACGGTCTCGCGCCCGCTGGACCGCAACGTCGTCGGCAGTCACGGCGGTTCCTATGCGGTCTATCGGGCGCTCGCGGTGTCGGCTGGCGCGCTCGATCCGATCCGCCGGCCGGATCTCACCAACACCCAACCGGCCGCGACCATCGGCCCGTTTGCACAATGGTCGGAGCCACGCAGCATCGTATCTCTCGATCCGTGGGGACATCTGGCCGCCGACACTTTCGGTCCCGAGATCGCCGAAGGCATCGACGTGCGCCCCAGCATTGCCATCACCCGCGCGAGGCTTGATCTTCCCGAGATGCGCGATGCGCTGGCCGCCGGGCGCCTGCGCGCAGACGGCGAGGTCGCCAATGCGAGTGGCTCGCTCTCGGTCGTCAAGATCGCGGTCGACCCGGTCTGGTATCTGCCGGGCATCGCCGAGCGCTTCGGCACCACGGAAACGAGCCTGCGCCGTTCGCTGTTCGAGCACACCGCCGGCATGTATCCCGAGCTCGTGACCCGCCCCGACCTGCAGGTGCTGCTGCCGCCGATCGGCGGCATGACCGTCTATCTGTTTGGCGACATCGGGAAGCTCGGCAACCCGCGCACTGTGATCGCATGCCGCGTCCACGACGAGTGCAACGGATCCGACGTATTCGGATCCGACATCTGTACCTGCCGGCCCTATCTCCTGCACGGCATCGAGGAATGCGCCCGCACCGCCCAAGGCGGCGGCCTCGGCGTCATCGTCTACAACCGCAAGGAGGGCCGCGCGCTCGGCGAAGTGACCAAGTTCCTGGTCTACAATGCCCGCAAGCGCCAGGAAGGTGGCGATGCGGCGAGCACGTATTTCGAACGCACCGAGTGCGTGGCGGGCGTGCAGGATGCCCGCTTCCAGCAGCTCATGCCCGACGTCATTCATTGGCTTGGGCTACGGCGCATTGATCGCTTCGTCTCCATGAGCGACATGAAGCACGACGCGCTGACCGGGCAGGGCATCGAGATCGTGGAGCGTATCCCGATCCCGGACGAGCTCATTCCCGCGGATGCCCAGGTGGAGATGGCCGCCAAGAAGGCGGCCGGCTATTTCACGACCGACGTGTCGCCCAAGGGCGAGGATTTGACGAAGTCGGTCGGACGTCCGCTCGACAAATATTGATGCGGCCGATGCGGGCACCTCCCGAGAATGCGGCGACCGCAGCGGCGTTGTCCCTGCTCAGCGCGCAGGCGGTGCGAACGCGGGCGCATCGGATGCTTGCGGTTGGGCTCGATGACGCGCTCCCGCATTTCCGCGTCGAGCTTGATCGCCTCGAAGCGACCGTCGACCTCGTGCTTGCGGTCACCCGTGCGTCCTATCCAACGCTCGACGTGCCGTTCCATTCCCGTTGGCGCCACTTCGCCGCCGGTGGCGAGGACCGCTGGACATCGCTCGCCGCCGCCACCCATTGGCCGGATCGCGCGGCACGGGCGCGGACCGCCGTCGATCTCGCCGTCGTCAGCGTGTTGCTCGACGCCGGGGCCGGCCCCGACTGGGCCTATGTCGACCCGCGCACTGGGGCGCGCATCGGTCGCTCGGAAGGGCTCGCGCTCGCCAGTTTCGACATGTTTGCGCGTGGCGCATTCTCGGAGCGACCCGACGAGCCTTTGCGCGCCGGCGGGGCGGCGCTGGCACGGCTGCCCTACGAAACATTGCGTCGCGGCTTTCAGGTAACGGACGACAATCCTCTGGTCGCTGTGGATAGCCGCACCGATCTGCTGCGTCGCCTCGGCGCGGTCGTGACCAATGCCCCGCATGTCTTTGGCCGTGCCGATGTTCCGCGTCCCGGCGGTCTGTTCGACCATCTCGCCGGGCAAGCGGGTGGTGGTTCGATCGCGGCGGGCGCGATCCTTTCTGCGCTGCTCCACGATATGGGCGCGATCTGGCCTTCGCGACTGACGCTCGGCGGAGTTGCGCTGGGCGATTGCTGGCGGCATCCGGCGCTGACCAGCGCGGACGCAACCAGCGGGTTGATGCCGCTGCACAAGCTTTCCCAGTGGCTCGCCTATTCGCTGATCGAGCCGCTGCAGGCCGCAGGCGTTGCGGTGGTCGATGTCGAAGGGCTCACCGGCTTGGCCGAGTACCGCAATGGCGGGCTGTTCATCGATACCGGTGTTCTCGCGCTGCGCCACCCGCAAGATGCCGGGCCGGCGCATGACGTTTCGTCGACGCTGGTGGTCGAGTGGCGCGCCCTGACGGTTGCGCTCCTCGACCGGCTGGCCGAGAGTCTGCGCCAGCGCCTCGGAATGGACGCCAACGCGCTGCCGCTTGCGAAAATACTGCAGGGCGGCACCTGGGCCGCGGGACGCAAACTCGCGTATGAACGCGCGGACG
Source organism: Xanthobacteraceae bacterium (assembly GCA_036522235.1). Lineage (GTDB taxonomy): Bacteria > Pseudomonadota > Alphaproteobacteria > Rhizobiales > Xanthobacteraceae > VAZQ01. The sequence continues at coordinate 11,860 of DATDGG010000154.1, forward strand.
GCGCGCCGCCACTGCGCGTCATCAGCGATGGAACGGTTTTCTAAGAGCATGATCCCGAAAAGGCTTGCCCCCGCGAAGGCGGAGGTTGCAGACTTTTCGGATAGGGCCTGCCCCCGCGAAAGCGGGGGTCATGCGGCCGACCAAGAGCGCGGGGGCGAAAAATGGAAGGCGTGACGATCGTCGGGCATCCGCTGGTCCAGCACAAGCTGACGCTCATTCGCGACAAGATGCGGTCGACCAAATTGTTTCGCGAGCTCCTCAGGGAGATTGGCATGTTGCTATGCTACGAGGTGACGCGAGATCTCCCGCTCGCGAACGTCGAGATCGAGACGCCGCTGGCGCGCATGTCGTCGCCGCTGCTGACCGGAAAGAAGCTCGTCTTCGCCCCGATCCTGCGCGCCGGCACGACCTTCGTCGAGGGGATGCTCGACCTCGTGCCGGCCGCCCGCGTCGCGCATATCGGCATGTACCGCGATCCCGAAACGCTCGCCGCCGTCGAATATTTCTTCAAGGCGCCGCCCGATCTCCCCGAGCGCCTGGTCATCGTCGTTGCGCCGGTGCTGGCGACGGCGAATACGGCCGTCGCAGCGATCGATCGGTTGAAGGAGCGCCGCGCCAGCGACATCCGCTTCGTCTGCCTGGTCGCCGCGCCGGAAGGCATCGAACGGCTGCGCGGCACGCACCCGGATGTGCTGGTCTGGACGGCGGCAATCGACGACCACCTCGACGAGCACGCGTTCATCGTTCCGGGCCTCGGCGACGCCGGCGATCGTGCCTACGGCACGCGGTAGCGGATTCGGAATGAACTTGCGGGCGCTGACCGCGGCGGCGTCAGGGCGATGGTGACAGCGCCGGCAGATGCGACACGGCCACACCCAGGCTTTCCTTGGTTTCGATATCGCCGCAGGAAGGGCAAATGAAAACGTGCAATTTGGAAAGCTCGCGGAATCGTGGACTGATGCGCACGAGCTTCATCAGCTTTGCGCATTGGTCGCAGGTAACGAAGGGCAAGTTTTGCGGTAAGACGGTCATGCGGCCCGCCAAGTCAGGAGCGACTTGCTTTGCGGGAGGGCCTGCCATGCCCAGGGAGGCCTGCCTTGCAGGCGGCCCGCGATGTTTCGTTGAGTTGGTCGTCGATCTTGGGACGCGACTTGGCCCAGATGAGCCGACTATCCGGTGAGCACAATTCGGCCCGCTTGACGTCCCCTTCAAAGCTTCTGAGCCCTGCGCCCGTCAGCCATTCACGCGCCGCCTTCTCGGTGGAAAAGAACCTTCCTTCCATATAGCCGTCCGGGCCGGTCAGTTTGGCCGTGAACACGCCGCCTGGGCTTCTTGCCATGACATCCATCCATCGTGCGGGCGCATCCTGCGCCAAATTGAGACACTGTGGGAGCGGAAACGTCTCAGAAGTCACGTCCGCCGAAGCGGCTCGCCAACCCCCAAAAGCGGATGCTCTTGGAGGCGGGCTTTGGAAGCAGGCTATCTGTGTAGGTGTCAGGTTGGTGCCGGCGCTGACAAAAGCTCGGTACCATTACACCCAAATGACACCGATGAATTCACTCCCCGTTACTCACAGGCAAATTCGGCGCGAACGCGCCGCCCGAAGGGCGGGGCGCCGAGGTGCATTCCGGGATCAGCCGCCGTTGCGGCGGGACCAGGTGAGGGCATGGCCGTCCCCGCCTTCGACCTCGACCAGCGACGCGTAGATCGGGGCTGGGAAAATCAGATCGTCGAGCTTGACCGAGAGGTACTCGCGGCCCGCGTCCAGGGTCTTCTTGCAGGCGGTGCCGAGCTCGGTCTGGGCCGGCGAAGATGCTGTAGTCGGATGGGTCGGAATTCCGTTTCCGCCCGACGCCATGTTGATCGACCAGCTCGCAGACCACGATTTCAGCTACGTCATTCACGTCAACCAATCTGACTACGAACATAACTCCTACCACAAGAGGCAATCTAATTCGGCGATCGTACAGCGCGCCATTGAACGAGGTTGCCAGTTCTGAGTCGTTGATAGCGATGTATAGGGCCTCAACTCAGTTGAGCGGCGTGGTAGAATGCTTCGCGACTGACAACAGCGTAGTTCCGGTTGCGTCAACTTACTACGACGCGCCTCAAACGACAGCATCAACAACTTACACCGTGAAGGTGTCTCAGGTTACAGGATCATCTGGCAACGCCCTTTTTCCGTACACCGCAAAGGGGGCTACCGGGCAAATGATTCTCGACGAGATCATGGGCTGATCGCAGGCAACAGGAGGGGAACAGCCATGGCACCACTTTATAAGGCCACCGGGCCTGGCGGCGCGGGGATCACAAGCGCCGTCGCGATAGCCCTCGCCGCTCTTGTGGACACACTGGATCAGGCGGGCGTGTTGCGGATGGAAAGATATCGCGACACTCTGCGCGAGCTGTGGGACCAGATGCCCGAGGCAGAACGCGGCCGGCGCCGATGGCTTCGTGTTCGAGCGCCTGATCGACTACATGAACGATCGGATTGCCAAGAAGCAGAGCCCCCGTGGACCCGACCATCCGACGGCAGCGTGAGAAGGAGCATCGCGAGCGATTGGAACGTGCTCGCCTGGCCGAACAGGCAGAGCGCGATAGGGAATCTGCGCTCAATCCGCCGGATCAGCGCCCGTGTTATCGTTAATCGGAGAGTTCGATGGCGGATTTTGGGTAGTTGGGTTTTACCTACAGCTGCCTTTCCCCCCAAAGAAAGGCAACGGTCCCGATCGTCACCCGTCCCCGACCCCCCGACGATCGGGACCACCATTTCCCTAGGCGGCCCATGGCGAAGCGACTGACCAAACAACAAACCCGCTTCTGGGCCATCTATCATCTCAAGGGCACCCCCGCTCAGTTCGTCGGAATCGTCTATGACCAGCCCGACGAAACGGCGGCCATCAAGCAGGCGATCGAGGAATACAAGGTGCCGCAAAACCAGCACGGCCGGCTGATCGCGCAGCGGCGGGATTGACCAGGCTTTGTCAGCATCCAACAATAATACGGGCGCAAGTACGGAACTTCCTTTGGGACGCGAAGTTAGATAGCGGACCCCGCACCAGACCCATTCCATCCCCCCTGGGGCGAGGATCCCGAGTCCCGCATCTGGGCCACCAGAATGCGGGGCTCGTTATATGTTGATCGGGGACGTCAGCGCCACTGCCGGCCCCGTCAGACTCTCTTGTGTCGGCCGCTCTTTCCAATTCGGCTGCGCAAATGCGCCGACGATCCCGCACAATGTGCAGACCAGGCACGGGCCGAAGGCAGGAACCGGGATCGCTTCGTCGAAGCCGTCCACATTCAGCGTTGCTTCGTGGTGGCATAGCTCGCAAGTCACGGACAGGGAGCGCACGCCCATGCGCCCGCATGTTGGCGAACCTAGCATTACAGTTGCCTTTTCTGAAGGTTTCTGAATCCATGGGCAACCATGATTCGAAGATCGTGTACGCAGGCGGCGTCGATTGAAGAGACGCTTGCGTTGTGGGCGGCGTCGCTTCGGGAGATCAAGACACGGATACGTCCATTGTTCAGGCAAGAGCGTGTTGCGACGAATGCAGGCTTGTTCTTGGAAGGTCTGCTGGGAGAT
>DATDGG010000155.1:0-29297 GCA_036522235.1 Xanthobacteraceae bacterium
GGAGTTTCTTCATGAGCGCGCGATGGGCGCGGCCGATATCCGCGGCGCTCGCCCCCGGCTGCAGGCCAAGGATCTGATAGGCCTCCTCCTCCGTCATTTTTCCGCTCCGCCGCGCGCTTGCGTCCCCCGCTGCCGCATCACCCTGAGCGTGTTCACGCCAAGCGGGCTGCCGGCGGTCGAGATACGCCATCAGTAAGGCGCGGCTTTCCTCGTCGATCTGCGGCAGGAAGGCCGCGATCGTTGCGACATCGAGCACGTCGAGCGTGACGCCCTCGTGCGGACCGGCGAGAATGCGCCCGCGCATCGCGCCGGTATCGTGCTCGAGCTCCATTTCCACGAACGCGGAACGTACCCGCGAGGTCTGCCCGGGACTGCGCTGCGTGCGCGACCCGAATCCCGGGAACCCCCACGGCAGCCAGCCCAAGAGCCCCAATCCGGCGAGGCCCAGCGGAACGGCGACCTGAAACTGCCCACGCGCCGCCAGGAACGCCGCCCCGCCGAGCGCGCCAAATCCGCCGGCATATTTCACCGCCGGCGCGAGCTTGCGCGGATCGACATTGGTAAAGGCGTTGCTCGCCCACAAGAGAAGCGCCAGCACCAGGATGCCGAGGATGATTTCAGGCATCGCTTACGCCTTTCATGTGAGCATGATCTTGACCGAAAACCGGCGCCCAATTTTCGGGATCATGCTCATCTCATCTGCTCGATCAGCTTGATCGCACCGGCGTCGCGGCGGGCCGACAGATCGGCGAGCGCGCGCATGCCGCCGGCCGCATAGGCAGCGGCGGCGCGCAACAATGCGGCGAGCTCGTGGGCGGCGCCGGGATCGAAGCGGCAATAGGCGCCGCGCGTGAGGCGGGCGATCTCGCGAAAGGCCTGCTCGGCGACCGGATTGCCGCCCTCCTGGAACATGAAGGCGGGCACGGACAGCAGGCCGAGCTCGCCAGCGGCGTGGCAGAGCGCATCGAGGCTCTCCTCCATGGCATCGCCGACAAAGACCAGCGCCTGCACTTTCTGCCGGCGCGTCTCGCGCGCCGTGTGACCGATGATCCTGCCGATCTGCGTCTGCCCGCCACGGCAATCGATCGCCGACATCAATTGCGCCAATCGCTGCGCCTCGCCGACCCAGCCGGAGACCCGGCATTCAGCCAGGCCGCGGTAATAGGCAAGCTGAATATCGAGCCCACCGATCGCGGCGGCTTCGCGAAACATATCGGCCTGCAACCGACAAGCCGTGTCCCAGGTCGGTTGCCGGCTCATGGTGGCGTCGAGGGCAAAGATCAGCCGGCCGCGCTTGCCGGGCTCGGTGGTGGGCGCAAGCTTGCGCACCTGGGCGAGAAAAGCGTCGATCTCGGCGCGCGGGGACGCGTCCGTCGGAGCGCCGCTTGGCTTCGCCGGAGCCGGGGTCCGGTCGCTGCGATCTTGCGCCATGGACCAACTTTATTCTGAGCAAAGAGCGGCCTTGCCGCTGCGCCCCTAAAGTGGCGCTAGCGGGGCCCGGACGCAATGCCCGCGCCGGCGCCGGGCGGGCGGCGAAGCGCCTCAGGCGCCGATGAAATCGTGCACTTCGAGCGGGCTCGCCTGCGCCGCAAACCACGCCCGCCGCGCCGCAGCGCGGCGTTGGCCGCTCTCGTCGAGCGGCAGCTTGAGGCCCTCGAGCAGCCGCAAGACCTCCTGCTGCACGAGAGCTTGCGCGAACTCGGACGCGCTGCCGCCGGCGCCCGCCGCGATCGTGTCGAGCACGGTGAGGCCGCGCGGAAACAATTCGCGATAGACGGCACGCTCGGCAAATCCATCGACGCAGCGAAAGCCGAGCCGGGCCGCCAATTGCTCGAGACCCTCGCCGACGAGACCATCCTTGCGCGCTCCGATCTCCGCCATGCGGTTGCGCACCACGACCCAGTCCATCCGCACGAAATCGATCCCGCGGCGCTGCCGGCGCGCCTGCCGCACCATCTGGGCATAGGGCCCCTCCCCGGTCACCACGCGCGTGATCGGATCGAGCGTGCCGAGTACGTCGAAGTCGACGAAGCTGTCGTTGAGCGGCGTGATCAGCGTGTCGGCGAGCGAATGGGCCAGGCGCGCCAGATGCGTGTCCGCCCCCGGCGTGTCGATGACCACAAAGTCGTGGCAGTGCTCGATGGCGGCCAGCGCATCGGCGAACTGGGTGGCCTCGATCGCCTCGTTGTCGTCGAGCTTGAGAGTCGCGCCGCGCGCGACGCAGGCGTGGGTCGAGATTTTCAGCGCGATAGACTTACGCTTGGCCCAGTCGCGCCGGAACTCGACGTAGCGGGTGAAGCTCTTCTGGCGCGAGTCGAGATCGATGGTCGCGACGCGCTGCCCGACATCCATCAGGGCTGCGGCGACGTGCATCGCCAGGGTCGACTTGCCGGAGCCGCCTTTTCGTTGCCGAGCACGATCACATGCGCGGCTGCCGGCCGCCGCGTACTCGCTGGTGCGGACATGACGCCACCTCGCTGACGGCAAGTCCTACCCGGGCACCGCGCGTGGTCAAGGGTTGCGCCGGCGCCGGCTGGCTTAACCATTAACGGCGCGGCCGGCACCGCGAACGCGCGCCTCGCGGCCATCTGAAAAATGCTTTAGGTTCCGCGCCCCGACATCGGCAGGCAGAATCATGGCCTCCCAACCACGCGTCGTGCGCACGCTCCAGCCGCTGCAGCGGGCGGTCACGCGGCTTCGCCAGACGCGGGCGACCATCGCGCTGGTGCCGACCATGGGGGCGCTGCACCAGGGCCATCTTTCGCTGGTGCGGCTGGCGCGCAAGCGCGCGCGCGGCACGATCGTCTCGATCTTCGTCAATCCGGCCCAATTCGCGCCCACCGAGGACCTCGCATCCTATCCCCGCGACCTCGATGCCGATCTCGAGGCGCTTGCGGGCTCGCCCGCCGACCTGGTGTGGGTCCCGACGACGGAAACCATGTATCCGCAAGGCTTCGCCACCCGGATCGTGCCGGGAGGACCCGCGACCGTCGGGCTCGAGGACAAGTTCCGTCCGCATTTCTTTGCAGGCGTCGCGACCGTGGTGGTCAAGCTATTCCTGCAGTGCCGGCCGGACATCGCGATTTTCGGCGAGAAGGACTATCAGCAGCTCAAGGTCATCACGGCAGTCACGCGCGAGCTCGACCTGCCGGTGAAGATTCTAGGAGCGCCGATCATGCGCGAGCGTGACGGCCTCGCCATGTCCTCGCGCAACGCCTATCTGTCGGCGCCGGAGCGTGCGGTTGCCCCGACGTTGCAGCGCGTGCTTGTGGACTGTGCCGGCAGGATCGCGGGCGGTGCCGACCTGGTGGGCGTGGTCGCGGACGGCCGTGCCACGATCGAGCGCGCCGGCTTCGTCCTCGACTATCTCGAAGCACGCGATGCCGATACGCTGCAGCCGGTCGCATCGGCAAAAGATCGCCTCATCCGCCTATTGGTCGCGGCGCGGCTCGGACGCACGCGACTCATCGACAATGTCGCGGTGTAGGGTTGGCGGCGATTCAAGGGAGGCAGAGCATGCAACGCAAGGTCATGATCTCATGCGCGGTCACCGGCTCCGCCGACTCGCCGGGCAAGAACCCGGCGGTTCCGGTGACGCCAGAACAGATCGCGCGCTCCTCGATCGAGGCCGCCAAGGCGGGCGCCGCCATCGTGCATATTCATGTGCGCGATCCGCAGACCACCCGCCCCAGCATGGACGGGGCGCTCTACCGCGAGGTGGTCGAGCGCATTCGCTCGAGCGGCTGCGACGTGTTGATCAATCTCACGACCGGCCCGGGCGCGCGCTTCGTGCCGGGCGCGGACGACCCGCTCACGCCCGGCCCGGGCACCAATCTCAAGCGGCCGGCGGAGCGCGTGCGCCACGTGGTCGAGCTCAAGCCGGACATCTGCAGCCTCGACATGGGGAGCCTCAATATGGGGGCGCGGGTCTTCATCAATACGCCCGAGCATCTGCAGACCATGGCGGTCGCGATCCGCGATGCCGGCGTGCTGCCGGAGCTCGAAGTGTTCGAGACCGGCCATCTGCTGCTCGCCAAGCGCATGATCGAGACCGGCCATATCAAGCCGCCCGGCATGTTCCAGATATGCCTCGGCATTGCCTGGGGTCAGCCGGCCACGCCCGAGGCTATGGCCTATATGCGCAACCTCCTGCCGCCTGTCTCGCCGTGGTTCGCCTTCGGCATATCGCTGCACCAGTTTCCCATGGTGGCGCAGGCCGTGCTGCTCGGCGGCCACGTGCGGGTCGGGCTCGAGGACAACCTCTATCTGGAGAAGGGCAAGCTCGCGCCCAGCAATGCGGCGCTGGTCGAGAAGGCGGCACGGATCATCGAGATTCTCGGCGACAGCGTCGCGAGCGCAGCCGACGCGCGCGAAATCCTCGGAGCGCGAGCCGCGCCCCACAATTAACGAATGGCGCGCAACGCCCGCTGCGCGCCCCGCAAATTAACGAAATGCGTGAAAACGCCGCAACCGGCGTCGCCTGCAAGCCCAAATGTCGTGCCGATCTCGGCCTTCGTCTGGTAGGATGCTCAGCAAAACGCCAGCAGTGGCGAGGCGCGCGGGTCTGCGGTCTCCATGGTGCAGAGGGTCGATTACTACACATTGCTGGCGCGCGCGGTCGAGTCGCTGGAACGCGACGCCTATGCGGCGCGTGGCGCGATCTATGACCGGGAGCACAAGGCCCTGCTCAAGCGCCTGATCTCCTCGGCCGCGCCCTGCACCGACGCCGACATCGCCCGGGAGGAGCGCGCCTTCCGCGACGCCATCCGGCGGATCGAATTTCCCGACGACGGCGCGCCGACAGCGCGCGGCCCGCAGCGCGAGCCCGCCGAGGCGGCATGGCCGAGCTCCAGCCGCGACCGGGTGCGGGCCCAGCGGCGCGAATTGCAGGGAGAGCCGCCCGCACAAGATGTCGATCGCGCCGACCCGCGGCGGCGCTTCGCGCCTTCCCACCCACAGGGGGACGGCGCGCCGCGCGGCCGGCCCCCGCCGGTACCGCAGATCGAGCAGGATTGGAGCGGCGAGGAGCCAAAGCCGCGCCGGCGCTCGTTCCTGCGTTTGGCCGCGGTCTATCTGCTGATCACGGCGCTCGTGCTCGGCGCCGGCAGCCTGGGATACGGCTACCTGCTCGGCGCGTTCGACCTGGCGTGGCTCGCGCAATGGAGCGGCCTCGCCGCCACTCCATCGGCGCGTGCCGTTTTCTACGAGGGCGGCCAGTCCGGCCGCGGCAGCACGGCGGTCGAGGGCAAGGCCAGCTGGGGCACCCGCATCCAACCGAACGGTCCTGACGGCAAGCCCGATACGGTCGTGACGCTCGATGTGGAAATTCCGGAACCGCATCTGGCGATGTCAATGGTGCTCAGCCGCAATTCGGAGGCGGGCGCCGGCATGAGTCATCTGCTGGAGTTGCGGTTTGCCAAGCCGCAGGAGCTCCCGTTCGGCGGAATTGTCAAAATCTCGAACGTCGCCATGAAGGCGGCGGACGCCGAAGCCGGCGACGCCCTGGGCGGAACCGGCGTCGATATCGCGCCCGGCCAGTTCATGTTCGGGCTGTTGGGGCTGCCGGACGTCGTCCAACAGAATTTGCAGCGCCTGCGGAGCGGGAACTGGCTGGCCATCACCATCGTGTTCGCCAACCGCGCGGCCTACACGCTTGCGGTCGAGAAAGGCGCCGCCGGCGAGCGCGCCATCGATGATGCCCTCACCAAATGGGGGCAGTAAGTCCGCCGCGCATCACAGAAGACCGAGCTCGCGCAGCTCGCGCCGCAGCGCCTCCGGCATGTTCTTGGCACCGGGCGCCGCACGGTCGAGATCACGCGGCGCCTCTTTCGGCTCCAGGTAGCGCCAGCCCTGGAACGCGCGCCATGGGCGCGGCTCGACCAATGTCACCTTGGGATCGAGCGCGACCCGGCAGCGGCCGACGCCTTCCTTATCCACGAACGGGCGGATGGCGAGGATGCGCTGGCGGCACATGACCTGGCCGCGGATCACCCAATAGAGCGAACCGGCATCGGTAAGCTCGTCCGCGCGCTTGGGAACCATGCGGGTCGTGTGCAAATGCTCGCGCGGCAGGCCGCGCTTCTTGCGCTCCTTGAGCCGCGCGCGAATCCAGTCCTCCAGATCCTTGACTGAATCGCAGCCGACGCAAAGCTTGATGAGGTGAAGCGCCACGATGAAAATCTCTGGGCAGGACTCGGCGAGGCGGGCGGCGTAGCACGGCGCGCGCCGGGCGGGAATAGCGCCTGAAGGACCGCGTCACCGCCGGATCACGGGTCGGGCGCAGGCTCGATCGCCATCGGGCGCGCCGGCGGCGCGGGATTGGCCGGCCGCCGTGCCGGCGGCGGGGTCGCGGGCGAAGGCTTGCGCGCAGCCGTCGCCGGCGGCTTGGCAGCCGCGGCGTCGGCACCGGCCGGCGGCGGTCCGCTCGGCTCGGCATTCATGATGCTCACCGGGGGGATCGACGCCGATGACGGGAAGTACAGGCCGTTGGGCACCGCCTTGGAGGTCGCCGCGCCGGGCGTCGGGGCAGGTGTCGGCGCGGGCGCGATCGGCGCCGGCGGCATCACTGGTGTGTTGGCCGCCACCGGCGACAGCGGGGACTGCGGCCATTCGGTCGCGTGATGCAATATGTAGGACTCGTATCTGTGCGCGCTGATGTTGTCGCTGACCTGGCTCGGATCCCGCAGCAAGCCGAAGGCTGCGCATAGATTCGCCGTGCAGCCATCGCGATCCGCGAGCACATGCGCCACGATGCCGAACCGATCCGTTTCGACCGCGTGGCGCAGCGCGCCCAACACCGATTCATAATTTGCGCCGCTGTGGCGCTCGTACTCGCTGCCGTCGGTGAGCAGCGAAAGCTGCGTCGTAACGTAGGCGACCGAGGCGGCCGCCGCTTCAGGGCTGGCAAACAGCGCCTTCTCGCACGACGCTTCGACCAGATCGCCGGCGCTCGCGTCGAGACAGGCCAACGCCGATCCGGGTGCCACCGCGCGCATGGTCATTTCCAGCAATCGCGTGTCGAGCGCGCGGCGTTGCGCCGCGGAGGTGCCGGCCGAGGTCGCGACCATCCAGGCCACCGCGGCACCAACCAGCAGCAAGCCGGCGCGCGAAAGAGCTTCGAGGATTCCGTCGCGCCCGGCACGATTGAGCACGAACATGCAGAACGCGACAAGCAGCGCGGCCATGACCGCCGCCGACCAAAGCGGCAGCGACAACGTTCCGCTCGCCGGGTCGAAACCCGGAATCCACGGTTCGCCACCACCGAATATGTGTCCCATCATCCCGCTCTAAGACTGAACCGCCGGCGCCCGCCCCCGGCCCGTCATCTCGATCGCGCGCGCCCGCCCCTTCTCAATAGCGGTCGAGCTGGCTCTCCTTGGCCACGCGCTCGAAGGCTTCATTCGCGCTCTTGATCCGGTATTGATAATCTTCGCCGTCGGAAGGAAGCAGCTTCACGATCCGATAGACATCATTCGCGGCCATATGCCCGATCGGTCGCGACGTGAAGTACACGGTCTGCCCGATCTGGAACTTGTGCGTTTTCAGCATGGGACTCTCGAGCTCAAACACGCGGCTCACCTTTTACTTTCTGCAATGCCTGGCACAATTTCATTCGCATGCCCTTGAAATATAGCAGCGAAATGCCGCGACCGGCGCAAAAAAGTGGCGCCACTTGGCACCGGTGCGGCGCCACGTCGCGTGGTCTGATTACTATGTAATATCAATATCTTGTAAAATAATCCTGAGTCGCTGTCTCGCGCCGGGCTCCAAGGCCCCCGTGACCCCCTTCCGGCGCGGCGCAAAAACAATTCTCAAATCTGGTCGCACCATACCGCAAGACCTGAAGCGGCAGCGTTGCCGGGGAGCGCCACTCGTAGTATTTCGCAGGGCGGCCATGGACAATCGCGAGCCGATGCCAGGCGCGAGGCGCTTCCATCCGGGCGGGCAAACGTCATAATGGTCGGCGGGAGCAATCACATTACGGTCGTCAAGAACCATCACATTCGTGCCGGGGACGAGCAGGTGGCACGAGAACCAATGGGAAAAGTCGCATGCGTCTCTTTTTCGGCATCATCATCGGCTGCGCGCTGACCATCGGGGGCGCTTATGTGGCGGATATGTCCGCAGGCGCCCAGCCCATGGTGAACTGGGACGTGGTCGGCAAGAATGTGAACACCCTGACCGGGCTCGCACGCGACGGCTGGAAGAAGATTACCGGCTGACGCCGCCGCCTCGATAATGAGCTTTTGCGTTCAGCTGCGTCCCGCCGACGCTTGATGATCCCTGGTGGCGGACGCGGCTGCGCCATGCGCAAGGGCGGCGGCGATTTCCCGTTTGTCGAGCCTTGTGCCGTCGTCACCCTCGATCAACAGGGCCACGCGGTCGCTCTCGCTCAGGTGCCCCGCCCAGCCGAGCGCGGCGTCGAGGTCGTCGAATTCCTTGAACAGCATTTTTTCCTTGTCCAGCGGAGCGAGCGCCGCCGAACCGCGTGGTCCGGAATAGACTCGATAGCGCATGACCTGCCTCCAACTTGCCTCATCTGATGGGTGCGTCGGTAAACGCACAGCGCACGCATTTGTTCCATCGGAAATCACGCCGGCAGCCATCGGAACAAATCCGCGATTTCGTTTGTTTCATTCCCAGCGGGCAATGGCGTGGGCCACCTTCTGGAGGAACTTATCGATGAGGACAAAGCTCTTGATGATGTCGACGGCGGCACTGTTGGCCGGCACCCTGCTGGCCGCGGGCCAATCAATCCAACCTGGCGGCAGCGCCCAAGAAAAAGGGGCGCAGGAAAAAGGCGTGCAAGAAAAGGGGGCAAGCCAGGGACAGTTGAACCAGGGACAGTTGAACAAGGGACAGCCGGCCAAGGAACAAGCCGACAAGGCGCAGCCCGACAAGGCGCAGCCCGGGAAGGCGGAGCCCGGCCGCAACGTCCAATCGAATGAGGGGACGCGCGGCCAGGTCGGAGGCCCGGCTCAAGGCAGCGCCCAAGGCAAGGCACCGCCGACGACGAGCGGCCAGGCGCCGAGCCGCGACGAGGATCGCAAAGGCCAAGCCCAGCGCGATCAGGAGAAGCAGCAGCCGCAGGGCCGCGAAGGCGCCCAACCGCGTGAACGGACCGAGGGCCAGGCCCCGCGCGATCAGGATCGAACCCAGCAACAGGGCCAGACCCAGCGCGACCAGGGGCGAACCCAGCAGCAGGGCGAGCGCGAAGGTCAGCGCGGCGGCAATGTCTCGGTTTCGCTGACCACCGAGCAGAGGACCAAGATCCGCGAAACCGTGATCAAGGAACGCAATGCGCCGCGGGTGGCCAAGGTCGAGTTCTCGGTCCGCGAAGGCACCGTTGTTCCGCGAACAGTGCGCATGGTCGAGGTCCCGGACGTGATCGTCGAGATTCACCCTGACTGGCGCGGCTTCAAGTACTTCATCGTGAATGACGAGCTCGTCGTCGTGGAGCCGGATACGCTCAGGATCGTGGCGGTGATCCCGGTTTGATCGCGCGCCGGGCGAAAATGATCGAGGGCGGCGCCCGGCGCCGCCCTCGACCTTTGGCAAACGTCTCGCGCGCCTATTTGCGCGCCATTTTTTTTCGGTCGCATGACCCGCGCTTTCGCGGGGGCAGGCCTTATCCGAAAAGTCTGCACCCCCTCGCCTTCGCGAGGGCAGGCTTTTCGGGATCATGCTCTAAGCGCGCACTTCCTGACGCTGGAACACGACGTAGCCCGCCACGAAGAGCAGGATCGTGCCGGCGACCAAGCCCACGATCTGCCCCCAGACCACCAGCAGGCTTTGCAGCAGCGGAATCGGCGCGCCCGGAATAGCGCCGCGCTCGAGCAACATCAGCCCCATCTGGGCAAACATCGATTGCTGCGTCGATCTTAGCGAGGGATCGAGCACGACGGCGACGATCTCGTTGAACAGCGAGCTCGGCGATATCCTCGCCAGTATCAGCTGGGTATCCAGCAGGGCGAGCACGTCGCCGGAGGGGGTAAAGAAGTTGGCGACCAACGGCATCATGAGCGGCCACAGGATGGTCAGGAACAGCCACAGTCCCAAGGCGGCCAAGGCCGCTGTCGCGGCTGACCGGAAGATGATCGACAACAGGAGCGCCAGCGCCAGCCATACCCCGGCGTAAGCGATCGTGACCAGGAGGAACACGAACGCCCGGCCGATTTCCTCGGAGCCGGGGGGAATTCCGAGCATGACCAATCCTACCCCGATCAGCAGCAGCCAGAGTGCGAGCAGGCTGATCGAAATCGTGGCAAGTCCGGCGAGGAATTTGCCGAACAGCAGCGCGTCGCGATAGATCGGCTGCGACAGCACCCGGCTCAGCGTGCGCTGATTGTGCTCGCTGTTGACGAGGTCAAAACCGAGCCCGATCGACACCAGCGGCACCAGGAACGACAGCAGCGCCACGAATGGCAATGGTGTGCCGCGGGTGAAAAGGCGCAGCAGCAGATAAGGATCTTCGGCGGTCACCTCCGCGACCTGCTGAATCGCCACGTAGACCGATACGACTGCGGTGATCCCGACCAGCCACTCGAGCACCAGCATGCGCCAACTGGTGAGATGGTCGGAGAGTTCCTTGAGGGTTACGACCCCGAGACCCTGCCAGGGCGAGCCTTCACGCTGCATGGTGCTCTCTCGTCTGGGTTTGGTTCTGGAAATATCGGGTGTAGATCATCTCCAGGCTCGGCAGATCGGATATTTGATAGAGCCGTCCGCCGGCCGCCACCACGGCAGCAGCAGCTTCCGGCCGCACGTCGCTGTCGGCGAGAAGCCGAAAGCGGTTCGGACCGATCGCCTCGACGGTGCGCACGCCCGGGAGCGCCGCCAGTCGATCATGCAGCCCCTCCCCCGCGGCCTCGACCTCCACCGGAAAGCCGCCGCCCAGCACTTGCCGCCTGAGCTCGGGCACCGAGCCCATCAGCACGATATTGCCGGCGCTGAACAGGGCGACCCGGTCACACACGCTTTGAACACGCTCGAGCAGATGCGAAGACAGGAGCACGCTCACGTCGTGGCGCTTGAGATTGCGAATAATCTCAAGCAACTCGACGGTCGCAAGCGGATCGAGGCCCGACGTGGGCTCGTCGAGAATCGCGATCCGCGCTTCTTTCATCAGGATTTCGGCGAGCCCCAGCCGCTGGCGCATGCCGCGCGAGAAGGTGGCCACGCGCTTGTCCGCCACCTCGGCGAGACCGACATCTTCCATCGACGACCTGATCTTGGACTCGCGCTCGTGCGTCGCCAAGCCGATCAGCCGCGCCGTATAGCGCAGATTGTCGGCCGCGCTGAGATTGTCGTAGAAGCCGACCTGATCCGGGAGATAGCCGACCCTGCGCTTGACCGAGAGCGGCTCGCGCTCGGGATCGTAGCCGCACACACGCGCCTGCCCTTCCGTGATGTCGCTCAAGCCCAGCAGCATGAGGATGGTGGTGGTCTTGCCGGCCCCATTGGGACCGAGCAGCCCGAATATCTCGCCGGGCGCGACCGAAAACGAGATGCCCTTGACGACGGCCGTCCCGTTGTAACGCTTGGTCAGGTTCCGCGCTTCGATGAGATTGTCGGTCATCGCCGTCCGAACCTCGCCACGGCGCCGACGAGGACCAGGAGGGCAGCGCCGATGATGCCGATGCCGACGATCCCCCATAGGCTCGATGTGGCCACGCCGACCCGAAAGGTCGCGGAGGCGGAATCGCCGCGCCAATTGGCCCGCAAGCTCGTTTGATAGTCGCCGGCCACCGCCTTCTCCGGCGGCGTGATCGTCGCCTGCACCTCTTTGGTATCGTTGGGCGCGATCTTGTCGACGGTCTTGGGCTCGAAGCTGACCTTCCATCCGGTCGGGGCGGTGCTGGAAAGGGTGATGTCCTCGGCAGCCGCGTCTCCGGTATTGGTCAGAACGATCGGAACGACGGTGTCCTGTCCGGCGGTGGCCTTGGCCGACAGCACGCCCTCACGCCCGGCGACATCGATCTTCGGCTGGCCGCTGACCTCGAGCCCGAGTTCGGTCGTCACATTGGCGTCTTCCGCCACCACCCGCGCCGTCACCTTGTACTTGCCGGCCGCAACCGTGCTCGGCGGACGCACCTTCAGCTTGATGTCTTTCGACTGGCCGGCATCGATGGGAACCGCGCTCAGCTCCTGGCTGCCGTATTGCTCGGTATAGGTCGCGTCGAAGTTCTGCGGCGCCTCGGCGGCGAGCGCGACGGTGAGCTTCTTGCCGCTGTCGTTCTTGATGGAGAGTTGATACTCGAAGCTCGATTTGGAGTTGCCGCGCAAATCCGGCAGCTGCGGGGTCACCGTCAGCTTGGCCGGCAAATCCTTGGCGAGCGTCACCGCGATCGGCAGATCGATGTTGGTCGAGCCGCCCTTGGCGCTGACCGTGAGGTTGGTGGTCCCGACCGGGGCGTCCTTGGGAACGTCGAGGCGCAGCTCGAGCGTGACGGCGGCGTTGGTCGCCGGCATCGCGGCCGCGATCGGCTGGCCACCGCCGACCAAGGTCGCGGTCCAGCCGGTGGGCACACCAGCGACCGAAAGGGCCAGCCGTTCAGGCGGCAGATCGTAATTCTGCAGGCGCAGGCTGACGGTCGAGGTGGCGCCCGGCCGGACACTGACCGCCGGGTAATCCGTCAACAGGAACAATCCCTTGACGTTGATCTTGGGGGGGTCCTGCGCGCCTGCAAAACCGCAGGGTGCAAGAACAGCAAGGACAACCGCAAAGACGGCGATAACGCGACAGCGCATGATGGCAGCTCCGGCAGAGGGACTAATGATCCCGTGGTTAGAGTGTCTCCCCTCCCCGCGCTCCCCTTGGATCGGGGGGGTTGCGGGACGCGCGTATGTTTTTCGTTCGCGCGGGCAAATCAATACACATCCGTGGGACGTTTGGCGAGGACGCCCGGCAAAAAGTCACACCGGCAGGACGGTCGGCCAGTCGACCTCGTCTTCCGCCAGCACCCAGGGCTCCGCCACCGCCGCCGCGTACCATTCCGCCCAGGCCGGCAGCGCCATCACGGCTTCCATATAGGCGCGCGCCTCCCCGCCGATGTCGACCGCATAGGTATGAAGGCGGGACGCGACTGGGGCATACATGGCATCGGCGGCGGAGAACGCGCCGAACAGGAACGGCCCGCTGCCGCCAAAACGCCTGCGGCAATCGGTCCACATCGCGTCGATCCGCCGGACATTGTCGGCCGCCTCGGGCGTGGGCTCGCGCCGCCGCACCGGGCGCCGCACATTCATCGGATAGTGCCGGCGCAGCGGCGTAAGTCCGGCATGCATCTCGGCCGCGATCGCCCGGGCATGGGCGCGCGCGGCGGGCTCCGCCGGCCACAGGTGCGCCTGCGGGAATTTCTCGCCGAGATATTCAAGGATGGCGAGCGACTCCCAGACATGGATATCGCCATCGACCAGCACCGGGACCTTGCCGGTCGCCGAAACCTTGCCCACGCGCGCCTTGAAGTCCGCGGCGTCGAGCGAGATCACCTGCTCGGCAAACGAAATGCCGGCGACCTTCATGGCGATCCATGGCCGCAGCGACCACGATGAATAGTTCTTGTTGCCGATCAGGAGCAGGAGCGCCATGGCGATCGTTGTAGCGCACGATCCCGAAAAAAGCATGCCCCGCGAGAGCTGGGGGGCGCGGCCTCAGCCGCGATCGCGCGGTCCCGGAAAGAGCGCCGCCGAACGGCCGGTCAACCAATAAACCAGGAGGCCGACCCACTCACGCACGGCGGTGTCGGCGCGTTCCAATCCGCCGCCCAGGCTGGTGAACGGCCGCAGCGCGTCTTGCGGCCCGCGCGTGCGCCAGTCGACCGGATAGGCCTCGACCGGGAAGCCGGCCTGGCGAAAGACCCCCATGGCGCGCGGCATGTGGTAGCCCGAGGTGACCAGCAACCAACGCTCGCCCGGCTGCGGCATGGCGATGAGGAGCGAGAAGACCGCGTTCTCCACGGTATTGCGCGACTGCTCCTCGGCGGTGACCCGCTCGGTCGCGATGCCCATGCTCTCGAATATCCGCACCGCCGCTTCCGCTTCGCTGCCCTCGCGATAGATGAGCGCGCCGGTGCCGCCCGAATAGACGATGCGCGCCTGCGGATAGCGCCGCGCGAGCGCAACCGTCGAGGTGATGCGTTCGGCCGCCTCGTTGAGGGCAACCTGCGGCCTTATCGCCGAGACATCGGGCGTGATGGCGCCACCCAGGACCACGATGCCGTCAGGCGCCCCGTGCGTATCGTCCCAGGGCGGGAAGCGCTCCTCGAGCGGAATGATCAAGGCATTGCCCAGCGGCGAGAGGCCAAGCAGCGCGAGCGCGATCAGGCTCGCGACCATCAGGCGCCCCCCGGCGCGGGCGAAGCGCGTCGGCAGCAGGATCGCGCCCACGAGCCCAATCAGGATCGCTAGATTGGAGGGCAGCGCGAAGAAGCCGAGAACCTTGGAGAGGACGAAGAACATCGCGCAAGGTCTCGATCAGCGTTGCTTCTTCCACGCCTCGTAGCGCGCCTTGGTCTCCTCGTTCATCGGATAGAGGCCGGGGAGCTGCGCGCCCTTCTCGACCTCGCTCACGATATAGCCTTCCATGCGTTCGTGCTCGGTGCCTTCGGTCGCGACGAATTCGACGAGATTCTGCGGAATGACGACCACGCCGTCCTCGTCGGCCACGATGACGTCGTCGGGAAATATCGCGCAGCCGCCGCAGCCGATCGGCTCCTGCCAGCCGATGAAGGTCAGGCCGTTGACCGAGGCGGGCGCAGCGACCCCAGCGCACCAGACCGGCAGGCCCGACGCGAGCACGCCGACCTTGTCGCGCACCACGCCGTCGGTGACGAGCGCCGTGACCCCGCGGCGCAGCATACGCATGGTGAGAATGTCGCCGAATATGCCGGCGCTCCTGATGCCCATGGCGTCGGCGACCGCGATGCAGCCCGCCGGCATCGCCTCGATTGCACCGCGGGTTGAGATCGGCTTCGACCAGCTTTCGGGCGTGGCGAGATCCTCGCGTACCGGCACGAAGCGCAGCGTGAAGGCCGGGCCGACCAACCGTTCCCCGCTGCGCAGCGGCATCGGCCCGGTCATCCAGCAGCGCCTTATGCCCTTCTTCAGCAGCACGGTCGTGATGGTGCCGGTGGTGACGTGGCGAAGAGCTTCGAGCAGCGCGGGTGTCATTGCGCGATTTTCCCGGTTTTCCATTGGGCGAATCCGTCCGCCCGCAATCGGCAGGCCGGGCAGGTGCCGCAGCCATAGCCCCATTCATGGCGCTGCGAACGGTCGCCGAGATAGCAGGTGTGGGTGTCTTCTACCAGCAGATCGATGAAGGCATCGCCGGCGATGGCCTGCGCGAGCGCAAAGGTCGCGGCCTTGTCGATCCACATCAGCGGCGTATGGATTACGAACCTTCGGTCCATGCCGAGATTGAGCGCGATCTGCATCGCCTTGAGGGTGTCGTCGCGGCAATCCGGATAGCCGGAATAGTCGGTCTCACACATGCCGGCGATGAGGTGCTTGGCGCCGCGCCGATAAGCCAACGCGCCCGCGAAGGCGAAGAAAACGAGATTGCGCCCGGGCACGAAAGTCGTGGGCAGCCCATTCTCGGCAATCTCGATTGCGGTAGCGCGCGTGAGCGCGGTCTCGGAGATGGCGGAAAGCGCGTCGAGCCGCACCAGGTGGTCGGCGCCCAGCCGCTCGGCCCACCCTACCCGCAGGCCGGTGATGCGTTCGCGCACGCGCAGACGCGCGTCGAGCTCGATCTTGTGGCGCTGCGCGTAGTCGAAGCCGACGGTCTCGACGCGGCCGAAGCGCTCGAGCGCCCAGGCGAGACACACGGTCGAGTCCTGGCCGCCGGAGAGCAGCACCAGGGCGGCGTCGGCCGTCAGTCCCACTTCGGCGACCCGGAATAGGCATAGTCGACAATGCGCCCGTCCCGATGCGCGAGCGCGGCGATCTCGGCCATCTCGGCGTCCGACAGCGCGAAGTCGAAGAGCGCGACATTCTCCGACAGATGCTCGATCCGGCCGGTGCGCGGGATCACCGCGATGCCCTGTTGCACCAGCCAGCGCAGGCAGACCTGGGCGGGGCTCTTGCCGTAGGCGGAGCCGATGCGGGCGAGCACGGCGTCCTTCCTGGCGCCGCCGCGGGCAATCGGGCTGTAGGCGACGACCGCCATGCCGTGAGCGCGGCAGGCGGCGGTGACTTTCGACTGATCGAGGAAGGGATGCATCTCGACCTGGTTGCAGATGAGCGGCTCGGCGGAAAGCCGCACCGCCTCCTCGATCAGTGGCACCGTGAAGTTGGAGACGCCGATATGGCGAGCAAAGCCTTCCCGCTTGACCTTGCACAAAGCGCCCAGGGTCTCGGCAAGCGAAATTTGCGGGTTCGGCCAGTGCAGAAGCAACAGGTCGACCTCGCCCAGGCGCAGCCGCCCCAGCGAATTCTTGGCGGCGCGCTCAAGCTCGAGCGGCGCGAAATGCGACGGCCAGATCTTGGTGGTAATGAAGACCTCGTCGCGGCCGACGCCTGATGCGCGCAACGCCTCGCCCACCTCACGCTCGTTGTCGTACATTTCCGCGGTATCGATATGGCGGTAGCCGAGCCGCAGCGCCTGCTCGACGATGCGCGCGCAGACGCGCCCGCGCAGCTCCCAGGTGCCGAGACCCACGCACGGAATGCGCGCCCCTTTCACGTCCACGACGTGCATGATCGCTTCCAGCCTTGGCGAAACTCCGCATTCATACATACGGCGATTTTCGCGCAACCGGAAACGGAATCCTGCGCCTAGGGCTCGCTTTTGTCGGTGTTGAGGACCGCAAAGGCCACCTGCGGTGCCCGGTCGATCATCTTCAAGAGCGCCCGCGCGGGCCCGCGCGGCGAGCGCTTGCCCTGCTCCCAATTGCGCACGGTCTCGATCGGGACGCCGATCCGCGCCGCGAATTCGGCCTGGGTCAGCTTGGCGCGGGCGCGGATGCCCTTGGCGTAGACGGCATCCCGCCCGTCGCCATTTGCTGCTGCTACGGGCTTGACGGGCTCGGCCCCGCCCGGGATCGCCCGCTCGGTTCCGTCAGCGAGGATCTCGACAATGCGGCCGTCGGCTTTCAGTCTGACTCGCATCATGGCGTTCATGGGCTTAATTGATTCCCTTCGATCGGCCAAGCAGTTACCTTTGGGCCTGCTGCTCGCTTGCGGTGGGCCGATGGCCGAGTCGGCCAAAGCGGAGCAGGCCAGTGACCTATCCGGCGGCCCGCATGAGCGTCCCCGAGCGCGGCTTATCCATGCGGCTCACCATCCGATCGATCTCCTCGCGCGGCGCCGGGCGGGCGAACAGATAGCCTTGCATCTCGTCGCAGCCGGCGAGCCGCACCAAGGCGCGTTGCTCCTCGGTTTCGATGCCCTCGACCAGGATCGACAGGTTGAGCGCCCGCCCCAGCGAGATGATGGCCTGGATGATCACGCCGGCATTGGCCGAATGGTCGAGCGCCGCCACGAATCCGCGATCGACCTTGAGCTTGTCGAACGGCAAGCGCTGCAGATAGGTCAGGCTCGAATAGCCGGCGCCGAAATCATCGAGCGCGAGCTTGAGGCCGAGCGCGCGTAGATCGTCGAGGCGGGATTTGGCGGCTTCCGGGTTGTCGATCAGCACGCCTTCGGTCACTTCGAGCACCAGGCGCGCGGGAGCAATCTTGCTCTCCGCCAGCAGCGCGGCCACCAGATCAACGAATTTGCGGTCGCGCACCTGGATCGGCGACAAGTTGACCGCGACATAGGAATTGGGCCATCGCGCCGCGTCGGCCAGCGCCCGGCGCAGCACGAACTCGCCGAGCTGATCCATCATGCCGGCCTGCTCGGCGATCGGGACGAAGCGCGAGGGCGCGATCGTGCCGCGGGTCGGGTGACGCCAGCGCAGCAAGGCCTCGAAGCCGACGATGGCGTTCTGCTTGGCGCTGACGATCGGCTGGTAGTGGACGTCGAAATCGCGGGCCGCGAGCGCGCGGCCGAGCTCACGCTTGATGAACCGCTGCTCCTCGAATTCCAATTCCATTCCGGGCGCGAAGCCGACCACCATGCCGCCGCCGCGGCGCCGCGCCGCGCGTAGCGCGAGATCGGCGCGGCGGACGAGCTCGTCCGCGGTCGTGCCGTCGCGCGGCGCGACCGCAAGCCCGACGCTGGCGGCGACTTGCAGCGCCTGCCCGAGCCAGATCGGGCGGGAAATCGCGGCGCGCGCCGCCTCGGCGATGGCGAGCGCGGTGCGCGGATCGGTCGCCGGCATCATCAGCGCGAATTTGTGGTTGCTGCGCAGGCGCCCGATCACGATGTCGGGCGCCATCGCCTGCCGCAGGCGGTTGGCAACCTCGAACAGCACCTCGTCGCCGCCCGCCTCGCCGACCGCGTCCTTGGCGTCGCGGAATCCGTCGATGTCGAGGATGACGAAAGCCAAGTATTCGTCGTCCGCGCGCGCCGCGGCGGCACGCGCGAGCCGCTCCAATATGTCGTCGCCGTTGGGCAGGCCAGTGACGGGCTCCACCTGCAGGTGCGTACGGATCTGCTGCTGGCTCGAGCGCAAGCGGATATCCAGGCGGCGCAGCTGCCATATGGCGGCGCCCAACAGCGCCACGAATCCGAGCGCGATCAGCGCGGCCAGCGGTGAAAACCCGTCGATGGCCGCGGTGGCGGAGCGCTCCGGAGCCCAGTTCAACCAGCCCACGATGCGGCCGTTGCGATCGAGCAGGGTTTGCGCTTCGCGATCGCCGTCGGGAAGGCCTTCCTCGAATTGCAGACCCTTGAGCCCGGAAGCCTCCTCCAGAATTCGGATGACCCGCGGATCGTTGCCGGAGAGGTCGGGAGCCACCGCCTGCAACGCCTCGACGGCCCCGCGCAGCGCTTGGCGATGCCCGGCCTCGGCACGGTAATCGGCCTGGCGCGCCAGCACGAAGCCGAGCGCAAAGCAGGCCAAGGTCGCGGCCACCAGAACGATCGCGAGCGGGATGACGACGCGCAGGATGGCGGCGCCGCCCGCCTTCTCGGTGTCCAGGACGTATGCGTTCGGGCGGGGCGGCATGGCCGGCAGCCACCCGTCCGCTCGAACCGTCGCCGACGGCGAGCGGCCATCGGTGGCGCAAGCCATGTCCTCATGATTGGCCAACACAGAACTCCGGCCGCACGCGACTGATACGAAAAAAGTCCCCTGCCTATGGCTAAGGCGTGATGGTGAATAAGCAGTGAATCGCCGTCGCGGGATCGCGCAGGCGAAGGGCTCCGTCGCGGTGCCGTACGCCACCCAAGACTTTCAGATCACGCCTTATCGGGGCACGACAACATGCAGAAGCATAAGCCTTTTTCGGCTTTCTGCGGCCTTGCGGTCACAGTCGGGATTTATTGCGTGCAGGGGCGGCGGTTAAGGCGCCATTAATTTGCCGCTCGATAGTGTTTGGCTATTGTCGGGGTCGGGGCGATGTATCATGTCGAAGGTCCCTGCTAGCACGCCGTATCCTTCAAAAAGGTCGTATCAAAGTGGGATTACGCCGCACCCTGACTTCAGTCGTATTGCTGCTGTTCCTCCTCGCAATAGGGTCTGCGCAGGCGGCCGAGTGTCCCGGCCATCCGGGCGCGCTCGGGGTTAGCCGGACCATCGTGCTCAACCCGGCCGAGCATCCTCGGCTCGGAACCCTGCAATATGACGAATCGCTGCCGCTCAACGACCACGAAGTGGTCCTGACTTTCGACGATGGTCCGCTGCCGCCCTATACCAGCCGGGTGCTCGATACGCTGGCTGCCGAATGCGTGAAGGCGACTTTCTTCCTGGTCGGGCGCATGGCGCTCGGCTATCCGCAACTGGTTCGGCGCGAATACAACGAAGGCCACACCATCGCCGGGCACAGCCAGAATCACCCCTTCACCTTCGCCAAAATGTCGGTCGACGACGCCGCCAAGGAAATCGAGGACGGTTTCGAATCGCTGCGCAGCGTGCTGGGCGATCCCAAGACCATTGCCCCGTTCTTCCGCATCCCCGGCTTGCTGCGTCAGGATTCGGTTGAGGAATATCTGCAGGCGCACGGCTACGCGACCTGGAGCCTCGATTTTCTCGCCGACGACTGGACGCATATCAACGCCAAGGAAATCACCCGGCGTGCGCTGCAGCGGATCGAGGCGCGCGGCCGCGGCATCCTCCTGCTGCACGACATTCAGCCCGCGACCGCGCTCGCGCTGCCGGTGATACTCGCGGAGCTCAAGGCGCGCGGCTACAAGATCGTTCAAGTCGTGCCGGCAACGGCGGACCGGCCCGCAACGGTAGCCGAGAACGACGAATGGGTGCAGCGCCACCACACCACACGGCCGTCTTGGCCGCGCGTTCTCGCGGTCGGCACCAGCGCGGCGCAGCCGACGCTCGCGGCGCCGAGCCCGGCGAATTTCGGCGTGGCCGATTCGACCGGCGAGGTCGTGGCCATGGCGGGCCCGCTCGGTCGCCGCCCGCAATGGCCGCGGGACGTGAATTATACCCTACCCCCCGACATCGAATTGCTGCCCAGCCCCGCCGCGCAGGACTTCATCTACTATTCGCGGCACGCGACGTCTTCTTTTGGAGCGGTGGCACCCGGCGGCCCCAGAGGCGCACGCCCGAATTTGGTGGCGACGGCGAAGGTAGGCCTGCGGCCGCCGAGCCGAATTCCGGGCCTGCCGAAAGACCCTGCCACGGCGGCGCGGGCGCGCCCCATCGGTCATCAGCTGACGGTCACCAAGCCGACGGCCAGCGCGATCGACCAGCTGCGGCTCGGATTGCGGTAGGACCAGCCCGCCCCTGCCCGACCCCCGGCCTTTCAGGATTGAGGCCCGCGCCCGCCATTCGACGCGCTCCATCCTTTGGCGCTCTTATCCCTTCATGAATTCTGGTGCGGTCGAGAGGACTCGAACCTCCACGGGTTGCCCCGCTAGCACCTCAAGCTAGTGCGTCTACCAATTCCGCCACGACCGCAGTTGGGGTGAGCGCCGGCCGCGCGGTCCGGCGTCAAGAGCCGCTCGATGTAACAAATCGGTTCTTCAGGGACAAGTGGCCCGCCGCCGCGGTCGCGGCGCGGGCTTCTGCGGCGGATTTCAGCGGATTTCGGCCGGCCGGGGCACCAATTCCTTGACCTCGACCGCGATGCGGTTGCCGCTGACCACCACCGTCCCCTTGGCCACCGGGAAGCTGTTGGCCAGGATCTCGACCTCGTCGTTCTCCGAGGACTCAAGCTCGATGATAGCGCCACGGCCGAGCCGCAGCACCTGATGGACCGGCATGGTGGTGGTGCCGAGAACCACTTGGATATCGAGAGAAACTTTATCGAGCGTGGGCACTTTGCTGTCCTTGGAACCGTCCGGGCGGCACGCGCGAGTGTCATCACGGTTTGGTTACCAGGTGGTTAATGCCCCTTCGGCGTCCCGCCTCCCGCTCCACCAAGCACCGCTTGGGGATGTGCCCGGGGGAGGCGGTGAATTACCGGCGCATAAAATTCGCCATCCGCTGCACGCCACGCGCAAGCACCGTGATGGAATCGCCCATTCGCGCCGGATCGGGTGCCGAATCATGAAGTTAGAGTGCGGAATTCGATGTGGTTCGGCAAATCCGCACGCGCAACTGCCGGAAAATCTGGTTCGCGTTTGGTCCGCGCCGCGCGCCAAAGCTTGATTGCGCCGGCCAAGCCGGCGTCGGCATCCTTCAGCCCGCGCTCCAAGCATCGGCCGTCAGGCTCATGCCGCGGCCGGACCAAACAACAAAATGGCGGCGATGGCAACCGTTACCGCCGCGGCGTAATGTCGGTTGCAATTGCGCCCGCGACATTGCATAAGGAGGAGCCGGCTCAACAATCAATCATCCGATACGCTCGATGCGATCGTAGGGCGCGATCGGAAGTTTGCACGATACGCTGTGTAGGATACGATGGATGCTCAAGTCGGTCGTCAATCGATCATCAGCAATGTTTGTGTTGCATCAGCGTTGTTTGTGATAAGCGTAATGTTCTTTGAACCGAACGGAGAGAGGCCATGGCCAAGAAGGCGAAGCGACGCGAGTGGACCAAGACCGACGTGAAGGAACTGAAAACAATGGCGAAGAACAAGACGCCGGCGCCGAAGATCGCCAAAGCGCTTAAGCGTACCGTCGGCGCTACGCGCCAAAAGGCGCTCGCCTTGGGGGTTTCGCTGAACTCACGCGCATAGCCGACCGGCGCGCCGGCCAAGCCGCGCCTCTATCTCCACAAGCGCCCGTCTGATCCCTTCCCGCTCCGATGCTTTTTTGGGCGGGAGGCGACAATAGGCATTGCAAATTCGGTCCAGCGCAGGAGACTCTGGTCTCCTGCGCTCGTTTGCGTTCGGGCAAGGAACGCCGGCGAGATCGGCGCGTTCAACTTTTTTTGAGCGACGGGAAGCGTTTTCGGAAATCGAGCGACGGTTTGGCCCCCATGCTGCAAAGTTCAGCACGCCGGAACTCGCCGCGCGCGAGCTTGCCGGGCGGAATTCTGCCCGCTTCCGGGCAGGCGGCGGCGCAATGGCGCGTGGACGAAGCGCCTGTCGCCTACGCGGCGGCGCTCGCAGTCATGGATGCGCGCGCCGCCGCCATCGCGGCGGGCGAGGCCCGCGAGCTGGTTTGGCTGATCGAGCATCCACCGCTCTATACCGCCGGAACCAGCGCCAAGCCGGGCGACCTGATTGCCGCGCGGTTCCCGGTGCATGCCGCCGGGCGCGGCGGACAATTCACCTATCATGGCCCCGGCCAGCGCGTCGCCTATGTGATGCTCGACCTCAAGCGGCGCGGTCCGGATGTGCGGCGCTTCGTGGTCACGCTGGAAGAATGGATGATCCGCACCTTGACGGCCTTCAACGTCGTCGGCGAGCGGCGCGACAATCGCATCGGCGTCTGGGTGCGGCGCCCCGACAAGGGGGCCGAGCATGAGGACAAGATCGCCGCCATCGGCATCCGGGTGAAGCGCTGGGTCAGCCTGCACGGCATCGCCCTCAATGTCGACTGCGACCTCTCGCATTTTGCTGGCATCGTGCCGTGCGGGGTCGCCGACGCGCGCTATGGCGTCACCAGCCTCCGCGATCTCGGCCTGACGGCGACGATGGCGGAGGTCGACGCGGTGCTGCGGCGTGAATTCGAGCTGCTGTTCGGGCCGACGGAACCGGGCCGGTAGCCCGGATGAAGCGCCAGCCAATCCGGGATGGGCCTGGCCATTCGGTGATGCCGCTCCCGCATTTCGCTTGCGCTCCATGCGGGCTACAGCCGTACACGCCCGCGCTCACACCGTCGGCAGTACCGAGAACGGTTCGCCGTGGCGGCGCAAGGCCACATCATCGGGACCGCCCGTGCGCTGATCGAGTGCTTCGACTCGCGCGGCCGGCGGTCCCCGGCGACAGGCCGCGACCATTCCCTCGACGTCGTCTTCGGGGCCGGCAAAGACCGCTTCAACCGATCCGTCGGCGCGGTTGCGGACCCAGCCCGCAAGACCAAGCTCGAGCGCCATCTGCTCGACAAAAGCGCGATAGCCGACCCGCTGCACGCGACCGCGGATGACGACCCGGCGGACGACTTGGCTCATCCGATCTCTCCGGTGTCCTTGGGCCGCGCACCGCGCCAGCGCGACGGCGACCAGCGTTGCAGCGCTTCGATATAGGGTTGCGGAAGTCCCCATTCACGCGCCGCATTGGCCACCAGGTGAATATAAGCCGGCCGCGGCTTGCCCTCGCCGGATCGCCTCAGGACGTAGACCAGCGCCGGGACGAGGCTTCTACCATGGCGAACCGGCACGATGCGGCGCAGGTAGAGGCCGCGATCGAGGCATTCATAGGCATTGAGCGCGGCGAGATCGCGCGGGCCGAGGTGCCACAGCACGCCGCGCACGATCCCGCCCGACCGCGGCGCGATCGAGCCATAGCCCTCGACCCCGATGATGAACCGCCAATGCGAGAGCGTCGCGGTCCCCAGCGCCGCGGCGGCCGGGCAGCGCGCCCCCATCAGGGCGCGGCTCATGTTCGATCCATACGCAAAATGCAGCGTCATCGCGGCGCGCCGAATTCAGAAATGCCTATGCGAATTCCATG
Organism: Xanthobacteraceae bacterium; assembly: GCA_036522235.1. GTDB lineage: Bacteria > Pseudomonadota > Alphaproteobacteria > Rhizobiales > Xanthobacteraceae > VAZQ01. The sequence continues at coordinate 24,070 of DATDGG010000155.1, forward strand.
ATCACGGCATCGACCGCCAGGCTGTCGCCGGGCTTGGCCCTGATCGCTTTCACGACGCCGTCGCGCTCGGCGCGCAGCACGTTCTCCATCTTCATGGCTTCGACCACGGCCAGCGTGTCGCCCGCCTTGACCTCCTGCCCTTCGGCAACCGCGATCGAGACGACGAGGCCCGGCATCGGGCAGCGCACCGCCTTGCCGCTGTCGGCCGCCTGCTTGCGCGGCATCAGGCTGGCGGCCGCGGCCTCGCGCTCGGTATAGACATAGGCGCGAAGCTCGACGCCGCGATGCGCCAGATCAAAGCCATTGAGCGCCGGGCGCACCTGCACCGAGATCGCCTCACCATCGATCGTTCCGTGCCAGACCGGATCGCCCGCCCGCCAGCTCGAGGCCAGCATGTGGTGAGCCTCGCTCTCCCCGAGCACGTCGACCACCAGCCCCTCGGCGGGCGCTTCAGCCGCCGGTGATTGGCCGAGGGAATCGGCGCGCCTGATGTCGAGCAAAATCTCGCGCGCGCCGAGCCGCACCGCGCGCCGCCGCTCGCGGTTCACGGCACGGCCGGCCGCCTGGCCGGAAATGCGGCGCTTGCGCTCGCCCAGTACGTGATCGATGGCCGCGGCAACCGCGGCCAATCGGTTGGCCACCTTCTCGCTCGGCGCGAGGGGATGAAAGCCGCCGGGAAATTCCTCGGCGATGAAACCGGTCGACAGCGCCCCCGCCTGCCAACGCGGATGTTCCATCAAGGCGGACAGAAACGGGATATTGTTCCGGATTCCATCGATCGTGAAAGCATCAAGCGCGTCGGCCTGCGCCGCGATCGCCGCCGCGCGGGTCGGCGCATGGGTCACGAGCTTGGCGATCATCGGATCGTAATAGAGCGAGATTTCGCTGCCCTCGCTGACGCCGGTATCGTTGCGCACGGTGACGCCGCCCGCGCGCGTCTCGCCGGGCGGGCGGTAGCGCTTGAGCCGCCCGATCGAAGGCAGGAAGCCGCGATAGGGATCCTCGGCATAGATGCGGGTCTCGACCGCAGAGCCTTGGAGCTTCACCTCGCTCTGCTTGATGGCCAAGGGCTCGCCGGCCGCGACGCGGATCATCTGCTCGACCAGATCGATGCCGGTGACGAGCTCGGTCACCGGGTGCTCAACCTGCAGCCGCGTATTCATCTCAAGGAAATAGAAGCTCTTGTCCTGTCCGGCGACGAACTCGACGGTGCCGGCCGAATCGTAGCCCACGGCCTTGGCCAGCGCGACCGCCTGCGCCCCCATGGCGGCGCGGGTTGCGGGATCGAGGAGCGGGCTCGGCGCCTCCTCCACGACCTTCTGATTTCGCCGCTGGATCGAGCATTCGCGCTCGCCCAGATAGATGATATTGCCGTGCTTGTCGCCGAGCACCTGGATCTCGATATGGCGCGGATCGGTGATGAATTTTTCGATGAACACCCGATCGTCGCCGAAGGAAGATTTCGCCTCGGAACGGGCGCGGGCAAATCCTTCCGCGACCTCGCCGGCGCCATGGGCGATGCGCATGCCCTTGCCGCCGCCGCCCGCGGAAGCCTTGATCATGACCGGATAGCCGATCGCGTCGGCGATCCGCACAGCCTCGGCCGCATCCGCGATGATGCCGAGGTGGCCCGGCACGGTCGAAACGTTTGCCGCCGCGGCTGCCGTCTTGGCCGCAATCTTGTCCCCCATGGCGGCGATGGCCTTGGCATTGGGCCCGATGAACGCAATGGCGGCCACAGCCAGCGCTTGCGCAAAGGCCTCCCGCTCGGACAGGAAGCCGTAGCCCGGATGCACGGCCTCGGCGCCGCTCTGCCGGCAGGCGGCGACGATCTTCTCGATCACGAGATAGCTTTCGGCGGCCGGCGGCGGGCCGATCGGCACCGCTGCATCCGCCATCTCCACATGAAGCGCATCGCGATCGGCGTCGGAATAGACCGCCACCGTCTCGATGCCCATTCGCCGCGCGGTCTTGATGATCCGGCAGGCAATCTCGCCGCGATTGGCGATCAAGATTCGCTTGAACATGCCCTTACGGGACCCCGATCCAAGCCGGCCATATGGATTTGCGGTGTTGTCACCAAAAAGTCAATCGAGACGGCGGCGATGACAACCGTGTAACATTCCCGTCGTCACGGCAGGTTATTCCGTCCTGGTTCCATTTGTCGCGCAATCCAGCCTTGGTGAGGTATTCCGATGTCCTCCCTTCTGAAAATGACCGCGCTGATCGCCGGCGCGGCGATGACCCTCAACAGCGCTGCCGCGCAGGAGGGCAAGCCGCACAATGTCATCCTGTTCGTGCCCGACGGGTTGCGCGCCCTGAGCGTGACCGCGCAGAGCGCCCCGACCATGGCGGCGATCCGCGATCAGGGGGTGAGCTTCAAGAACTCACATTCCATGTTCCCGACCTTCACCACCGCCAATGCTTCGGCTTTCGCCACCGGCCACCATCTGGGCGACACCGGCGACTTCAGCAATACCATTTACGTGGGCTTCCCGGTGAAGACCGCGAACGGCTCGGTGACCCCGTTCCTGGAAGCCGATCCTGTGCTCGGCGAGGTCGACCAACATTTCGACGGCAATTATCTCGACGAGGACACGATCCTGCTGGCGGCGCGGCACCAGGGCTATAGCGCGGCCGCCATCGGCAAGGTCGGCCCGATCCTGATCTTCGATCACACCGAGCGCAGCGGCGAGGAGACCATCATTGTGGACGACTCGACCGGCACGCCCGCCGGCATCCCGCTCTCGCAGGCCGTGAAGGACAAGCTCACCGCCGCGGGCTTGCCGCTCGCGGCGCCGGGTCGTGGCGACAACGGCAAGGCCGGCGACTTCAAGACGCCCGGAACGCTCGCCGCCAACACCGTCCAGCAAGGCTATTTCGCCGATGTCGCCGCCAAGGTCGTGCTGCCGATGCTCAAGGGGCGCAACAAGCCGTTCGTGCTGGTGTTCTGGTCGCGCGACCCGGACGGGACGCAGCACAATCAGGGCGACAGCCTCAACGCGCTGACGCCGGGGATCAACGGGCCGACCTCGGCCGCCGCCATCAAGAACGCGGACGACAACCTCAAGCAGCTGCAGGACGCGCTGCGCGAGCTCGGCCTCGCCGACGATACCGATATCGTCGTCGCGGCGGATCATGGTTTCGCGACGATCTCAAAGGAGAGCACGACCAGCCCGGCGGCCAAGGGCAGCTATGCCAACGTTCCAAAGGGATTCCTGCCCCCTGGGTTCGTCGCCATCGACATCGCCAAGGGGCTCGGCGTTCCGTTATTCGATCCGGACGACAAGAACGCGTCCGTTCCCGACAACACATATCCAAAAGGGCGCGGCAATGGATTGATCGGTCAGGATCCGGAAAAGCCGGACGTGGTTGTTGCCGCCAACGGCGGTTCCGATCTGGTCTATGTGCCGGGCAAGGATCGCGCGTTGGCTCAACGCGTGGTCGATCTGCTGTTGGCGCAGGACTATGTCAGCGGCCTGTTCGTCGACGACGACCTCGGCGACTTCGCCGGCACGCTGCCGCTGTCGGCGATCAACTTGAAGGGGCCCGCACGCACGCCCCGCCCCACCATCGTGGTGAACTTCCGAACGTTCTCGACCGGTTGCGCAGAGCCGGTGTTGTGCACGGTGGAGATCGCCGACACCGGCCTGCAACAGGGCCAGGGCATGCACGGCAGCTTCAGCCGCGCCGAAACCATGAATTTCGTGGCGGCGATCGGACCGGACTTCAAGCGCGGCTTTGTCGACGAGGCGCCGGTCAGCAATGCCGATATGGGCCAGACCTTGGCGCGCCTGCTCGGCCTCAAGATTCCGTTCAAGGGCGGATTGCTGGGACGCGTGGCCGAGGAGGCCCTGCCGGGCGGCGCCATGCCCTCCGTCCGCGCCGACGCCTTGCGCTCAAGCCCGAGCCCGGCGGGACTGCAGACCGTAGTCGAATTCCAGCAGATCGGCTCTACGCGTTATTTCGACGCCGCCGGTTTTCCAGGCAGAACGATTGGACTGCGCGAAAAGGCGTCAGGCCGCTAGCTTTTCGGGGGGTATTGGCAGGAGCGCCGGACGCTCAGTGCAAGCGGCCGCGATGCGCCGGGCGCTGCACGTGGCTCGCAATCCAGGCCAGGATCAGCGCGTCCACGTCCGTCGATTTGCGATCTCTTTCCCAGTCGGCAAAAATGGCCTCAGGTCCCTGCGCCGGGAGCGAGCGGATGGGCGAGCGCTCAACCAGCGCCCGCAAGGCGCGCAGATCGGCCGGGGCCTCGAATTTCGCATTCATATTGCTCTCCCGCCCCTTCCGGGACGCTTGCGCCCTACCGAGACACCTTCTGCGCCCTCGGCACGGCCGGTCTGGCTGCGAACGCCAACAGGAGAACCCGCCGCCTCTCCTGCCAGCCTTACTTGGACGCAGGAGCTTGCAATTTGGTTCAAACGGAAGGTTAGCCCGCCAACGGGGCTCTGTCGGGGCGTCGCCAAGGCAAAGTTGCGGCAGGCGCGCGGGGGAGCCCGCGCTTTTGCTCGCAAAGCCCGAACCGCGGTATCCTCGCCAGCTTTGGCGCCTGCGTCGGCACAGCTGTCGCATCACTGTTGCCGCCGCGGCGGAGCCCTATATAAAGCCAGCGTAATCACTCATGGATTGCCTAGAGGCGATGGAGGTGTGTCATGGCACTGCAGATCGGCGATATTGCCCCTGATTTCGAGGCCGAAACCACCGAAGGCAAGATCCGCTTTCATGATTGGATCGGCAACTCCTGGGCGGTTCTGTTCTCCCACCCCAAGGATTTCACCCCCATCTGCACCACCGAGCTCGGCTATATGGCCAAGATCAAGCCTGAGTTCGACAAGCGCGGCGTCAAGATCATCGGGCTTTCGGTCGACCCGGTCGACAATCACGCCAAATGGGCAAATGACATCAAGGAGACGCAGGGCTTCGCGCCCAATTACCCGATGATCGGCGATACCGATTTCAACGTCTCCAAGCTCTACGGCATGCTTCCGGCCGCAACCTCCGGCGACCCGGCCAAGCGCACGGCCGCCGACAACCAGACGGTTCGCAACGTCTTCGTCATCGGGCCGGACAAGAAGATCAAGCTTATCCTGGTCTATCCGATGACCACGGGCCGCAATTTCGACGAGGTGCTGCGCGTCATCGATTCCCTGCAGCTGACCGCCAAGCACAAGGTGGCGACGCCGGTCAACTGGAAGCAGGGCGAGGACGTGATCATCGCCGGCTCG
>DATDGG010000156.1:0-17648 GCA_036522235.1 Xanthobacteraceae bacterium
ACGACGACAGTGGAGAGTCATCAACCGGTTCGTTTCGCATCGCAAGGCCGATGACCATGGACGACGACACCGAACTGCACGAGGAAATCGTTCGCCTCGAATCCGAGATCGAGCAATTGGCCGAGACCATCGAGAGCTGCCGCAAGCTCATCTTGGCCGCGAAGCTCGCCGCCGCCCTCGCCGGCGCGCTGATCGTGGCGGCGCTGATCGGGGCGATCAACCTCGACCCGGCGATCTTGATCGGCGCGTTCGGGGTGGTTCTCGGCGGCGTCGTGGTATTCGGATCGAATACCAGCACGCTGGATCAGGCCGTGGCCGCCACCAAGGCCGCGGAGCTGCGCCGGTCGGAGCTGATCGGCAAGATCGACCTTCGCCTGGTCGGAAGCCCGACCATCCATTAAGCGGATGCCAGGCGCCGCGACGCGACTCCATCGCCGCCGCTGAACGTCAGCTGCGACGCCGGGACCGGGCGACTGAACAGGAAGCCCTGCGCCTGCTTGCAGCCGGCGGCGCGCACCAGCGCGAGCTGCTCGGCGGTTTCGACGCCTTCGGCGACCGTCACCATATCGAGCTCGCGGCCGAGATTGGCGATGGCGCACACGATCGCGGCGCAATCGGTGCGATAGGGCATTTCCCGGACGAATGACTGGTCGACCTTGATCTTGTCGAACGGGAACAGGCGCAGATAGCCGAGCGATGAATATCCGGTGCCGAAATCGTCCAGCACGATCGACACGCCGAGCTTCTTGATCCGATGCAGGATCGCCAGGTTGCGCTCGCTCTTCTGCAGCAGCACCGATTCGGTGATTTCGAGCTCGAGCCGCGCGGGCGGGAGCCCCGAGCAAGCGAGCGCATCGGTTATCATCTCGAACAGATCGCCGCTGCGGAACGCGATCGGCGACATGTTCACGGCGACGCGGATGTGATCGGGCCAGGCCATGGCGTCGCGGCAGGCGCGCTGCAGCATCCATCGATCGATCGCCGTGATCAGCCCGCGCTCCTCGGCAATCGGTATGAACCGGCCCGGCGCCACGATGCCGTCGCGGGGGTGCTGCCAGCGAATCAAGGCTTCGACGGCGCAGATGCTGCCGGTATCGGCATTCACCACCGGCTGGTAGTGGGCCTCGAACTCGCCGTTCTCCACCGCGCAATTGAGATCGACCTCGAGCGTGCGCCGCAGCTGCAGCTCGCGATCCATCTCCGCCTCGAAGAACCGATAGGAGTTGCGGCCATCGGACTTGGCGCGGTAAAGCGCAAGATCGGCGTTCTTGAGCAGCTTCTCATTGTCGGTCCCGTGATACGGCGCCATCGCGATGCCGACGCTCGTGCCGATGACAATGTGATGTCCGTCGATCTCGTAGGGCGCGCCGATGACCTCCAGCAGGCGCTTCGCGAGATTGCTCGCGCCGTCGCGCTGATCGCCCGCGGCGACGTGCAGGATCGCAAATTCGTCGCCGCCGATACGGCCGGCTGTGTCGGCCTCGCCGGTCAGGCCTTGCAGCCGTGCCGCCACCGCCTTGAGGAGCGCGTCGCCGACCGGGTGGCCGAGCGAATCGTTGACCGATTTGAACAGGTCGAGGTCGAAGATGAAGATCGAATAGCCGACGCCGGTCGCCTTGTAGCTCTCGAGCGCGGCGTTCGCCTTCTCGCGAAACAGCACGCGGTTGGCGAGGTCGGTCAGGGAATCGTAACGCGCCATCCTGGCGATGCGCGCCTCGCTGCGCCGACGTTCGGTGATGTCGTCATGGGTCGCCACCCAGCCGCCGCCGATCATCGGCTCGCTGGTCACTTCGATGACGCGCCCGTCGGCGAGCTGTTGGGTCGAATTGACCACCTGGCCCTGCGCCAGCCGCCCGCGCAGGTCCGCTGCGAATTGCTGCGGGTCGCCGCTGAAATTGCCCGCCGCCCGCTGGTGCTCGAGGGTGTCGACGAACGTGATGCCCGGCGTGACCACGTCGGAGGGCATTCCATAGGTGCGAAGATAACGCTCGTTGCGAATGACGAGCGCTCCTGCCGCGTCGAACATGCACAAGCCTTGCGACATGTTGTTGAGGGCCGCATCGATCTGAGTGTTGGCGCGGGCGAGCTCGTGCGACTGCCTGCCGAGTGCGTTTTCCCGTTCCGCGAGCGAAGCCTGCGCGGCCGAAAGATTGCAAAATTGGAGGTACAGAATGCGCAGCAGAAGCGCGAAGCAGACCAATGTCAGCGCCGACGCGGCCGCGATCAGGCCGGCGATCCGCCGCCAAGGGAACAAGATGGCCGCCTCGGGCTCCGCCGCCTCGACCACGAGCGGCGTGTTCGGCACCGCCGTTGCGGCGACCAGACGAGGCTCGGCGTCCGGCGCCTCCGGATAGCGCATCAGGATCGAGCCGTCGGTGTGGACGAGGGCGAAGGAGGCGTCTGCTATCCCGTCGATCGCGCCGGCGATGGGCTTGAAATAGCCGGCGCCGACCTTGATGACGGCAGCGCCGAGAAGCTCTCCCTGCCGAGATCGCACCGGGCGCCAAAAGAGCAATGTCTTTTCATCTTCGCTCCGCCTGATTGAAACTGCGCTGACATGGAGCCCACCATCGTGGTCGGCCCAAAGGGCTGCAACAAAATCGTGGCCCGTCAGGTCGCGCTCGGCATCGGGCCAGGATTCGGAATGATCGACCACATGCCCTTGCGCGTCGGCAATCGCAAAGTCGGCCGCCGGCGGAAGCCGCGCCATCACCGCGCGCAAGGCTTGATCCGGTTCCGCGGACGCGCCGCGAAACTGATCCGCCGATGGCGGCTGGCGGTCGGCCAGTTGTTGCTGCAACAGCGCGAGCGGTGCATCGATCGCCTTGACCGATTGGGCGACCTGCGCGGCCAGCACCGTGGCGATGTGCGAGACATCGCGGGACGCGCCTTCGAGCGTGTAGGCCCGTAACGTCCAGGCCGCCCATCCCCTGGCCAGAAGGGTGGCGATGACGACAACGGCCGCCCAGACCATCAGGGTGCGAAATCGTGGAACCTTGGAGGAAGGAGCCATCTGCGGGGCCGCCGAATGAGGCCGCTTCCATAAAGCGGCTGGCGTTTATAAGCCTTTAAGAATTCTGGACTTTTGAGAACCCGCTGAAATTTGAGTTAAAACTTTTGACGGATAACCGGGCCGCGCAAAACCATGGCCTCCGGTGCCGCCATTGGCTGAGGTGATGGCCGTTCAGGCTCGGCACGGGCCGGGGGGGACGAAATTGAATTTTCTCAGAACCTTTCGAAGGGAATTGTCCGTCTCGGCCGCGAGCGCGACCAAGGGTGGGGTGAGGGGGCTAGGAAATTTCCGTATTGCACCGCCCGCGTCCCCTCATCCCACCTTCTCCCCCTTGGGGAGAAGGAGTGCGAGGCCTGCGTTCCTAACAATCAATTCGCGGAAGCGTCACGCTTCTACTGCCTCAGCGCCGCGGCGCGTTCCGCCTCCGAGCGAACCCGGAAATACCCGGCCTTGAAATAGGGCTGCGCGCCGAACCAGATGCGGCCCTGCGCATCCTCGAACATGTCGCGGGTGCCGCGCTCCCCATAGGGCGAGGGATATTCGGTCACCTGGCCGGTCTTGGGATCGAGGGCGCCGATCACATCGGTATACATCGAGGCGTACCAGACATTGTCGGCGTGATCGACGGCGAGGCCGTAGGGCGTGGGCATCGGGCCCGGCAGCTTGAAGACCTTGAACTCCTTGGCTTGCGGATCGAAGCGGGTCAGGCTGCCGCCGAAATAATCGCCGATCCACACCATGCCCTTGGAGTCGATCTTGAGGCGGCGCGGGGTGACGCCCGCGGGCGGCTGGAACTTGGTGACCTTGTTGGTTTTGACGTCGACGAAACCGATGTCCTGATGGTCACGGGCATTGAACTCCGCGAACCAGACATTGCCGGCCTGATCGACCGCGATCCCGTAGGTATCCGGCGCCTCGTCCGAGAAGTAGGTGTATTTGCCGCTCTGCGGATCGAGCTTCTTGAGCGGACGCCCGGAAACCCAGACGTTGCCCTGCAGATCCATGACCGCGGTATGGCTGCGCGCATCGCCGCCCTGCGGCCCGGCCGGATTGGGGAGATTGGGGAACGGATCGTTCGGATCCTTCTGCACCGGCTTGGTGAGGTTGTACTTGTCGTTGGCCTGCTTGTCGATGAACACCTCGAACTTTTCATACTTGGTATCGAACCGCGCCAGCCCGCCCTGGGCTTCGAGCGTGAGCCACACCGAGCCGTCGGGCGTCGGCAGGATTTCATGAATGAAATTGCTGGTGAGGTTGAACAATCGCCAAGTCTTCACTTCCCCGGTCGAAGGATTGAGCCGCGACAGGCCGGCCGACATTTCCATCCACAGGTTGCCGTCCTTGTCCTGCTTGGCGGTTCCGGGGCGATCCTTGGGATCGCCGGTCAATTCGTAGTCGACATAGACAATGTTGAGCGCGGCGTCGCTGAAATAGTCGCGCTCCTGCTTGACCTTTTGATAGTCCGGCAATTGGAGCGGCGATGCCGGCGTTGCCGAATCCGTGCCGAAAGCGCTCGCCAGATATTTCGATACCTCGGTTTCGACCTCCGGCTTGATCCTGGCCACGCCGAGCTGCCGCATGACGTCGATCGCGCCCTTCCAGCCGCCCTCGTCATGCCGCCCGACCGCCCCGATCTTGCCGAAGGCATGGCAGTTGAAGCACTGCTGGATCAGCACGCCTTTCCCGGCCGCCTCCGGCAGCAAGGTGCCGGCCTGATATTTGGTGAGGTCGCTCCACTCGACCGCGCTCTTCTGCATGGTGAAGTCGAGCGTCAGATCCTTGCCGTCCTCGACCGTCACGCCGCGGCGGCGGGCCGGGTCGCCCTTGTAGCCGACTGACGTTGCCCAGACGTCATAGGTGCCGGCGTCGAGCCGGTCGGTCCAGTAGCGTCCCCGACTGTCGGAGAGAACCATCATCGTGGTCTTGGTCTTGATGTTCTGGACGCGCAGGAAGGCGGCGCGGAACGGCGTCCCGTCCGCTTCCTTGATGGTTCCGGTAATGGTCGCCGCCGACGCGGCAAGTCCAATCGACTCGACGAAAAGCGCCAGAACGACAAGGACGAGAAGCTTCTTCATGGGTTCCTCCGCGGACTGGATATTTTTGCTGCAAGCATGGACCCGAAAGAAATGCGCCGCAAGCTCGTAGGGGCGGCCCGTGGCCGCCCTCTTTGTTGCGCGCGCCCACAAGGGAGGTCGGGCACAAGGGGAGGGCGGCCACCATAAATAAGGGCGTTTACGCCCGTCTTCGACGGGCTATGGGCCGCCCCCTACGCTTTGCCCCGCAACAGGCATAAATATTCCCACGCCATGGTGGCGCCGGCGAGCGCCGTGATCTCGGCCACGTCGTAGGCGGGCGCGACCTCGACCACGTCCATGCCGACGAAGGCAAGCCCGTCGAGCCGCCGCAGCATCGCCTGCGCCTGCCAGCTCGCGAGCCCACCGACCTCCGGGGTTCCGGTGCCGGGCGCAAACGCCGGGTCGAGCGCGTCGATATCGAAGCTCAGATAGACGTCCGCCGCGCCCACGATCTCGCGGATACGCGCCGCGATCGCGCCGGGGCCTGCTTCGTGGACCTCCTGCGCGGTGATCATGTTCACGCCCTGCGCCACGGTCCAGTCGTGCACCGCGCGCGCGAGCGGGGAGCGGATGCCGATCTGCACCATCCGGCCGGGCGCGATCAAGCCTTCCGTGATGGCGTGATAGAACACCGAGCCGTGGCCGTAGACCTGCCCGAAATTCTCCGGCCAGGTATCCACATGGGCATCGAAGTGAATGAGCGCCGGCGGCCCGCGCCGCGCTTTGAGCGCGCGCAAGAGCGGCAACGTGATGCTGTGATCGCCGCCGAGCGCCACCAGGTGCTCGAGCCCGCGCGCTTGCGCCTCGATCAGCTTGAGGCTTCCGAGGAGGTCGCCGAGGGCGATATCGAAGTCGCCGATGTCGGCGATCGGCAGCGCTGAGGGATCGACGAAATGTTGCGGATGCGCGCCGTCGGTGAGCATCCGGCTCGCCTGCCGGATCGCGGCGGGACCGAAGCGGGCGCCGCTGCGGTTGGTGGTGCCGAGATCGAGCGGAATGCCGGCGATCGCGATCGGCGCGCCGCGGTCATGGCGCGCGATGCCGAGGAAGCTCGGCGGCACCGCGTAGGTGGCCGGGCCCGTCATGGCGCGGCCGGCGGGGGCAGGGCGAACAGGAACACCGCGGCCGCGACCACGCAGGTCCAATCGCCCCCGCGCACGCCCTCGGTCGCGGCCGTGATCGATTGGCTGTGGACGATGAGATCGCTCATCTCATAGACGCGCTTGCGCTCGTCCCAGGCCGCATCGGAATTGAACTCGATGCCGAGCGTCGAGGCGAGCATGGTGGCGGCCAGGTCTTCCACATAGTCGGCGGTCTCGGCCTCGTTCATGCCGAAGCCATGGTGCTCCGAAATGTAGCCGTAATGCGCCGGGTCCCGCGGCCGCGCCAGCCCGATCCCGGCCACGATGTGGCGCCCGGCTTCGTCGGTCTCGGCGCGCGCCATGACGCAGAAGGTGATCTCGCCCGGGCTGAGCATGGTGACGCCGGCCTTGCGGGTGATGAGCTCGCAGTTCGCCGGCAGGATGGAGGAGACGCTGACCAGGTTCTGCTGCTCGATATCGGCGTCGCGCAGCGCATATTCGAAGGCGGAGAGCCGCTGCCGGTGAATGCCGATGCCGCGGGTCAGGAACACGCTCTTGGGGAGAGGAAACATTGGCCAGCCATCGTTGTTGCGATTTGCGTTGTTGCGATTTGCGCGTGTCGCATGAAGGATGTTCATGACCGGACGGTGACGCCGCCCGCACAATGGGACGCTCGCCTGCCCATTGCAACGTGTATAAGTCGTCCGCGAACGGGAGAGATACTCATGAAAGCCGCGGTTCTGGGTGAGAACGGGGTCGAGCTGCGCGAGGTGGCCAAGCCCGCGCCGGCGCCCAACGAGGTCCTGGTGCGGGTGCGCGCATCGAGCCTCAATCGCGCCGATGTGCTGATCGCCGCCGGGCATCAGCATGGCCGCGTCGGCGGCGTTGGCGCCCGGCTCGGCCTCGAATGCGCCGGCGAGGTCGCGGCGGTCGGCAGCGAGGTTGCGGGCTTCAAGCCGGGCGACCGCGTCATGGGTTCGGCGCCCGGCAGCTATGCGGAATATGTGGCGACCGACTGGGGGCGCCTCAATCGCATTCCGGCCAACAACATGACCTACGCCCAGGCGGCCTGCCTTCCGGTGGCGCTGCAGACCATGCACAACGCGGTCGTCACCGCCGGCCGCCTCAAGGCCGGCGAGACGCTGTTGATCACGGGCGCGAGCGCGGGCGTAGGCTTGATGGGCATGCAGATCGGCAAGCTCATGGGCGCGGCGCTGGTGATGGGGACATCGGGCGATGCGGGACGCCGCGCGCGGCTCAAGGAATTCGGCTGCGATCTCGCGCTCGATCCGCGCATTCCGGACTGGCCCGCGCGGGTGAAGGAGGCGACCGGCGGCAAGGGCGTCGATCTGATCGTCGACCTGGTGTCGGGCGGCATCGCCAACCAGAACCTCGAGGCGGCCGCGCTATGCGGGCGCATCGTCAACGTGGGCCGGCTCGGCGGCATGACCGGCGAATTCAATTTCGACCTGCACGCCTTGAAGCGCATCGAGTATATCGGGGTCACGTTCCGCACCCGCACCCCGCAGGAGGTGCGCGAGGTCGTCCGCGCGATGCGCGCCGACCTGTGGGGCGCGGTCGAGGCCGGCAAACTCGCGTTGCCGATCGACCGCACCTGCCCGCTCGACGAGATCGCCGACGCGCTGGCGCTGATGCGTGCCAACCAGCACTTCGGCAAGATCGTGGTGACGGTGGGGTAGATCTGTAGCGGGGCAGCTGTCCCGGATTACGCAAGCGCTCCATCCGGGCTACGAGCTAGCCTGCCGCCCATTGAACGTTTCTCAGCGTGTGGCCGTGCTTCCAATCCTGAAGGCCCCGAAGGCGTTGAGTGCAATCGCAACAAACGGGGCTGCGAGGAACAGCAGAACGATCAACTGACCGGTTCGATCTTGCGTGAGCACGTACGAGATAGCGGGGCTGAGAAAATATGTGTTCACTCCGGCGATGATCGGCGTTGCTACGGCAAAGATTCGGTCACCGGCGAGTGCGGCGGCGACCGCGAGAGCGCACGCGATTCCCGAAACCCATAGGCCATAGAAAGGAACGAAGATTGCGATAATTGCCAGCACCAGCGCAGCGATTCCGAAGCCTTTGTTCATGGCATCCCTCCCCCTGAGAGCATGATCCCGAAAAGTTGCAGACTTTTCGGACAAGATCATGCGGCCGAACAAATGGTTAGAGCGAAATCGCGATTCAACCTGAAGCGATTTCGCTCTAAGCGCGCAAAACATATCCTACCGGGAGGGCCTGGCAACCGGAAATAGACCGATCTTCAATGTCGCCTCAATGGTGCGCCGCCACCTCCGGCGCTGCGTTGACCTAAACCCGGATTTCGCCAACGGGTCGGCGTTTCGCACCGACCGTTGGCTCCATCCGGGCCACAAGGCGACAGCGCTTCTACCCGTCCGTCAGCGCGTTGTTCTCCAGCCCGCAGATCTGCACATCGTAGCCGTTGACGTCGTCCATGTGCAGGCTGCGCGGTCCGCCGTCGCGGATGTTCTTGACCCCGAGCGCGGTGAGCTCGGCGCGCGCCCGGTCGCGGTTGAAATCGGCGACCGTGAGCGCGAAGTGATCGATCACCGCCGCAGGCTTCGGCCGCGCCCGCGCGCCGCCGGCCGGCGGAGGCGCATTCGGATCGGGCGTGCGCACGATGAGATGCGGCAGCGGCACGTCCTGGGCGGCGACGCCGTAGGGCTGCTCGCCCTTCTTGCCCATCGGCATGGCGACGTCGCGGCCGCTGGCGCCGATCTGGTCCAGATTGAAAACCTTCGAATACCAGTCCGCGGCGAGGCGATAGTCAGGGCACGTATAGGAGATGTGGTTCACCAGCTGCGCCTTGAGCGTCGTATCGGCCTGCGCTTGCGCGCTGCCAGTGGCGTAGAGCGTGGTGGCGGCGAGCGTGAGCTGCTCGATCAGCGCCCGGCGGCTGAGCTTGCCCGTCTCGAACGCGTTGAGCTTGTGAGCGACGAAACCTTCCATGGCAAATCTCCTATCCTCAGCGCCTGAACGCGTTTTCTTCGGCGATATTGGCGAACTGGATGTCGTAATTGTACGGGTCCAGCACATGCAGGCTGCCCGGGCGCCCGCCGGATATTTCCTGACCCTTCGCTTTCATGGCGGCGCGCACGCGCGTTTCATCCCAATTGGAAAGCGTGAAGCAGAAATGATCCACATAGGCCGGCGACACTGGCTTGCCGTTGGCGGCCGCGTTGCGCGCGACGATGAACGAGCCGCCCTTGCCCTGCTCCGGGCCGAACATCAGGTTGGCGCGCTGGCCGGTGTCATGCCCGGGCGCGTTCTCGAGCCCAAATACGTTGATGAAGAAATCACGCGCCCGCGCATAGTCCGCGCACGAATAGGAGATGTGATTGACGCCGATGACCTTGAGGCCGCGCGTGGCCTGGGCGTGGGCGGCATCGCCCGCCGCGTAGACGGTGGCGGCAAGCGCAACGCTCTTGCAGAATTCCCGGCGGTCGACCTTGCCGCTCTCGAAGTCCTTGACCAGGCCGGCGATGAATCGTTCCATTCGTTGATCCTCCCTCGCTCGCTCTTGTGCCCCTGAGGGGCGGATGAGCGTAGCGGAATCCGTCGCGCCTCGACAGCCTGGTTCGAGCGGACTCTGCCCGTGCTCCTCACCATGAGGAGCGCGCCCTCGCGCGTCGCGAAGGATCGTTTGAAAGTCCGGACGCTCAATCCCATATGCGGTCGAAGGCAGACTGGAAGGTCGTCGAAAGGTCGGCCGGTCGAAAGGTCGGCCGAATGGGCAACGCTAGCGCAGGCGATCGGGCGCCGAACCTTTACTGCTCGCTCTGCGGCACGGACCAGCTCTGCCGCGAATGCGTGGAGGCCTGCATGGCCATCATCGGCGACAATGACGACGGGCCAAAGCCGGCCTTCGCGGAAAGCCTTGACCAAACGCTGCGCCGGGCGATCGCGATCGCGCAGGAGCGGCATCACCCGCAGGCGAGCGAGGAGCATCTTCTGTTGGCGCTGACCGACGATCCGGATGCCGCCGTGGTGATGCGCGGCTGCGGGGTCGATCTTGACGCGCTGCGGCGGAGCATCTCGGCGGCGCTATCGTACCTCGCTGAAACTCCGCTGGCGGAGCGGACCGCACCGGAAACCTCCTCCGGATTCAAGGCCATTGTTCAGCGCGCCGTGGTTCACGTGCAGATGACAAGGCGCGACCGCGGCGTGACAGGTGCCGATGTTCTCGCGGCGGCGTTCGCTGAACCCGCCGCTGCGGAGCTTCTGCAGGAACAGGGCATGACGCGTTACGACGCGACAAGCTACATCAGCCACGGCACCGCCAAAGGGGATCGGGATTCGCACGGCGGCATTGGCGGGGAGGGACCTCACGCCGCGGACAGGCCCCAGGGGCTGCTGGCCGAGGTGCGACTTCTGAACGACGACTACACGCCCATGGAGTTTGTGGTCGCGGTGCTCGAGCGCGTGTTCGACCACGACCGCGAGACCGCGACCCGGATCATGCTCGAGATCCACAATGCAGGGTTCGGCACATGCGGGGTATACCCCCATGATGCCGCGGCCGCCAAGGTGACCGAGGTGCTTGCCTTTGCACGCCAGCATCAGCATCCTCTGCACTGCTTTCTGGCGCCAAGCGGATCGGCGTAGCTTTGTCTTTTGCTTGTCCGCATGCCCGCGCGGGGCAACGCTACCGAAAGTTCATTTCTCGTGAAAGCTGTCCGCAGGGGATGACGTGCTAAGATGCGGCCATGAGCTTCCATGTCGGCCGACAGGTTGTCTGCATCAACGACGTCTTCTCGGCGTGCGCCTATTGGCGGGCGGCGGTGAGCGCATTCCCGCGCCTGCACGGGGTCTACAGCATCAGGCACATGCGCGAAGCTCATGGCCTGCTCGGGCTCTGCTTCCACGAGATCATGAGCCCGCCCGCGGATTTTTCCGAGGGCTTCGTCGAGCCCGCCTTCAACAGCAAGAATTTCCGCCCGGTCAAGCCGACCAGCATCGCGGTTTTCGAGAAGCTGTTGGCGGGAGCCGATCTGGTCGAGGCGGGGTGAGCCACGCCACCGCAATCTGTCAGCTGTGGCGCGTTGCCGGCGTGCCGTAGGGATCGGGCCCGGGGTCGCCCCCGGCGACGACGATCGTCAAGCGGCTGAGATAATGCTGCCAGCCGCCCGCGTGCTGCTCGCGCCTGGACCCGGTGACGCCGAAATGTTGCAGGCGAAGGAGCGTACCGCCGTCTTGCGCGACGAGATCGATCTCGACGCGGGACGATCCTGCCGGCATCGGATGATCGGGCTCGTCAAAGCCCCAGGTGAACACCACACGCCGCGGCGGAACGACTTCGAGGAATTCGCCGAAGATGACGTCACGTCCGTTCGGATCGACCTTGAAGCGGCCGCCCGGACGCGGGTCGAGCTCCGCGTCGACGCCCATCCAAAGCAGGTATTTCCTGCTCTCGGTCAAATACGCGAACACCTCCTCGGGCGCAGCGTCGATGAATATCTCTTTCTCGATCGGATCATCCATGCCGCGGTCGCCGCCTCGTCTCGATCTCAGCCTTCAGCGTGGTCAGCCGGTCGTCCCAGAACGCATCAAGAAACGCGCGGATGTCGGCGAACGCCTAAGCGCGTCATCAAGTGATTCAAGATGTCGATGCCGCCGATCCATTCATAGAGGCTTGGAGTTCCCGCATTTGGCATGAGACTTAGCTTTCCTCTTTTGCGTCGCTGAAGCGGCGGCGCGCAAGGTTATGGAGCCGAAACGCAACCGCCTGGCAGCGTTCACTTCGATCGGGAGCCTTGATGCATCGCGCTTCGTGACGGCCTTACGGATCCTTACGGATCATGACACCGAGCAACCCGAACTCGCGGATCGCTCGGGATCTTGTTACAGCGCAAACACAAACAGCATCGTCTGGTTACGCATCTCGCGCAGTTCGGGGGTCAGGATGAGCCTGCCCTTGGAGATCCGGCTCAGTCCCGACAAGATCGCGATAAATTGCTTGCCGCCGGCCTCGAAGGTCATTGGCGGGGCGTTGAAACCGGTCCCGACATTGATCTTCCACTGCTGCTCGAGGCTTACGTCATCGTAGGCGGCGAACGTTCCATCGCCATAGCCCGTGAAAACGAGGCCGCCGGCGGTCGTGAGGACGGCGCTGAAGTTCGGATAGGGGACGAGCACCCTTTTCCTGACCTCGCCGGTAAACGGATCGGCGACGGTGATGTCGGATTGGGTCCGCGCGAAAAACCTGATCCCGCCGCCCAACAAGGCCCCAGTAGCGCTCCTGAGTTGGTCCGGGGTCATCGTAACCTCATCGCATGTCGGTCGCGATGGAATATACAGGAGCCTGGTCCTGGGGCTGTACGACGCCGACCAGTAATTGTTGCCGCCCTCATGCGACGGGCACAGCTTCTTGGTGCGGTCCGTCAACGTCTGATTTTGCATGCCTGAATAGACCTGGATGTCCTTCGTGGGATCGTAATCGATCGGCAGGCCGGTCTTCTGATCGATGCCTTTGGTCCAGTTGATCTCGTCCATGTAAGGTTTAGCCAGCAGGGTCTGCCCGTTGGTGCGTTCGAAGGCGTAGAGGAAGCCATTGCGTGCCGAATGCGTCACCAGCTTGTGCGGCTGGCCGGCAACCTCGCCGTCGATCAGAATGTGCGTGCCGGCGGCATCGTAGTCCCACATGTCGCCCGGCACGTACTGGTGATACCAGTTCATCTTCCCGGTGTCGGGGTCCCAGGAAATCAGACTATCGGTGTAGAGATTGTCGCCGGGGCGGTAGTAGGGATCGTACATCGGCGCGGGATTGCCGGTGCCCCACAGCACCTGGTTGGTGGCGACGTCGTAGGAGCCGGTGACCCACATTGCGCCGCCGCCGGTCTGCCACGCGTTGTTCTTGTCCTTCCATGTCTCGGAGCCGGCTTCGCCCGGGGCCGGGACCGTGTATTTTCGCCACAGCAGTTTCCCAGTCGCGCCGTCGAGCGCCGCGATGAAATCCCGAACGCCGCGGTCGCCGCCGGCCGCGCCAACCACGATCTTGTCCTTGATCGCCATGGGGGCGGCGGTGAGCTGCAGCTCCGCTTGGCCGTCGCCCATGTTGGTTTCCCAGACGACCTTGCCGGTCTCCTTGTTGGTGGCGATGACGCGCGCGGGATAGTTGGCGACGCTGACAACGAGATTTCCCCACAGCGCGGCACCGCGATTGGCTGGCAGCAGCTTCTCCTGCTTAGGGTCCATGCGCCATAGGATGCGGCCCATGTCGCCCGAGCGGGCATCGATCTTGTAGACCACGCTCCATTGATCGACGACATAGAGGAATCCGTCTTCAGCGAGTGGCGTCGATTCCAAATTTTCGTCAGCCGAGGTTCCGCCTATCGCGACCGCGAATGCAAGCTTGAGAGACTTGACATTGGTCTTATTGATTTTGTCGAGAGGCGAGTAGCGCTGCGCGTCGTAGGTGCGATGGTTCATCAGCCAGTTGCCCGGCTCTGGGCTGGCGAGCCGCTGCGGCGTGACGTCAGCCGCGAGCGCAGGCGCGACGGCGAGCAACATAGAGCCTGAGAGAATAAGGGTGAGCAGGGAACGGTGATGATGCGAATGCATGTACTTCCCTCCCTTTGCTGGTCAGCGTTGTCGCGGAGTTGTACGTTCGAGTTGGCGGCAGCCGCAGCGACGGCAATGCCGAAGCTTTCCTGAACAACGAAGAATACCACGAAAGCAGGTGCTCAGGCATTCCGCCTTCTTCGCTTCGCGGCATCCTATCAAAACCGGCGCGGGCCGCGCATGGTGCTCCAGGGCGCGCATTGACCAATGGCGCGGCCGAACCGTAAATTGACGGTTCATGAACGCGGCACCGCATGCCGTCGAACGCCCTTGGGAGGACCACGATGACAGACGCCAATGGCCAGGGATTGGGGCGGCGGACTTTTCTCAAGCGAATGGCGACCGTCGCCGGCACTGCCCCGCTCGCGCCGGGGCTCTTGGGGGCCGCTTCGGCCCAGACCGCACCCGCGGCTCCGCCGGCGGGAGGCACCCGCCGCAACGAGGGAACCAACCACGAGACCAAGCAGCTCGCCGCCTATGCGGCGGCGCTACGCTACGAGGACCTGCCGCCCGCAGTGGTGCAACGCGCCAAGGATTGCATCACCGATGGGGTCGCGACGATCGCATACGGCGCCGAGCTGCCGTGGAGCAAGATGATCATCGCCTATGCGCAACGCTATGGCGGCGGCGGCAAGAGCTTCATTCTCGGCGCCGGCGGGGCGCCGGTCCAGGCGCCCTCGGCGGCGCTCGCCAATGGCGCGCTGGCCCACGCCTTCGAGCTCGACAGCTCGAGCATGCCGGACAGCGGTTCGCATCCGGGCGCGACGCTGTTTACCTCCGCGCTTGCGGTTTCCCAGGAGCGTGGCTATGGCGGCCGCGAGCTCCTTACGGCTTTTGTCGCCGGCGCCGAAGTCATGTCCCGCGTCGGCCACGCCACCAAGCACAGCAACGAGATCCGCGGCTTCCACGCGCCCGGCACGACAGGACCGTTCGGAGCCGCCGTCGCGGTGGGCCGGTTGCGCCAATTCGATGCCGAAAAGATGACGAATGCGCTCGGCATCGCCGGCTCCTGCGCCGGCGGGCTGTTGGAATTCGTAAATTCAGGCGACGGCGCGATGGTCAAGCGCCTCCACCTCGGGCGCGCCGCTGAAAGCGGCGTGCTGGCCGCGAGCCTCGCGGCCGAGGGCTTCACCGGTCCGTCGAGCGTGGTTGAAGGCGAATTCGGTTTCTTGCGCGTATTCTGCAACGAGTGGGACTTGGCGGAGCTGACCCGCGGTCTCGGCGGGACATACTTTACGATGGATATCTATTTGAAGCACTATGCCTGCCACGGCACCGCGCAAAATCCCATCGAGGCGATCCTGGACCTGCGCGGGGAGCACAAATTCTCCGCCGGCGACGTCGCATCGATCACCATCGGCGGCAACGAGCGCGTTGCCAAGCGCAACAACATCCCGGCGCCCGCGGAAATGATGATGGCGCAATACTCGGTCCCGTTCAGCGTCGCACTTTCGCTTTATCGGGACGCGCGCGATCCGCGCTCGTTCGACGATTCGGCGGTTCACGACCGCGACATTCTCGACCTCGCGTCGCGGACCAGGATGACCGTGGTCGCGGGCCAGGACCACCGGGATGGGACGGCCACCGTGACGGTCCGGCTCAAGGATGGGCGCGAGGTGTCGCGCAAGGTGACGAGATTCAAGGGGACGCCGGAGCGCCCGCTTGATCGGGCGGAGCTCAAGGAAAAGTTCCTTCTCCTGACCCGGCATCTTGATCGCGGCAAGATGGAGGCGATGTTCGATCGGTTGCAGAGCATCGAGGACGAAAAATCTCTCGACTGGTTGTCTGTCTAGTTTTCTGGCGGCAGTGCCGGCAGTCGCGGGCACTTCCGAAGTTGAAGGTATGGCGGCGGTGCGCCGGCCCGGGCGGCACCTGGCAGAGTTTCTAGTCTCGCCAGCGCCGCCCTTTTTCGTTGGTGTACTAGTAGTATCGTTCGAGCGCCTTGTCTGTGTGGCCAGTCGCTGGCAGGCTACGAACACGATGGAAGTGAGCGACCTCACCGTGAGCACCATGGGCGCTATGGGGACACTCGCGATGTGGAACCGTATTCAGGCCGCAACGACAGCCGCGGCGACCGCTGCAACCGTCGTCGTATTGGCTCTGACGCAGCAAGGCGGCACGGCGCGGTCCGCCGAGATCAAGGTTTTCAGCAGCGCGGCGCCGCGCGGAATTTTCAGAGAGCTTGCCCCCGATTTCGAACGCACAACCGGACACTCGCTGGTGATCAACTACGAATTTGCCGCCGATCTCAAGCGCCGGATCGAGGCCGGCGACCAGTTCGATGTGGCCGTTCTCCCGCCGGACCTGGCAGACGACTTGGTGCAGCGCGGCAAGCTCGCCGCCGGGTCGCGCGTCGACCTCGGCCGCACCGGCATGGGCGTCGCCGTGCGCAGGGGCGCGCCGAAACCCCCTATCGGCACGGTTGATGCGTTCCGGCAGGCCCTCCTCGCAGCACCGACGGTCGCCTACGCCAACGGCGGAGCAAGCGGCATACATGTCCATGGCATACTGGCGCGGCTCGGGATTGCCGAGGCCATGGAACAAAAGCTGCGGCCCTATCCCGCGGGCGGTGCCGTCGAGGCGGTCGCGCGCGGCGAGGCGGATCTCGTCGTAATCGGCGTCTCTCCTATCCTCTATGTGCCCGGTGCCGAGCTTGTCGGCTGGCTACCGCCGGAATTGCAGAGCTACATCGTTTTCACCGGCAGCATCGGCGCTGCGGCAAAACAAGCCGATGCCGCGCGGACCCTTTTGACCTTGCTCACATCGCCGGCTGCGGTCGAGTTGTTCAAGGCGCAGGGGTTTGAGCCGGCGTCGCGCTGAGAGTCCGCCTGCTGTCGCAAAGGCAGATGAACTTTCCGTTGCGCTCGCAAACTTTTCCGCCGGAGGGGTGCGAGGCATGTTTCCGTTCCAATTGCAGTCAACGCAGCGGTCAAGTCATTCGCCATCCACGCCGCTCGACCTTGGCCATGGCTTCACATAAACTTGCATTCAAGACAGGTCCGGTGGCGCGATGGGTGACGTCAGGGAGCAGGACATGCCTATTTTCAATTCACGAAGAAGCCTTCTTGCGGTCGCCGCTTTGACTGGGCTCGTCTGGGCCGCCGCGGGACCAAGGCTCGCGGCGGAACAGGGTGGGTTGACGCCCGATTTCTTCTCCAACGAGACCGCATGGGTTTTCGGCAATGCCGACTACGTGGCGATCCCGGGCGAGCCCAGCCCGACCCGCAGCGATCCGGCCCATCCGTATGTCACCAACAACGAATTTCGCGCGAGCGGAGCGCAACCCACGTTCCGCATCGCCGATCTCAACAATCCCAACATCAAGCCTTGGGCGAAGGAGATTTTGAAGCGAGAGAACGACAAGGCGCTCTCCGGCGGCATGCCGTATTCGGCGCGAGCGAGCTGCATGCCGTCAGGCGTTCCGGCTTTCATGATGGCCGCCGTGGAGCCGATCCACTTCATGCAAACGCCCAAGCAGGTGACGATGATCTTTTCGGGCGACGCGCAGGTTCGCCGCGTCTATCTCGACGTGCCGCATTCGGCCAACGTGAAGCCGTCCTGGTACGGCGAGTCGGTCGGCCATTACGAGGGCGATACGCTCGTGGTGGACACCATCGGACTGAACGACAGGACCTTCGTAGACAATTACCGCACGCCGCATACCGAGAAGCTGCATGTCGTGGAGCGGTATGAATTGATCGATGGCGGCAAGACGCTGCAAGTGACTTTCCGGATCGAGGATCCGGACACCTTCTATCAGCCGTGGTCGGCAATCGGCAAATTGAGGCGCGTCCGCATGCCGATGCATGAGGAAGCCTGCGCCGAAAACAACCAGAACCTGTTCGACTACCACATCCCAGTGGCAAAAAAGCCGGACTTCTGAGCGCA
>DATDGG010000157.1:0-6464 GCA_036522235.1 Xanthobacteraceae bacterium
AAATATCGCGCCGTCATCGAGACGCCGCGCGCAGTGTCGGGCGCCGGCCGCGGCTACGATTGCCCGGGCGATCTCAAATGCGGACGCGAACCGGGGAATCCGTGCGAATGCCGGCGCCGCAAGGAGCGCTACGATGCTGCCTTCGCGGCCGTGCTCGAGGCCGGCCAGCGCGCCGCCCGCGCGGTCGCCCGCGTGGCGGTGCATGGCGAGGCCTGCCCGCGCGGCGCGCTCGCTGATCTCAAGCGCGGCCTCGACGCCCTGGCCAAGCATTTCGGCGTGGGCAGGCGATCAGGGTGAATCGACGCTGGTGGCGCCCAGCTACCGCGTTCACCCTGATTTCATGTTTCCTGAGCTTGGGGCCTGCTCTCCTGATAGTCATCGGGGCAACGACAATCATGGAGCGTTAGCGAAGCCATGACGATGACGATGCCGCTGGCGCCGACCGCCGAGCGTGAAGCCGCTTGCTACGCCAATAAATTCCGGCAGCGACGGCTGCAACGGTTGCTGACGATCGTCGATGAAATCATCGCGGTGCGCGGGACGTGCCGGATCCTCGATGTCGGCGGCTGGACGGGTTACTGGCAGTTTCTTGAACCGCTCTGGCGCGACCGGCCAATCCACATCACGATGGTGAATCTGGTTCACGTACCAGTGCCGGATGAGCGATTTTCAAGCCTGACCGGCGATGCCCGCGATCTCAGCAACTTCGACGACCTGAGCTTCGACCTGGTGCATTCGAATTCGGTGATCGAGCATGTCGGCCTGTGGCGCGATCAGCGCAAGATGGCACAGGAGGTTCGCCGGCTCGCCGCACGCTATTTCGTGCAGACGCCGAATTACTGGTTCCCCCTGGAGCCGCATTTGCGCACACCCTTCATCCACTGGCTGCCGGAACCCTGGCGCGCGGAGATCGTCAAGCGCCGGGCCTGCGGCTATCATCCGCGCGCGCAATCCTACGACGAAGCCCGCAACATACTCGACGATGCACGGCTTCTCGACGCGCCGGCGATGTCCGCATTATTTCCCGACGCCGTGATCGAGCGCGAGCGGTTCGCCGGATTGACCAAGTCGCTGATTGCGATCCGTTGAGCCGGTCACGGTGAATTGACGCTGGTCGCGGCCGGCCGGGCGCGCCGGAAGATGCGGCCGAGCATCTCGCTCGTCCAGTCGGTCAGCCAGTAGATCAGCGCGGCCGCGAAGATCATGACGACCCAGAGCTGGACGCCGCCCAGGATGAACTGGATCGGCCGGTCGAGGATGAACCAATCCGAGAAGACGCGATCCGCCGGGATGCCGAATTCGGACGCGAGCGTAATGCTCGGCCATGCTCCGGTGCTGGCCAGGCCCATCAGCTGCGTGGCCAGCATCATGAGCGCGATGACGATTATGATACCTGCGACCATTGCCGTCCTTTTTCTGCGCGGGCGCGAACTTGGCCCAGCAAGACGAAGATTTCAACCGGCCGGCGCGCCCCAATCGCGCCGCATTTCCCTCACGCGCCGTAGCCCGTAGGATGGGGTTCTTTCGTCGCGATGCGGGGAAGAATTCATGCTGCGGATGGGCTTGATCGGGGCTGCCGCATTTGCGCTCGCTGGCCCGGCCGCGGCGCAACCTTCCGACGCGCTCGTCGCCAAGGCCAAGGCCGAGAAGGAAGTCGTCTACTATACCGAGCTGATTGTCGAGCAGATCGTGCGTCCGCTGGCGGCGGCGTTCGAGCGCAAATACGGCATCAAGGTCACCTATTGGCGCGGCGACAGCCAGGCCGCGGCGCTGCGACTGGCGATGGAGCACAAGGCTGCCCGCGTGCAGGCCGATGTCTGGAGCACCGCGAGCGGGATCGGCGCCTTGCTCGATTCAGGCCTGATCGAGCGCTTTTCGATCCCGAATGCCGCCGCGCTGCCCGAGCGCTTCCGCGATCCGGCGGGCTATTGGGTGGCTACCAATCTGATCGTCATCGGTGCGGCGCTCAATACGGGTCTCATCGCCGCGCGCGACCGGCCGCGGAGCGTTGAAGATCTTTTGGCGCCGCGCTGGCGCAATCAGATGGTCTGGAAACCGAACGACGTCACCGGCGCCTGGGGCTTCATCGGCAATGTGCTCACCAATGGGGGGGAGGCGCGCGGGCTTGCGTATCTGCGTCAATTGAATGCGCAGAGCATCGCGCCGGTCGCGGCGAGCACGCGCGCGATCCTCGACGGCG
Source organism: Xanthobacteraceae bacterium (assembly GCA_036522235.1). Lineage (GTDB taxonomy): Bacteria > Pseudomonadota > Alphaproteobacteria > Rhizobiales > Xanthobacteraceae > VAZQ01. The sequence goes on from DATDGG010000157.1 coordinate 2,201, forward strand.
TGATCGGCGGCGAGCACGCTCTGGTGCTCGGCGTCTCGGCGCACAATACGCAGATCAGCGTCAAGGCCGGCGCGCCGGTCGCCTGGCTGTCGCTCGGCTCGGCCTGGGCCACGCCCCACACGATCGGGGTGACCAGCGGCGCGCCCCATCCGAACGCGGCGCGGCTGCTCATCGATTTCGTGGTGTCGGGCGAAGGCCAGGAGATTTTCCGCCAAGCCGGCTATCTGCCGGCGCGCGCCGACACGCCGCCGCTGTCGCCGGCGATCTCGCCCGAGCTTGCAGGTTTCCCGGTCAACGTGATCGCGCCCGAGCAGCTCGAACGCAACCTCGCCCATTGGAGCGACGTGTATGACGAGATATTTCGCTGATAGTGGGATCAGCGCGCATCGGGTGCGCGCGCCAGCTCCCTGAGCTGTTGTCGATTGATCTTGCCGTTTTCATTGCGCGGCAGCACCGCGACAGTCACGAATCGAACCGGACGGAAGGGGAGGGAGAGCCTCTCCCCGCAATGGGCGCGCAGCGCTTCGACATCGAGCCGGGAGCGCGGCACGATCAGCGCCCACAATTCGTCGACCCCGAGATCGTTGGGCATATCGATGACCGCCGCCTGCTCGACCGCCGCAAAGGAGCCGAGAACGTCCTCCACCATCTGCGGCGTCAACTTGGCGCCGCCGAGATTGAGGACCTCCTTCTCCCGTCCGGAAATGACCAGCATGCCGTCCGCAGTGAGGTGGCCGAGGTCGCCCGGATAGTAGGAGCCATCACGGAATGTTGCCTTGGTCTGCTCCGGGTCTCCGAAATACCCGTCAACCATGGTGGGGCTGCGGATGCGTAGCGAACCTTCCTGCCCGGGAGCCAGAAGGCGTTGCGATCCATCGACGATTTCGACCGTCACGCCCGGCATCACATGACCCACGGCGCCCGGCATATCGGCGATCGTGTGGGCGGGAGCAGCCGCCACTGTTGCGGTCTCGGAGGTTCCATAAAGGACGACGAGATTGGAACCGAGCCGCGCCCGGACCCGTTCGGACAGGGATTTCGACAGGCGGCTTCCGGCCGTCAGGATGACCTCGAAGCCGAAACGGAAAGCGGTGTTCGCCTCGTAAAACTTCAGGATGCCGCTCAGCGCGCCCGGGGAGGCGAACAGGCCCTGCACCTTGTAAAGGTCGAAGGTCTGCAGCGAATCCATCGGGCTCGCGCCCGGGAAGAAGAACATGCCGCCGCGCGCGAGAAAGTAGAGCAGCAGCTCGAAGGAGGCGCTCTGCCCGAGCCCCATGTCGGAGAAGAAGCGCGCGCAGGCGACGAATGAAGGCCCGAACGCGAAAAGGTAGCGCCCATATCGCCGCATGAGCGTTGCGTGACTGATCGCAATCGCCTTCGGCATGCCGGTCGAGCCGGAGGTCAGCACGATCCGCGCAATGGCGTCGCCGCCGGGCGAGACGAAGCGTTCGTCGAGGGGCCTGCCATCGCCCTCGGTCCAGGTGAGGTCGGCGAGCGCGATGGGGACACTTGCCCAATGGCCGATCGCGGCGGGCGAATCGGTAATGACCGAATCGATCCGCAGCCCCGCCGGCAGGTTGAGATCGGCGACCGACAGCGTCGCCACGCCGATGCGGGCGAGCGCAAGCGCGATGGCCGTGTGAAAGATCTGGTCCTTGACCTGGATGGCCACGATCTGGCCGGGCCGGATGCCGGCGGCGAGCGCGCGCCGCGCGATATTATGGATGAAGCGCGCAAGCCGCGCATAGCTGACCAGGTTGAGGGCGGTCCCGGGCGCGCAGAGCGCGGCGGCGGGCGGATTCTGCGTACATTGGAAGAGGATCGGTTCGACGATATTCATTATTTAATCCTGGCGGCTGACGAACTCCCGCAGTCGTTGCCGGTCGATCTTGCCGCTCTCGTTGCGCGGCAGCCGATCGACGGTCACGAAGCGAACCGGACAAAAAAGCGGCGCGAGCCGCTCTTTGCAATGGGCGGCAAGCGCTTCGACTTGGATCTGTGCGCGGGGCACGATCAGGGCCCACAATTCGTCGATCCCAAGATTGTTGGGCACGCTGAAGACCGCCGCCTGATCGACGGCCCCGAAGGAGCAGAGAACATCCTCGACCAGTTGCGGCCGGGTCTTGGTGCCGCCGAGATTGAGAACCTCCCTCTCGCGTCCGGAAATGACCAGCATGCCGTCCGCAGTCAGGTAGCCGAGGTCGCCCGGATAGAAACAGCCGTCGCGGAACGATGCCCGTGTCTGTTCCGGGTCTCCGAAATATCCATCGACGACGGTCGTGCCGCGGATTCGCACTGAGCCCTCTTGGCCCGGAGGAAGCGCCCGGTGCGACCCGTCGACGATCTCCACGGTCGTGCGCGGCATCACATACCCGACTGCGCCCGGCGTATCAGCCACGGTGTGGGCAGGCGCCGCCGCCGCCATGGCGGTCTCGGTGGTTCCGTAAAAGAATACGAGATCGGAGCCGAGCCGCGCCCGCACGCGTTCCGACAGCGGTTTGGGCAGTGGGCTGCCGGCCGTGATGATGGTCTTGAATCCCGAACGAAACGCGTGGTTCTCCTCGTAGAACTTTAGAATACCGCTGAGGCCGCCGGGGGAGGCGAACAGACCTTGCACCTTGTAAAGCTCGAAAGTCTGTAGCGAATCCATCGGGCTCGCGCCCGGAAAGAAGAACGTTCCGCCGCGCGAGAGAATGTAAGTCAACAGGCGGAAGCAAGTGCTCTGCCCGATCCCCGTATCGGAAAAAAACCGCGAGCACTGGGCGAACCGATCTCCGAACGAAAAGGGGTAGCGTTCATATCGCCTGCGTTCCATTCGGTGGCTGATGGCGATGGCCTTCGGCATCCCGGTCGAGCCAGAGGTCAGCACGATCCGGGCGATTGCATCGCCACCAGGCGAGACAAAGCGTTCATCGATGGGCTTGCCGTCGCCTTCGGTCCAGCTGAGATCGGCGAGCAGCGTAGGCAGGCCGGTCCAACGGCCGGTCGCGGCGGGGGCGTCGGTGATGACGGAATCTGCGCGCAGCCCCGCCGGCAGGTTGAGATCGCCGACCGAGAGGGTGGCCACCCCCATGCGGGCGAGCGCCAGCGCAATCGCGGCATGAAAGATCTGGTCTTTGACTTGGATGGCAACGATTTGGCCCGGCCGAATGCCGGCGGCCATCGCGCGGGCGCCAATATTGTGGATGAAGCGCGCAAGCCGCGCGAAGCTGATGAGATTGAGGGAGGTACCCGGCGCGCAAAGAGCGGCGGCGGGCGGATTCTGCCTACATTGGAAGAGAATCGGTTCGACGATGTTCATGATTTGCGGGCCGAAGGCCGAAACTCATCGATTACGGGCCAAAGGCCAGACCTTCTACCTTGACGTGGAAAGAAAGCCAAACAACTGAATCCCCTTATATTTTGGTATTTTGGCCTCGCAAGTCGTGTGGCAAATACGTCACATCCGGCTGAAATCGTTGGAGTTTCCGGCTGGAGGTGCCGAATTGCCTTTGCGGCGGTCCCGCAAGAACCTTACCGTGTTCCGCATCATAGCGGCGGCGTGAAAGGGTACATCAATGAAAAAGTTGCTTTTGGCATCGGTGTCGGGATTGGCATTTGCGGGCGCGGCCTATGGTGCCGATATGGCGCCTGTGCTCAAGGCACCGCCCCCGCCGGTGCCCACCTGGGCCGGCTTTTATCTTGGGATCGATGGCGGCGTCACGCGCCATGACGGCTCCTTCAACGATCTTAACGGCTCTGGCGTTTCCACCATCGAGAGCGGCGGCTCATTCGTGACCAGCAAGACGGGTGGGATAGTTGGAGGATACGCCGGGTACAACTTCCAGGACCGCAGCTTCGTGTATGGAGTTGAGGCCGACATCAACTGGGTCGGCGCCAAGGCAACGGAGGCTTGGGGTGGCCTCACCCCGTCTTTCTTTAGCGCTTCGCAGTCCCAGGATATTCCATGGCTGGCTACCTTCCGCTTGCGCGCCGGCATCGACGTCGAGTCGACCCTGTTCTATTTGACCGGCGGTCTTGCGGTTGGGCAGGTGAAGGACAGCTTCAACGGATTTTGCAGTTCGACCAACACGTGTTTCGGAGGCTTCCCGGCCGGCACTAATTTCGCGAGCTTCAGCGAGAGCACGACCCGACTCGGCTGGACCGCCGGGGTGGGCTTTGAGCACATGTTCGCCTCCCACCTGACCTTCCGGGGCGAATTCCGTTATGTCGACCTCGGCCGCACTTCGGTCACGTGCACCGGCATCGTAAGCAGCAACTGCAG
>DATDGG010000158.1:0-3237 GCA_036522235.1 Xanthobacteraceae bacterium
GCAATCGACGCTGCAGCAGAATCCGGTGCGCTCGCTGCTCATCAGCGGCGAGCAGCTGGTCGGCAAGACCTCGTTCCTGCGGCTTCTCGCCAAGCGCCTCAAGGGCTTGAATTGGAGCGTGTTCGAGGCGAGCGGCGCCGACCTCATGGCCGGGCAGATCTGGTTCGGCCAGCTCGAAGGCCGCGTGCGCCAGGTGGTCGACGAGATCAAGGTCGGCAAGAGGCTCATCTGGTACGTCCCCGACTTGCTGCAGCTCGCCCGCAGCGGCACCCATCAGGGTCAAAGCGCCAGCATTCTCGACCAGATCCTGCCGGCGATCGCGGCCGGGCGGCTGGTGGTCTGGACCGAAGCGAGCCCCTCCGAAACGGCGCGCCTTCTGCAGCTGCGGCCGGCGCTGCGCAACATTCTCGAGGTCGTTCGCCTGGAACCGCAGTCGGAGGCCGACACGTCGCTGCTCGCCCGCGCCGTGGTGGGGCGCCTTTCCGAAGAGCTCGGCACAACGATCGATCCGGAATGCGCCGCCGTGGCGATCGCGTCCGCCCGCCAGTATCTGAGCGCTTCGAGCTTTCCGGGCTCCGCCCTCCTCCTCATCCGCCTCACCGCCAGCCGGGCCGACACGCGCCACGCCAAGATCACGGCGGCGGACGTGCTCAAGACCTTGTCGCAGCTCACTGGGCTGCCGATCTCGATCCTCGACGGCAAGGAGCGCCTCGATCTCGCCGCCACCCGCGCGTTCTTCGTGAGCCGCGTCATCGGCCAGGACGAAGCGGTCAGGAGCGTGATCGACCGCATCGCCATGCTCAAGGCAGGCTTGAGCGATCCCGCCCGGCCGATCGGGGTCTTCCTGTTCGCGGGTCCGACCGGCACCGGCAAGACCGAGCTCGCCAAGACCACCGCCGAATATCTGTTCGGCTCGGTCGAGCGCATGATCCGTCTGGACATGAGCGAATTCCAGACCGCGGATTCCATGGTCAAGATCCTCGGCGACGGCGGCAGCGACGCCGATTGCCTGATCGGCCGCGTCCGCAAGCAGCCGTTCTCGGTGGTCCTGCTGGACGAGTTCGAGAAGGCGCATCCGCGCATCTGGGATTTGTTCCTGCAGGTCTTCGACGACGGCAGGCTGACCGACGCGATCGGCCAGGTGGCCGATTTCCGCCATTGCCTGATCATTCTCACCACCAATCTGGGCGCGACCAGCCACCAGAGCGCGGGCTTGGGCTTTGCGCCGGCGCCGGATGCCTTCACCAGCGAGCAGGTGCTGCGCGCCATCAGCCAGACCTATCGGCCGGAATTCCAAAACCGGCTCGACCGGGTGATCGTGTTCCGCCCGCTCACGCGCGAACTGATGCGGATCATCCTGCGCAAGGAATTAAGCCGCGTGCTGGAGCGCCGCGGCCTCAAGGATCGCGCCTGGGCGGTGGAATGGGAGGCCTCGGCGCTCGAATTTCTGCTGGAACGCGGCTTTTCGCCCGAAATGGGCGCCCGCCCGCTCAAGCGCGCGATCGAGCAATATGTCATCGCCCCGCTGGCCGCCACCATCGTCGAGCGGCGGTTTCCGGAAGGCGATCAGTTCGTGTTCATCCGCAGCGACGGACACGCCATCCAGGCCGAGTTCGTCGACCCCGACCGCGATGCGCGTCCCCCCGCCGCGGCGGCTGAGGCGGATGCCGCCGCCGGATCTCCGACCCTCACATCGATGATCCTGGCGCCGCGCGGCATCGCCGCCGAATTCGCCGCCCTGGCCGCGCAAGCCGGCGCCGTCGCGCAAACGCTGGCTTCACCCGACTGGGAAGGGCTCAAGCTCAAGCTTGCCGGCGAGATGACGGCTCAGGACTTCTGGGACCGGCCGCAGCGCCATGAAACGCTGGCGCGGTTCGCGCTCATGGACCGTGTCGCGGCTGCCGCCGGCACCGCGGATGCGCTGCGCTCCCGCCTCGCCAGGGGAAGCGGCGGCGCCGGCAACTATTCCCGCGAGCTGGTGTCGCGGCTGGCGCAGCAGCTTTATCTGGTCAAGGACGGCATCGCCGATGCATTCGAGCGCGCCGCCATCGAGGTCGCTCTCGTGGTCGAGCCCGCCTTCGACAGCCAGGCCGGGGACGGCAAGGCGACCGCCGCGTGGTGCCAGGAGCTGCGCGACATGTACCGCGCCTGGTCCACCAACCGGCACATGCAGACGTCCGAGCTGCCGGGCCGGGCGGCCGGCGAGGCGCCGGTGCTGCTCGTCGCCGGCTTCGGCGCCCAGCGTGTGCTCGCCCAAGAATGCGGGCTGCATGTCCTCGAGCTCGCCGAAAGCCAAGGCGGCGCCAGCCGGGCGACGGCGCGGGTGCGGCTCGCCGTCACCCCGCTCGGCGACGTGCCGCAGGCCTTGCTGCCGAGCGCGCTCGCCAAGGCCTTCGGCCAGGCCGGCAAGCCCAGCGCAGTCGTGCGCCGCTATCGCCGGGAGCCGTCGCCGCTCGTTCGCAGCGGCGACGGGCGCTGGCGCAGCGGCCGTCTCGACGCCGTGCTGCGCGGCGATTTCGATCTGCTCGCCGCCGAGGAGCAGGCATCGTAGGCCCGATCAAGTCTTGACGGATCAAGTCTTGACGGATCAAGTCTTGGCAGGCGCGCGCTCGCTGAACAGGACGCCGCCTTTGGCCTTGGAGGTCGGCTCCGCCTCCACGATCTCCACCGTCACCGCGTCGATCGGAGCATTGAAATTGCGCACCACCGCGTCGGTAATGTCCTTGATCAGGGCGCGCTTCTGCTCGAGGCTGCGTCCCTTGACGGCGTGAACGTAGATTTCCGGCATATTGTCCTCCAAGGTTTCAATCCAGTGTGGTCCCGACATCGCGCCGGACATGTATCACGTCGAGCATAATCCGCGATATGGCTTTGAATTCCGCCTCGCAACGGCGCCGGACGGCGGCGCAGCTTGCCGTCGACGGGTCGAGGTGATGGATCTGGCGGCCCCGATGGGGGCGACGACCGAATGGCGTGGCTTCAATAGCCCGGCGCCGGATGAACGCGCCCGGCCGTCATTGCCAGGAGGTGGTGAAAGGACCGTTGGCGACGCGTGGCGGATCGCGGAACAGACCAAACAAACCGAATCCGCCAAATGGCGGCGGTGGGGCGGGCGCGGCCGCATCGACCGCCGCAACGTCCCGCGCATTGTCCCGGCTCGGCACGTGCTTTTGGGCTGTCTTGACCGGCTTCTTGGCCGCTGCCGCCGGCTTGTCCGACGGCGAGGATGCCGCAGCC
>DATDGG010000159.1:0-3208 GCA_036522235.1 Xanthobacteraceae bacterium
AAGTCACCTCAACATGAAGTAGGTGTGTCAGGATATGCAACCGGAAAAATCGGATTTGCCCGAGCGATCGACGCGGGCGCGCTGGCGAGAGTTTCTAATTACCGCCGGACCCGCGATCGCGGTGATCGCGACGGTGCTCTGGGTTACCTCCCAGTTCGTATCGCCGGCGCCGCCGCGGAAGATCGTGATTGCGGCGGCCGTCAACGGCAGCCCCTACTATCGCTGGGCCGAGCAATACCAGAAGTTCCTGGCGCAGAGCAGCATCACGCTCGAGATCAGAGAGACGAGCGGCTCGGCGGAGAACCTGCGGCTCATCAACGACCCCGCCTCGGACGTGCAAGTCGCCTTCCTGCAGGGCGGCATCGCCAGCACGCGCGACGGCCCCGACCTGCGCTCGCTCGGGCGGCTGTTCTATGAGCCGTTGTGGGTGTTCTACCACGGCGACGGCGCGCTCGATCGGCTGACCGCGCTCAAGGGCAAGCGTATCCTGGTCGGCCCCGCCGGCAGCGGCACCAACCAGCTCGCCATCAGGTTGCTGGCGGCCAATGGCGTGACCGGCGCCACCGCCACGCTGGTCAACATGGAATTGCCCGACTACGTCGAGACGCTGGAGAAGGGCGCGGCCGACGCCGGCCTGCTCGTGCTCGGACCCGATGCCAGGACCATCGGGCGGCTGTTCAAGACCTCCAACGTCCGCCTGATGAGCCTCGCCGAGGCGGACGCCTATGCGCAGCGCTTTCCGTTCCTGACCCGGCTCGACCTGAAGCAAGGCGTGATCGACTTCGATCGCAACGTTCCCGCCATCGATACCGCGCTCGTGACCACCACGGCGGCGCTGATCGTGCGGGACGATCTGCATTCGGCGCTGGCCAACCTGATGACCCAGGCGATCGTGGAGGTGCACGGCAAGCCGGTGATCGACGCCAATGGCGAAGCCGCGATCTTCAGCCGCGCCGCCGAGTTTCCGCTTGCCGCCGATCCCGAGTTTCCGCTCGCCGACGAGGCTCGCCGCGTCTATCGATCCGGGCCGCCGCTCCTGCAGCGCTACATGCCGTTCTGGCTGGCGACGCTGCTCGACCGGCTGATCGTGCTGCTGGTTCCGATCATCGGGCTGAGCATACCGCTGATGCGGTTCGCGCCTCTGCTCTACACCTGGCGCGTACGCCGCGGCATCGTTCGTTGGTACGGCGAGCTGAAGAAGGTCGAGGCCGGCGCGCGCGGCCCCGACCAGGTCGCCCACGCGCTCGCCGAGATCGATCGCATCGAGGCGACCGTGAGCAACATCGCGCTTCCGCTCGGATTCACCAACCAGCTCTATGATCTGCGCGAGCACATCGACATCGTGCGCCGGCGCCTGGCGACGCGCGCGCCGCAGACCGGAGGGGGCGCAGGAGGTTCCGAAAGGTGAGCTCCGCCGCGCGTCCTATCGGAACGCTGGCATGCCTTGCGCTCGCAAGCTGCTCAGCCGTGTCGTCGAACGTGCCGATCATGGATCTGCTTCCTGCGCCGACAGCACCAACCTTGATGATCGACTCCACTCCGCCGGGGGCGGAAGCCCGCGCCTCGTACGGCGGCGTCTGCCGCACCCCATGCGAGCTGCCGATACCCGTCACCGATACCTTCACGGTAACCTATACGCTCGAGGGATACTTGCCGCAGACCATCCCGGTCCGCGCCATCCTGGCTGTGAAAAGCGCGCTGATCGACACGACGCCTCCCCGGTTCGAGCCCAACCCGCTGCTGGCCGACCTCAAACCCGCGCCGCCGCCGGAACCGCCACCCGTCAAAAAACGGCAGCGCCCGTAATCAACCGATCACATGGCGCGACCTTGCCCGCGAACTTCTGTCCAGCGGACAAGCATCAAGCCGGTGCGTATCAATTCTTCGGCCGCAGCTCGATGCCGACATGCCTGTCGACGAATTGCAGCGTGTAGGCGCGGCGCAGGTCGATCGCGCCCTTGACCACGCCGGCGCGCACCATCTTGTCGAAGAAGCTCTTCATGCGCGCATCGGTCATGGCGCCGATGCCGAGCGTTAAGGTATCGCCGGAATCGACGATGCCGTATTCCTTCATCTTGGCGACCGAATAGGCGAGCAGCGCGTCGGTCATTTCCGGATTGCCCCGCTTGATCAGGTCGTTGCCGGGCCGGTTGTCGCCGTAGATATAGTTGTACCAGCCGGTCACCGACGCATCGACGAAGCGCTGGACGAGATCGGGCTTGCGCTCGACCAGGTCGCGGCGGGTCTCGATCAGGGTCGAATAGGCGTCGAAGCCGTGGTCGGCGAGGAGAAACACCTTGGGCTTGAAGCCGCCCTGGGTCTCGACCGCGTAGGGCTCCGAGGTCACGTAGCCCTGCATCGCGCTCTTCTTGTCGGCCAGGAACGGCTGCGGGTTGAAGGTGTAGGGCTTCACCTTGGCTTCGCTGAAGCCGTAGTCCGCCTTGAGCCATTGGTAGTAGCTCGAAATGCCCTCCTTGGAGACGAAAAGCGTCAGCCCCTTGAGGTCCTCGAACTTGTCGACGCCCTGATCGGGATGCGCGATCAGCACCTGCGGGTCCTTCTGGAACATGGCGGCGACCGCGAGCGTCGGGATGTTCTGCTCCACGGCGTCGAACGACTGCAGCGTATTGGCGCTCATGAAGAAGTCGATCTTGCCGACCGGCAGCAGGATGCGGTTGTTCACGTTCGGTCCGCCCGGCACGATGGTGACGTCGAGCCCGTAGCGGCGATAGGTGCCGTCGGCCAGCGCCTGATAGAAGCCGCCGTGCTCCGCCTCCGCCACCCAATTGGTGCCGAAGGTGGCCTTGTCGAGGGCTTGGGCGCGCGCGGGAGCGCAGGCGAGGCCGGCCCATCCGATCATCAGCGTAGCGCAAATGGCGCGCGCAAATCCTCCCCCTGCAAGGGGGAGGGAAGGAAGGGAGCTTGTCGGCGCGTTACTCATGGCGGAACGCTCCTACTGCTCGAACCGGTCGATGAACCAGCGCAACAGCTTGATCCAGATCTCGTCCTTGCCGACCTGGTCCTCGATGCCGTGCTCGAGATTGGGGTTGTCGTTGACTTCCATGACCACGAAGCCGTGGTCGGTCTGCTTGATGTCGACGCCGTAGAAGCCCTCGCCGATGGGGCGGGCGGCGCGCGCCGCGATGTCCATGAGCTCGCGCGGGGCCTGCTCGATCTCGAAGGTGCGGAAGCCGCCTTCGCGCGAGGA
>DATDGG010000160.1:0-1618 GCA_036522235.1 Xanthobacteraceae bacterium
TCGGGCCCGCAAAGCCGCGCGCGATCGCGTGGAACGGCGCCGGCGGCTGCGTGATCGTCTCGCACGACCGGCAGCTGAACTTCTCCCGCACATGCTCGGTCACGAACCATTGCCGCGGAACGACATCGAGCGTCTCGGTGACATCCTCACCGATCTTGGAGAGCTTGGTGCCGCCGCAACCGGGACAGCACGTGGGCGCCGGAAGAACGATGCGCCGACGCGGCAGATCGGGGGGAAAGTTGCGCCGCGTCGCCGGCCGCCGCGTGAAGCCCTGCACTTTAACCGGCTCCGCCTCAGCCTTCGTCTCGTCCTCTCCAGCTGCCGCGACCAGCTCCTCGAGCTGCAATTCCAGTTGATCGATCAACCGCTGGCTGCGCTCGGAGCGCGGACCGAACTTCTCACGCTGCATCTTCGCGATCACCAATTGCAGGTGCTCGATCAAAGCTTGCGCGCCGGAAAGCTTGGCACGCGTCTCGATCAGCGCCGCCTTCAGCACATCGGTGTCGTCGGGAAGGTGATCAGCTGCCCCAGCCATAACGGCGACACCAGCACGGTCGCGCCGATTCGGGCGATAAATTCCGCGGGCATGAGTCAATGAGTCGCGGCTTTATTCAGCGCTCAGGCTTCGATGAACTCAGCCGGCCGCTGTCGGACGCCACGAGTGTTGGGGATTTCGCCAATCGATGCCGTCCAGCATGTAAGCGAGTTGCGACATCGAGATCGAAACGACGCCCGAGCTGGCCGATGGCCAAATGAACCGGCCGCGCTCGAGCCGCTTGGCGTAGAGCGACATGCCGATGCCGTCGTGCCAGAGAATCTTTATCAAAGAGCCGCGACGCCCGCGAAACACGTAGAGATCACCAGCGTGCGGGTCGCGCTTAAGCGCCTCCTGCACCTGCAGCGCCAGGCTCTGCATCCCGCGCCTCATGTCGGTATGACCCGCCGCGATCCACACCCGAACGCCGCTCGGCACCGCGATCATCGCGCCACCAGCGCCTTGAGGATCGCGGAAGCTAGCTCCTTGGGTGCCGTCGCCGGAATGCGCACGCGAATATCACGGCCGAGTTCGATCTCCAGCGCCGACACATCTGCCGTCGATCGCTCGCCCGCTTCCGGGGTAACCACCACCGCGGTAAATCCCGCCGCGGTTCCAAGCTCGTTCCGCCAGCGATAAATCTGCCCAGGGATCAAATCCCGGCGCCGCGCCACCTCGCAAACCGAAGCGCCCGGCGCAAACGCCTCCGCGACAATCGTTCGCTTCTCTTGCGCGCTCCACCGCCGACGCCGCTCCGGACCCGATAGCAACTCAACTCGGCTCATCGCACCGTCTCTTGCACCGGTGCAAGCCACAGTGCCTGCACAACTGCCAACACAAGACGGATCATCCCCGCGCGCAAGGCGGCCGCTACCGGACGGTTACGTATTCCTCGCGCACGCTACATGCGCAAATGGTACTCACCACTCGACAGCAGCCCGGGGATACCGCCGTTGGCAGTCCGGAATTGGCCCGGGGATGGCACCACACGGGTGGATACCCTGCAGCAAGGTGCGACGGATAGTGGCAATATATTTTTCTTTGACGATCAGTCCGACGATATTCCACAGCCGCTGACTGTAT
>DATDGG010000161.1:0-6885 GCA_036522235.1 Xanthobacteraceae bacterium
TGCCGGCAGGCCCTCAAGGATGCCGGCCTGTCGGCGGCCGAGATCAACGAGGTGGTCCTGGTCGGCGGCATGACCCGCATGCCCAAGGTGCAGGAGGTCGTGAAGCAATTGTTCGGCAAGGAGCCCCACAAGGGCGTCAATCCGGACGAGGTCGTGGCGGTCGGCGCCGCCATTCAGGCCGGCGTGCTGCAGGGCGACGTCAAGGACGTGCTGCTGCTCGACGTGACGCCGCTGTCGCTCGGCATCGAGACCTTGGGCGGCGTGTTCACGCGCCTCATCGATCGCAACACCACGATCCCGACCAAGAAGAGCCAAGTCTTCTCGACCGCCGAGGACCATCAGAACGCGGTGACCATCCGGGTGTTCCAGGGCGAGCGCGAGATGGCGGCCGACAACAAGCTGCTCGGTTCGTTCGATCTGGTCGGCATTCCGCCGGCGCCGCGCGGCGTGCCGCAGATCGAGGTTACTTTCGACATCGATGCCAACGGCATCGTCAATGTCCATGCCCGGGACAAGGGCACCGGCAAGGAGCAGCAAATCCGCATCCAGGCTTCCGGCGGCCTCAGCGAGGCCGACATCGAGAAGATGGTCAAGGACGCGGAAGCGCATGCCGAGGAGGACAAGAAGCGCAAGGCCGCGGTCGAAGCCAAGAATCACGCCGAGGCGCTGGTGCACGCGACCGAGAAGGCTTTGTCCGAGCACGGCGCCAAGGTGAGCGAGAGCGAGCGGCGCGCCATCGAGAACGCCATGGCGGATCTCAAGGAAGCGCTCAAGGGCGACGATCCGGCCGCCATCACGGAGAAGTCGAACGTGCTGGCGCAAGCCTCCATGAAGCTCGGCGAGGCGATGTACAAGCAGGCGCAGGAAGGCGCCGCCGCGGCCGGCGCTGGCGGTGGTGGTGCCGACGCCGGCGCCAAGAAGGAAGATGTCGTCGACGCCGAGTTCACCGAGGTCGACGACGACAAGAAGAACAAGAAATCGGCCTGACGCCGGCAGGACGCCTCGCATGCGTGCCCTCCGCGCGAAATTCCCGATCCCCCGGGCCCGCAGGTCGGATAGGTTCCGCCTGCGGGCGTTTTGCGTGCCCGGGCGGGCGACCGGCGGCTGGCGGCGGCCCGGCCGCGATGTGCCATGACGGCCAGAGCGCAGGAAACGGGGATGGGCAAGCGCTGCTTCTACGAAATCCTCTCGGTCGAGCGGGCCGCGAGCGATGCCGACATCAAGGCCGCGTTCCGCAAGCAGGCCATGAAATGCCATCCCGACCGCAATCCCGAGGACAAGAACGCCGAGCACAAGTTCAAGGAGATCAATGAGGCCTACGAGGTGCTCAAGGACGCCGACAAGCGCGCCGCCTATGATCGCTTCGGCCACGCGGCGTTCGAGCATGGCGGGCCCGGGGCCGGCAATTTCGGCGCGGATTTCGGCTCCGCCTTCTCCGATCTGTTCGAGGGCATTTTCGGCATGGCCGGAACGCGCGGCCGCTCCGGCCGCGAGCGCGGCGCCGACCTGCGCTACAATATGGAGATCAGCCTCGACGAGGCTTACGCCGGCAAGAATGCCCAGATCAGGATCCCGACCTCGGTCTCCTGCGAGGTCTGCTCGGGCACCGGCGCCAAGAGCGGCACCAGGCCCAAGGCCTGTCCGACCTGCGGCGGAGCCGGCCGTATCCGCCACGCCCAGGGCTTCTTCACCTTGGAGCGTACCTGCCCGGGCTGCCAGGGCCGCGGCCAGGTGATCGATAGTCCGTGCCCGTCCTGCTCGGGCGCCGGCCGGGTCACGCGCGAGCGCATGCTGTCGGTCAATATCCCGCCCGGCGTCGAGGATGGGACCCGTATCCGTCTCTCGGGCGAGGGCGAGGCCGGGGTGCGGGGCGGCCCCGGGGGCGACCTTTATATTTTCCTCTCGCTGGCCGCCCATCCGTTCTTCCAGCGCGACGGCGCCGACCTGCATTGCCGGGTGCCGATCTCCATGGTGGCGGCCGCGCTCGGCGGCGAGTTCGAGGTGCCCACGATCGATGGCGGCAAGACCCGCGTGAAGGTGCCGGAGGGCACCCAGTCGGGGCGCCGCTTCCGGCTGCAGGACAAGGGGATGCCGGTGCTGCGTTCGAAGCAGACCGGGGACATGTATGTCCAGGTCGTGGTGGAAACGCCGCAAAGCCTCACCAAGCGCCAGCGCGAGCTGCTGGCCGAGTTCGAGAAGCTGTCGTCCAAGGATACCCATCCTGAATCGGCGGGCTTTTTCGGCAAGGTCCGGGAATTTCTCGGGGGTCGGGCGGGTTCCGCCTGACTGGAATAATCTTGACCCCCGCCGACCTTGCCGTTACCGGTGGGTCGTCACAAAATCGTAATCATTTTGTCGCGTTAACCCCCATGCCGCTGCCAGCCCTCCAGCTCCTCGAGAAGAAAATCGAGAAACAGATTCGGCTGTTCGAGCTGAAGCGCGGCGCTATCGAGAAGAAGATCGAGACGCAGTTTCGGCTGTTCGAGCTCAAGCGCGACGTCATCGAGAAAAAGATCGGGACCCATATTCGCCGGTTCGAGGAAAAGAACCGCGCTCGCCTCGACGACGAGGTGCGCTTCATCCGCACCTGGATCGAGAAGCCTTTATCGATCGGTGCCGTCACGCCCTCGAGCCGGGTGCTGGCGCGCGCCATGGCGGCCTATGTCGACCCCGAGAGCCACGGTCCGGTGATCGAGCTCGGGCCTGGCACCGGTCCGGTGACCGAAGCCCTGGTGGCGCAAGGCATCGATCCGGCGCGGCTCATCCTGGTGGAATACGATCCGACCTTCTGCCGGCTCTTGCGCCAGCGCTACCCGGCCGCCACCGTGGTGCAGGGCGACGCCTATAGCCTCAAGCGCGTGCTCGGCCACCACCTGGCCAACCCCGCCGCCGCCGTGGTCTCGGGCCTGCCGCTCTTTACCAAGCCGGTCAAGACGCGCCTCAAGCTCATCTACGAGGCCTTCGCCCTGATGCTCCCGGGCGCGCCGTTCGTGCAATTCACCTACGCGACCGTGCCGCCGATCCCCAAGGCGCTCGACCGCGTACGCTCGGAGGCGTCGGAGCGGATCTGGATGAATATCCCGCCGGCACGCATCTGGGTTTACCGCCGCGATTGAGTGGCGGTCGGCGCAATCGCCCCGCCACCGCATCGGCCGCTCCCCAGCGCCTTACGCTGTGCTAGCGTTGAGGCCATGCGCCCTTCCATCCGAAATCCCTGATGCCTGGTCCGAAAATCCTGGTCATTGCGGGCTCACTGCGCGGCGGCTCGCACAATGTGCGGCTCGCCGCGCTCGCCGCCAAGGAACTGGTCCTGGCGGAAGCGGAGGTCACCCGCATCTCGCTTGCCGACTACCCGCTGCCGATCTACGACGCCGATCTCGCCAAGGAGCAGGGCACGCCGCCACATGCCCGCAACCTCAAGCGGCTGATGTCGGCGCATCGCGGCGTGTTCATCGCAAGCCCCGAATACAACGCCTCGATCACGCCCTTGCTCAAGAACGCGATCGACTGGATCTCGACCGTGCGCGAGGGCGACGAGCCGCAGCTTGCCGCCTATCAGGACCGCGTCTTTGCGCTCGGCGCCGCGTCGCCGGGCCGCTCCGGCGGCATGCAATCCCTGATCGCGCTGCGGCAGGTGCTGGCGGTCGGCTGCCGGGCGCTGGTGATACCCGAGCAGGTCACGGTGCCCAACGCCGCCACCGCCTTCGACGAGATGGACCAGCTTACCGACGCCCGTGCCGCCGCTCAGCTCAAGCTTGTGGCGCAGCGGCTCGTCGACTATGCGCGGTTGCTGCGATGAGGAGCCAATCATGACGCTTGATCCGCGCGAACGGCTGATCGTGGCGCTCGATGTCGCCTCGGTCGGTGAGGCGCAGGCGCTGGTGCAGCGCCTCGGCCCGTCCGTGAGCTTCTACAAGATCGGCTACCAGCTCGGCTTTGCGGGCGGGCTTAAGCTCGCCCGATCCCTCGCCGAGGCCGGCAATCAGGTCTTCATCGACATGAAGCTGCACGATATTGGGCATACCGTGGCGCGTGGCGTCGAAAGCATCGCGCGCCTGGGCGCGAGCTTCCTCACCGTCCACGCCTATCCGCAGACCATGCATGCGGCGGTCGAGGCGCGGGCGGGCTCGAAGCTGCGTATCCTCGCCGTCACGGTGCTCACCTCCTACGACGACGCCGATCTCGCGGCCGCCGGCTATGATTTCACCGTCGGTGAGCTCGCCGCCGAGCGCGCCGCCCAGGCGCGCGACATCGGGGTCGATGGGCTCGTCTGCGCGGCCGAGGAGGCGGAGCGCCTGCGTGATTTGATCCGCCCCAGCATGGTGCTGGTGACGCCGGGCATCCGGCCCGCGGGCAGCGCCGCCGGCGACCAGAAGCGCGTCATGACGCCGGCCGCCGCCATCCGGGCCGGGGCCGATTATCTGGTGGTGGGGCGGCCGATCGTGACGGCGCAAGACCCTAAAGCTGTCGCCGAAGCCATCGTGGCCGACATCGCGGCGGCGCAAGATCACAAGCCACAAGGTGGAGGATGAGATGCCGAAAGGCTATTGGATCGTGCGCGGCGAGGTGACCGATCCGGAGGCTTACAAGGCCTATGTGGCGGCGAATGCCGAGGCGTTTCGCAAGTTCGGGGCGCGCTTTCTGGTGCGCGGCGGCAGGTACGAGCCGGTCGAAGGCGGCGGCCGCGCCCGCAATGTGGTGATCGAGTTCAAGGACTACGCCACCGCGCTCGCCTGCTACGGTTCGCCCGAATATGCGGCCGCCAAGGCGTTGCGCATAGGCGCCGCGAGCCTCGATATCATCGTCATCGAAGGCTATGACGGCGCGCAGCCGTGACCAAGCTTTTGGGCCGTTCGCGCCAGCGGCTGTCGTATCTTTGGTTGGGAGCCGGCCTGCTCGGAGCCGCCGGGCTCGTGGTCGCCGTGATCGCGGTCGGCTTGCTCCTGTCGCGCCCTGCACCAGCGGTCATCGGGCCTGCGCCGCCCGATCTTCACGCCGAGGACGTCACCATGTCCTCGCCCTCGGGGTCGACCCTGCACGGTTGGTTCATCGCCGGACGCCCCGGTGGCGGCGCCGTCGTCTTGATGCATGGTGTTCGATCCAATCGGCTGAGCATGCTTGCCCGCGCGCGCCTGCTGAACGCGGCGGGATTTTCGGTTCTTCTGTTCGATTTTCAGGCGCATGGGGAGAGCACGGGGACGCGCATCACCTTCGGGCAACTTGAAGGGCTGGACGCAGGCGCGGCGATTGCGTTCGTTCGGCGCCGTGTTCCTGCCGAACACGTCGGCGCCATCGGCGCTTCGCTTGGAGGGGCCGCGGCGCTGCTCGGCCCGGCGCCGCTCCCGGTTGATGCGCTGGTGCTCGAATCCGTCTATCCGGATATCGAGGCCGCCGTCGCGGACCGTATTCGCAGCACCCTCGGGCCGTCGCTGGGCGCCGTTCTCGCCTCGCCGCTCGAACAGCTTTTCGAGCGGCTGCTGCCTCCCGTTTTGGGCATCGATCCGGCGAAGCTTCGACCGATCGATCATATTGCGGAGGTCGGGGCACCCGTGTTCGTGGCTTCAGGCCAGCGCGACGACCACACCACGATCGCGGAAGCGACTGCCCTGTTCGACCGCGCCGGGAATCCAAAGGTGTTTTGGGCAGTCCCGGGCGCCGGCCATGTCGATCTTGAATCGCACGCGCCCGAAGAATATCGCCGCCGCGTCCTGCCGTTCCTCATGGATGCGCTTCAGCGGCCACGCTAGGCGCTGCCGCGGCTTGAGCGCCTTTCCATCCCGTGCTTGCCCCGCTATACCCGCGCCGCACCGGGAGTTTGATCCATGTCCGATATGCGGCTGATCGTGGCCGGCGCCGGCGGGCGCATGGGGCGCGCGCTCATCGAGGCGATTGCGGCGCGCGAGGGCGTCACGCTGGCGGGGGCCGTGGAGGCGGCGGGCAGCCCCGCGATCGGGCGCGACTGCGGCGAGCTGGCCGGGCTCGGGCCGAACGGCATCGCGGTCAAGGACACAATCGAGCCGCTGCTCGCCGACGCCGACGGGCTGATCGATTTCACCGTGCCCAAGGCGACGGTCGGATTCGCCGAGTTGGTGGCCGCAAAGGGCCTCGTACATGTCATCGGCACGACCGGCCTTTCGGCCGCCAACGAAGCCGCCATTGCGGCGGCGGCGCGCCGTGCCATCGTGGTCAAATCCGGCAATATGAGCCTCGGCGTCAATCTCCTGGCCGCCCTGGTCGAGTGCGTGGCGCGCACCCTCGATGCCGACTTCGACATCGAGATCGTGGAGATGCATCACAAGCGCAAAGTCGACGCGCCCTCCGGCACCGCGCTGATGCTCGGCCGCGCCGCCGCGGCCGGCCGCAATATCGATCTCGCGAAGCGCAGCGTGATGAGCCGCGAGGGGGAGACCGGCGCGCGGCGTGCCGGCGATATCGGCTTTGCGGCGCTGCGCGGCGGCACCGTGGTGGGCGACCACACGGTGATCTTCGCCGGCACCGGCGAGCGCATCGAGCTCGTGCACAAGGCCGAGGACCGCACGATCTTCGCCCGCGGGGCGCTGAAGGCGGCGCTGTGGGGGCGCGGCCAGCCTCCCGGTCTCTATTCCATGGCCGACGTGCTGCGGCTCAAGGATTTCTAGACAAATACCCTCAGGCCAACTCGGGCGTTCAGCTCTGGTCGGGTGGCCTCAAGAGAATCCAATTAGGTCGAAAGCTGAGGTTACCCAAAAACCTCCCCGGCGATGGAAATCTTTTCTTAAACGTCGCGGGATCTGAAGAAAAAGTCTGAATCAAGCGCTCGATTGCCGAGCAATCCTCGGCAGCAAAGGATCGCCGCACACTTGGATGCGGGAGACCAAGATATCTTTCGTCGGAGTATCCAAAAGG
>DATDGG010000162.1:0-52732 GCA_036522235.1 Xanthobacteraceae bacterium
GAAGACTACGTGAACGATCCTCTGCTCAAGGCGGTCATCGCCATGACCAACACGTTCTTCTCCTGCGTCGTGGCGCTGGCCTCGATCTTCGCGGTCCTCAAGCTGTCGTTCGGAGTGTGAGCCATGGCTAACGATCATTCCGGCAATGGCGGCGCGCCTAAGGTGAACGGCCGCGCTTACCCGATCGAAGATCACACCTACGACGTCGTCGTGGTCGGAGCAGGCGGGTCGGGGCTGCGCGCGGTCGTCGGTTGCAGCGAAGCCGGGCTCAAGACCGCCTGCATCACCAAGGTGTTTCCCACGCGCTCGCACACGGTCGCCGCCCAGGGCGGCATTTCGGCGGCGCTCGGCAACATGGGCGAGGACGATTGGCGCTGGCACATGTACGACACCGTCAAGGGGTCGGACTGGCTCGGCGACCAGGACACCATCGAATATATGTGCCGCAACGCGCCGGCCGCCGTGTATGAGCTCGAGCACTGGGGCGTGCCGTTCTCGCGTACCGAAGAGGGCAAGATCTATCAGCGCCCGTTTGGCGGCATGACCACCCACTACGGCAAAGGCACCGCGCAACGCACCTGCGCGGCCGCCGACCGCACCGGCCATGCCATGCTGCATACGATGTACGGCCAGGCGCTGCGCCATGCGGCCGAGTTCTTCATCGAATATTTCGCCATCGACCTGATCATGGACGAGGACGGCCGTTGCCGCGGCGTCGTCGCCATCTGTCTCGATGACGGGTCGATCCACCGCTTCCGCGCCCACATGACGATCCTGGCGACCGGCGGATATGGGCGCGCCTATTTTTCCTGCACCTCCGCGCATACCTGCACGGGCGACGGCAATGCCATGGTGCTGCGCGCCGGCCTCCCGCTCGAGGACATGGAGTTCGTCCAGTTCCATCCGACCGGCATCTACGGCGCCGGCTGCCTGATCACCGAAGGCGCGCGCGGCGAGGGCGCCTATCTGGTCAACAGCGAGGGCGAGCGCTTCATGGAGCGCTATGCGCCCTCCGCCAAGGACCTCGCCTCGCGCGACGTGGTCTCGCGCGCCATGACCATAGAAATCCGCGAAGGCCGCGGCGTCGGCAAGCTCAAGGACCACATTTTCCTGCACCTCGACCATCTTCCGGCCGAGGTACTGCACGAGCGGCTCCCTGGCATCTCGGAATCGGCGCGCATCTTCGCCGGCGTCGACGTGACGCGCGAGCCGATCCCGATCGTGCCGACCGTGCATTACAATATGGGCGGCATCGCCACCAATTATCACGGCGAGGCGGTGATCAAGAAGGACGGCAACAACGACTTCGTGGTGCCGGGCCTGATGTCGCTCGGCGAAGCGGCCTGCGTCTCGGTGCACGGCGCCAATCGCCTGGGCTCGAACTCGCTGATCGATCTGGTCGTGTTCGGCCGCGCCGCCGCGCAGCGCTGCGCTGAGCTCATCGACGCCGGCGAGAAGCACGCCGAGCTGCCAAAGGATTCCGCGGAGCTCGCGTTGGCGCGCCTCGACAGATTCCGTCACGCCTCGGGCAAGACCCCGACCGCCCAGCTGCGGCTCAAGATGCAGAAGGTGATGCAGAACAATTGCGCGGTGTTCCGCACCGGCGAGGTGCTGGCCGAGGGGGTCAAGCTCATCCACGACACCCATGCCGAAGTCGCCGACATCAAGATATCCGACCGCTCGCTCATCTGGAACTCCGACCTGATCGAGACGCTCGAATTCGACAACCTGATCGCGCAGGCGGTGGTGACGCTCAACTCGGCGCTCAACCGCACCGAAAGCCGTGGCGCCCATGCGCGCGAGGATTTCCCCGAGCGCGACGACAAGAACTGGATGAAGCACACGCTCGCCTGGCTCGACCACGACGGCAAGGTGACGATCGACTACCGGCCGGTGCACACCTACACGCTCACCAACGACGTGAGCTACATCGAACCGAAGGCGCGGGTGTATTGATATGGTCCAGCTCAATCTACCGAAGAATTCCAAGGTCTCCGAAGGCAAGATCTGGGCGTATCCGACCGGCGCCAAGGACGTGCGCGAGTTCCACATCTATCGCTGGAACCCGGACGACGGCAAGAATCCGCGGCTCGATACCTATTACGTCGACACCGGCGATTGCGGACCCATGGTGCTGGACGCCCTGATCTGGATCAAGAACAACATCGATCCGACCTTGACCTTCCGTCGCTCCTGCCGCGAGGGTGTGTGCGGCTCCTGCGCCATGAATGTCGACGGCCGCAATGCGCTGGCCTGCATCAAGGACATGGCCGACATCAAGGGGGCGGTGAAAATCTACCCGCTGCCGCACCAGCCGGTGGTGAAGGACCTGGTTCCCGACCTCACCAATTTCTACGCCCAATATGCCTCGATCGAGCCTTGGCTGCACACGACCTCGCCGGTGCCCGAGAAGGAGTGGCGCCAGAGCCACGAGGACCGCGCCAAGCTCGACGGCCTCTATGAATGCGTGCTGTGCGCCTGCTGCTCGACCTCATGCCCGAGCTATTGGTGGAACAGCGATCGCTTTCTCGGGCCGGCCGCGCTGTTGCAGGCGCAGCGCTGGATCGTCGACAGCCGCGACGAGGCGACCGGCGAGCGGCTCGACAATCTGGAGGACCCCTTCCGCCTCTACCGCTGCCACACGATCATGAATTGCGCCAATGCCTGCCCCAAGCACCTCAACCCCGCCGAGGCCATCGCCGCGATCAAGCGGACGATGGTCGAGCGCAAGGCTTGACACAGAGGGTTTTCGCGTTCCGTAGCCCGCATGGAGCGTAGCGAAATGCGGGAGGGCGGTCCCGGATTGCGCTTGCGCTCATCCGGGCTACAAGGTGCCGCCCCGCTACAGCTTCAGCTTTTTCTTCCGTTGCCCGAGCGTGCGCAGGCGCAGCGCATTGAGGCGGATGAAGCCTTCGGCATCGCGGTGGTCGTAGGCGACCGCGCCTTCCTCGAAGGTCACCAAGTCCTGGTCGTAGAGCGAATATCTGCTCTCGCGGCCCACCACCGCGACATTGCCCTTGTAGAGCTTGAGCCGCACGCTGCCGCTCACATAGGCCTGCGATTTGTCGATCGCGGCCTGCAGCATTTCGCGCTCGGGCGTGAACCAGAAGCCGTTATAGACGAGCTCGGCATATTTCGGCATCAGCTCGTCCTTGAGGTGCATGGCGCCGCGGTCGAGCGTGATCTGCTCGATGCCGCGGTGGGCGGCGTGCAGGATGGTGCCGCCCGGGGTCTCGTACATGCCGCGCGACTTCATGCCGACGAAGCGGTTTTCCACGAGATCGAGCCGGCCGATGCCGTTGCGCCGCCCGAGGTCGTTGAGGCGCGCCAGCAAGGCCGCCGGCGACAGCACCTCGCCGTCGACCGCGACCGCGTCGCCCTGCTCGAAGGCGACCGTGACGATGCTCGGCCGGTCGGGCGCCTCTTGCGGATCGACGGTGCGCGAATAGACGTAGTCCGGCACTTCCCGGGCCGGGTCCTCCAGCACCTTGCCTTCGGAGGAGGCGTGCAACAGGTTGGCGTCGACCGAGAACGGCGCCTCGCCGCGCTTGTCCTTGGCGATCGGAATCTGGTGCTGCGCGGCGAATTCGAGGAGCTTGGTGCGCGAGGCGAGATCCCATTCGCGCCAGGGCGCGATCACCTTCACGTCGGGCTTGAGCGCGTAATAGGCGAGCTCGAAGCGCACCTGGTCGTTGCCCTTGCCGGTCGCCCCATGGGCGACCGCGTCAGCGCCGACCTTCTCGGCGATCTCGATCTGCTTCTTGGCAATCAGCGGCCGCGCGATCGAGGTGCCGAGCAGGTACTGCCCCTCGTAGAGGGCGTTGGCGCGGAACATCGGGAACACGTAGTCGCGAACGAATTCCTCGCGCAGGTCCTCGATGAAAATGTTCTCGGGCTTGATGCCGAGCAGCAGCGCCTTGGCACGCGCGGGCGCAAGCTCCTCGCCCTGGCCGAGGTCGGCCGTGAAGGTGACCACCTCGCAGCCATAGGTCTGTTGCAGCCACTTCAAGATGATGGAGGTATCGAGCCCGCCCGAATAGGCGAGCACCACCTTCTTCACGTCGCCCTTGGGCATCGCATGCTCACGGCCGCGCGGCCGCCCCTAGTCCCTGGTCACATCCTCGTAGACGTCGACTTCGGCGCTGCCGGCCAACATGGTGCGCCAACCTTGCAGGAAGGATCGTACCATCGGGTCGCTCGCCACCTTCTGGCGGTTGAGCTCGAGCCCGGCATGCGCCTCGTATTCCATCTCGACCAGCAGTTGCGCCGGGTCGTCGACGTTGCGCAAGAAGCGGAAGCGCTTGCCGCCGAGCGCCTGGTAGAACGGCCGCGCGCTCTGCATCAGCGCCAGAAACTGCGCGTTGTCGCCCACAATCCGAATTCGCATCTGCAGAACGCGCTGCAGCGTCTCGTCCTTTCCCGCCATTGCATCGTCCTTCTGGCTTTTGCGGCCCCGCCGTTCAGGTTCATTTCCCTGACACAATCATTTGCACCGGCTGCGCGCCGTACGCAACGGAGGGAGCGGATCACCCCCCCTCCCCGGCGGCTTTCGGCCGCGCCGCGGCGGCAGACGGATCGACGGGCTTGGGCGGACGGGTGCGCCGCGGCCGCGCCAGCCTTTCCAGCGCACGCTCGATCGCGCGGTCGCTGAGGCGCGTGGCCGGCCAGCGAAACAGGAGGCCGTGGGTCAGCCAGATGATCAGGAAGGTGAACAGGCCGGCGAAAACCACATCGGAGAAGAAATGGCCGCCGCCGGCCATCCGGATGAGCCCGACGCCGGCCCCGAAAACGAGCGCCGCCGCGGTAGCCGGCCCCCGCCAGGCGGGCGGCAGCAGCGCCGCCGGTGCCAGCGTCCAGAACGCCCCCGAAGGCTCGCCTGCCACGAAGGAGCAATTGCTCGGGCAATCGCCGCGCGGATCCCACCACGGCACGAATTGCAGGTTGCCCGCGAACGCGTTGACGTCGACGGGGCGCGGCCGGCCCCAGTGATCCTTGAGGACCAGGTTGGTGACGAGACCGGGCCCGAGCGCAAGGGTCGCGATCAGCAGCACCGCGGCACGGCCCGGGATCAGCATGCGGCGGCGCGGCGCGATGAGCTTGCCGACAACCGCCAGGACCGCCGGGGCAACCAGGAGCGCCGAGATCAGGCGGGCGAGATCGCGCAGCCGGTTCAGCACCGGATTGTAGAGCGCCCAGAAGCCACCGATCGCCGCCGCCGCCGGATCGTAGAACATCCGCTCGAGGTCGAGATCGAGCTTGGGATAGATGCCGAACAGCAAGCCGACCGCAACGGCAAGCGCCAGCGCGATCAGGAGCCCGGTGCGGTTCATCGAGCGGTTCCTGCCGAAGCGGCGGCGTCAGCGGGCCGGCGCCTGGCGCCGGTTGCGGGGCGTGGTGTCGACTGCACTTAGCTCTACCGCGGCGGCGGTTCGCTGTGGCACGCACCGATCTGGCTTTGGGACCACGGCCAGTCGCCGCAGCGGCCGCAGCCGGCGAGCGTCGCCCCCAAGGCCAGCAGCCCCAAGAGTGGAACCAAGAGCCGGAGCGCCCTGACGACCAAATTTCGCCGTGGCGGTGCCTGCATGAACTCCCTCCCCTTCAGTCGTCGTCAGTCATGGCCATGGCGCGCAACGCCAGCCGCTCGCGGACGGACAGCTTCTCGCTCGCGCTCTTGAGCTGACCGCAGGCCGCCAGGATGTCGCGCCCGCGCGGCGTGCGCACCGGCGAGGCATAGCCGGCGGTGAAAATCACCTCGGAGAATTTCTCGATCTCATCCCAGTCCGAGCACGCGTAGCGGGTGCCGGGCCAGGGATTGAACGGAATGAGATTGATCTTGGCCGGGATGTTTCGCACCAGCCGCACCAGCGCATGCGCATCGGCCAGCGAATCGTTGACGCCCTTGAGCATCACGTATTCGAAGGTGATGCGCCTGGCGTTGGAGAGACCCGGATAGTTGCGGCACGCCTCCATCAGCATCCGGATCGGATATTTGCGGTTGAGCGGGACGAGCTCATTGCGCAGCTCGTCGTTGACGGCATGCAGCGACACCGCCAGCATTGAGCCGATCTCGGCGCCGGCGCGCACGATATGGGGAACCACCCCGGAGGTCGAAAGCGTGATCCGCCGCTTGGAAATGCCCAGGCCCTCGTGATCGGCCACCACCAGCAGCGCGTCGCGCACCGCCTCGAAATTGTAGAGTGGCTCGCCCATGCCCATCATGACGATATTGGTGACGAGGCGGCGGCCGTCGGCGCCCTCGCTCGTGGTCCAGTCGCCGAGCCGGTCGCGCGCCACCATGACCTGGCCGACGATCTCGCCCGCCGTCAAGTTGCGCACCAGGCGCTGGGTCCCGGTGTGGCAGAACGTGCAGTTGAGGGTGCAGCCGACCTGGCTCGACAAGCAGAGCGTGCCGCGGTCGATGTCCGGGATATAGACGCACTCGACCTCATGGGGCGCTTCGCCGGAAAATTCCCCCGGCAGCCGCAGCAGCCATTTGCGGGTACCGTCGACCGAAATCTGCTCGGCCACCACATCGGGACGCGCCAGCGTAAAGTGCCGATCCAGAACGGTACGCAGCTCCTTCGACAGGCTGGTCATCTGCTCGAAGCTCGTCGCGCCGCGCAGGTAGAGCCAGCTCCAGATCTGCTGCGCCCGCATCTTGCGCTTGCCCTCCGGCACCGCGACGGCGGCGAGCGCCTCGATGAGGGCGGCGCGCGAGAGGCCGACGAGCGAGGGCCGCGCTGGCGGCACATAGCGCTCGAGCGGCGCTTTCTCGATGAAGTCCGTGGACGTGATCGCGGCACTGGCCGCCGGAGGGGAAGCGGGTACGAGGGTCGTCATCGATCTCAATCGGTCCAGTCGGGGCCTCAAGGCGCCGTTCTAGCACAGATGGGGTGTCGATCCAGTTATTGCGCGAGGACCCGCCACCTTGCCAGCAAACCGCCAAAAAGGCATCTTCCGGCCATCCCCCAAGGTCCTCCGGGGCCACCCTCTGGGGAGTGTCGCAACAAACATCTCTTACCATCATGCCGGGAGGAAATTCGATGCGTCTCCATGCTTCGTTATTGAGTCTATGCCTGCTCGCCGTCGCGAGCGACGCGGCGCTGGCCGCCGGCCCTTACGCGTTCGTCACCGGCCGGCGCGATCCGCGCATCTACGCGATCGATCTCAGCGCCGCGTTGAAGCCGGCCAACAACAATACCGCGAACGCCATCATCAGCCGGAACTGGGTCGGCCCGCGCCGGCTCGACGGCGTGCTGCTCGGCGACCCCGCCAATATCGCGCTCAGCCCGGACGGGAAGGTCGCCTATGTGATGAACCATCATGGACAGGTTTCCAATACCGAATTCCTCCAGCACGGCGGCCGCGCCAGCGTGTCGGTGCTGGACGTGAAGAAGATGCTGCAAAAATCGTCGGATAATTCCGATGCCGCGGTTGTCAAGGTGATGGATGGCGGCTGGTTCGGCGGCGTCGGCCTGTTGCCGCTCGACAAACCCAACCTGCTGCTCACCAGCGCTTCCGAAGGTTGGCTGAGCGAGGACGGTTCGAATCGCATCACCATCATCGATCCCAAGAGCGGCGCTTTTGTCGGGCAAATCCAGATGCCATTGAAAGGTGAAGGCATACGGCAGCTCAATCCCAATTGCCCTTCCTATGACGTGCCCTGGAAGGGTGGCCCGCCGCCCATGAATGTGCACCTGGCGCCCTCGAAGGAATTCGGCTGCTGGCCGGACCCGGAATCGCTCGCGGTCGGCAAAGGCAGCGACGGCAAGTCCTATCTGTTCTCGGGCAATGCCGGCACCGAGGACGTATCGGTGATGGACCTCGAGAAGGCCCTTAAGGGAGAGCCGGTGGTCGAGATCACCCCACGCATTCCGGTCCAATCCGGCCCGTTCGGCATCGCGGCGAGCCCCAACGGCAAACTGATCGCCGTCACCTCGCGTGAAAGCAATCTGGAGGACGACGTCGAAGGCAACACGATCTCGATCATCGACGTCGATCTCGCACGCCAGGGCAAGCCGGGCGCGGAAGCTGCCCGCGTGCAGGTCGGCACTGACGACCCCAAGGGACTGGGGCGGCCCTTCGCGGTTGCCTGGACGCCCGACGGCAAGCAGATCGTGGTGACCAACTTCCGCACCAACAATGTGTCGATCGTCGACGTCGAGATGGCGATTGCCAAGAAACCCGGCGCCGAGGTCGCCCGCATCGCGCTCACGCGTAGCGACAACCAGCCGGCGCGCCCGAAGGGCGTGGCGGTCACCGCCGACGGGCACTATGCGGTCGTGGCCGGCGGCAACAATACGATCAAGGCGTCCGCCACCAACATGACCGGGACCGCCTTCGTGATCGATTTGCAGAAGAAGGCCGTGGCCGCCACAGTGGCCAATATCGGCATCGATCCCTATGGGGTCGCGATCCTGGACAAAGCCGGGAAATAACGGCGCTTGCGCGGGAGCGCGTCGTCTTGAAGATGCCGGGGGCCGGAGCAATCCGGCCCTCAGCACGACAGCCGCCCGCCTTGGTGCGTCGCGGGCGATGAATCGAACAATCCGCCAGGTGCCGTCCGGCTGCTGGCGGAACATGCCGTAGTCCCGCGAGCTTCAACAGGATCGCGCGCGGTTTCCGGCGCGAAACAATAGGGTACCGCTGGCGGCGGGGTTCCACCCTTTGTTAGGACCGGCTAATCTCACATTGATCCGCCACAAGATATCGATCGCCAGGTTGACGTCCATGCCGAACGCTTCGTCCGAGCCCGTAGCGACCGGCGAAGCCGGGCGCGGAGAAGGGGCGCCTTCCCCGGAACGCCTGGACCCCACGCCGCATCGCCAACGAATCTGGGCACTGCTCACGCTCGCGATCCTGGGCGTGGGCGTTTACATCATGGTGCTGCTGACCGTCGACCTGTCGGGGCTTCCGTCAGAACGGAGCTTCGAGGCGGGGCCGGACACGCCGCAGCGCCTCAAAATCTACCTGGAGCCGCTCTCGGTCGATCCCGTCAACGCTGCGATACAGGTCCGCGTCGAGATTGCACCCGACCGCGCCCTGCTCGGCAGTCAACCGAATGCTCCCGATCGTGACCTGACTGTGGTTCTGACCACCGACGACTTGGTGGAGCAGCGAGTATACCGCGCCAACCAGCCAATCGCAGCCGAGACGATCAGGCTGAACTTTGCCGGAGGCAGTGTGGTGCGTTACCCGTTCGACCGCTACCACATCTCGCTACGCGTCCAGGCCATTGAAGGCACTGGCGCCACCTCCGAGATCGGACACCCCATTGCGCACCAGGTTACTGTCTGGGAAGGCACGCTCGGCTACCGGATCCGCGCCACGCAAGCCTCGGAGAGCGCTGTCGGCGACATGCGTTTGCGCTTGGATATTCGGCGCGTGGCTGCGCAAATGTTCTTCGCGCTCGCCGCCTATGTGGCAATGGTGGTGCTCGCCTGCGGCTCGCTGACGATCAGCTCTCTGGTGTTCCTTGGCCATCGGAAGCCGGAGGCAGCCCTGGTAGGGGCGCTTGCCGCTTTGGTGTTCACGCTGCCTGCGCTGCGAAACGCCATGCCGGGCGGGCCGCCGCTCGGCGTGTGGGCAGATCTCGCGGTATTTCTCTGGGCCGAGCTGGCAGCGGTGACGGGTATCGGGCTGTTGGTATTGAGCTGGGCGCGCCAGGGAGTCAGCCGATAAAGGTCTGTGGCTTAAAAAACATGTACGCGCGCTATTTCAGTTGCGCCAGGAGCGCCTGCGCGGCGGCCGGCGCCCGCACCTTGGCGCCCGAGATCATGTAGATGAAAACGTCGCGTTTTGATTTCGCGCGCGGCGCCGGCGCGAGCGTCGACAGATCGGACGGCGCCCCGCCCTCCGCGAAGACACGCGCGCGTTTCACCCAGGCCGCCAGATCGCCCTTGGGGTAGCCGGTTTCGACATCTTCCGACGTCCGCTGCAGGCGCAGATAGACGAAGTCGCTCGTGACATCGGCGATCAGCGGATGCTTGTCGGATTCGACCCCGGCAATCGCCACCGCGTGCTGGCGCATCAGCGTGACGAACTCGCCGATGCAAAAGCTCGCGTGGCGGACCTCGACCGCATGGCGGATGGGGCGGCCGTCGAGGCTTTTCGGCAACAGGGCGAGGAACGCCGCGAAGTCCTCGCCCGCGAAGGCCTTGGTCGGCGGCATCTGCCAGAGGATCGGGCCGAGCTTCGACTTGAGCTCCAGCACCCCGCTCGCAAAGAACCGCTCGATCGAGGGCCCGGCTTCGGCCAGCACGCCGCGATGGGTGGTGAAGCGCGGCCCCTTGAGCGAGAACACGAAGTCGTCCGGCGTCTCGGCGGCCCAGCGGCGGAAGCTCTCGGGCTTCTGGCTACCATAGAAGGTGCCGTTGACCTCGATCGTGGTCAGCACCCGGCTGGCGTGCTCGAGCTCGCGCGCCTGCGGCAAGCCCTTCGGATAGAAGGTGCCGCGCCAAGGCTTGAAGACCCATCCCCCGATGCCAACCCGGATCATGGAGCCGAGTGTAGGCCGAAATCGGCGGGAATGGCGAGGCAATCGCTGCGCCGCCGGTTCGGCTTCCGCGCCTGCGAGCACAATGCTAGCGTCGATGTCGAGCTTCAACTGCGGCGCTTGAGCACGCGGCTCCGAAAGGGAGTAAGTCCGATGAAATCCGCATGGTTAGGGTTGGCCATACCGGCCGTCGCGGCGCTCTCGGTGAGCGCATTCGCCCAGGCCATCGACTTCAATTCGATCGAGATCAGAACCGACAAGATCGCGCCGAACCTCTACATGCTGTCCGGCTCGGCCGGGCTCGATCCGGCCCATGAAGATGCGGCGGGCGGCCGGATCGGCGTGCTCGCCGGCCCTGACGGCGTCTTCATGGTCGATGCCCAGTACGCGCAGCTTGGCGACAAGGTCCTGGCGGCGGTGCGGCGCATCAGCACCGAGCCCATTCGGTTCCTGGTCAACACCCACATCCATCGCGACCACACCGCCGGCAATGCGAAGTTTGCCAAGCTGGGCGCCACCATCCTCGCGCGCGAAGAGCTGCGCGAGGAAATGGGCAACCCCCGCCCCGTCAACGGCAACACGGCGCCCGCCTTCGATCCGGCCGGATTTCCGGTGGTGACCTATGGGCTGGGTAGTCCGGTGAAATTTCACATGAACGGCGAGATCGTCGACCTTATCCCGATCAGAGCGGCGCATACCGGCGGCGACACGTCGATCATGTTCGAACATGCGAACGTGATGATGATCGGCGACTACTACCGAAATTTCGGATACCCGTTCATCGACATCAACAACGGCGGCTCGCTCAAGGGCATGCTGGAAGCGCTCGACGTCACGATGAAAATGGCCGGTCCGGACACGCGCCTGGTTCCGGGTCATGGCACCATCATCAACCGGACCGACCTCATACCCTATCGCGACATGATCCTGACCTTGCAGGGAACCGTGCAGCAGATGATCGCGCAGGGGAAGAGCCAGCAAGAAGTGCTGGCCGCGCATGTGACCGGTCCGTTTGATTCGAAGGTCCCGGGCGGACTTCTGCCCGCCGGCGCGGGAACGAGCGCCGACCGGTTCATCAGCGAAATGTATCAGGAGCTCAAGGGCGGCCGGTAGCGCTGCGCCTCAGGAAGCCTTGCGCAACGGAACCACGATCTGGTCCTGGACGATCCGCGCCAGCTGATCTTCGAGCTCCGGCCCCGCGCGATCGGGCTCGTAAACGCGGTCGCGCCCTGATTGCTCGGTCGGCGCAGCCGCCATCGGGCCCGCCGGACCGACGCCGCCGCAATCCCAGGTCACGTTCCAATGCGGCACGAATGCATCAGCGGAACTCGCGGGCGCGGCTTGCCCTTGTGATTCGGCGTCGGCCCGGCCGGCCAGGCCGATCATGCCGCCGAGATGGCGGTCGATCTTCGTCAGCAGGGAGCGAAGCCGGTCGCGCCGCGCGGGCCGCAGCAGCACCGGCAGCCGAACGCGGGATCGCGAATTGAGCGAGGCCAGGGCGCAGGTGACGAGCAGCAGCAGCAGCAGGTCGAATACGATCATGCCATGGCTCGGCGGCGCGACCGGCGCCGGGAGGGGAGCCGGCGCGGGCACGATCGACGCCTTGGCGGCAGCCTCCTCGACCAGCAGCGCCGCCGCCTGCCGCGGAACCGGCTCGTGACTGCCGTCAAAGTCGGGACGCGGAGCTTCCTTGCTGTCCGCGGCGGGCGCGACCGGGGGGGCCCCGGGCGGCAGCACAGCGAAGGTTTGCACGCTGTGCGGCTTCAACGTGGTTACTTCCACGCGGGTCGACACCAGACCGGGGTTGGCTGGGCCGGCAGGCGGTGCCTTGGGTGACGCGACTGGCTGCGGATCAGGCACCGTCGGCGTGGCGACCGGCGGCTTGCCTTCGTGCGGATGCCTGCGGACCTGATGCTTGGCGGGGTGCTCGGCGTTCTTTTGCGCCTTGCCTGACGCCGGCGAATGCGGGCTGGGGCTGAATGCGGCCGCGAGCGCGTCCGCCAAGGAACCAGCACGCGCGCTTCCGCCACCGGCGGAAATGCCCACCGCGGTCCCAAGCAGCAACGCTGCGGTCCACCGGCTCACGCGACTGATCCCCACACCAGGGCACACGACAAAATGATGACAGCCGCTTAACTCAGCATGGGGCCTTGCCACCACGCAAGGTTCGGGGCGCGCGGCAAGGCCGACCTCTTTGTGAAGAGCGGGGAAAACTCAACCGGCGCTGGCAGCGCGGCGGACGGACGTGATCGCGCTTCGACGAAGGCTATTTGCACTCTTGAGCGGCGCGGTCGACGGCCTGGCTCAAGCCCTTGAGGGAATATTGGTCGGTCGATTCGGTGCCTTGGCGGGAGACTCCCTTGACGGTCAGGTCGCTCCCTTTGCGCATGGCGTCCACCATGCGGGCTTCTTCGGCGACGTTCTTGATCCAGGCGCCGTCGTTGAGGGTGTACATGGCGAATTTGTCGCTGCCGATCTCGGCGGCCGCATCAGTGCTGGCCTTGAACGGATAGCCGATGATCACCGAAACTTCGTTGCGCACGTTCTCGGCCGGCCGGTCGGCGACGAACGCATAGGCCGGGTCGCGCTTGCGGCCGGCCGGATTGGTCTGCGCCGATTTCGGCTTGGCGATCGAGAAGCACACCTTGCGGCCGTCCCGCATGGTGGCCGTGTAGGCGCCCCAGTCCCCGTATTGGCCGAGCAAGGTCGGCTGCGGGTCGCCGGGAGTGGCGGCGGCCGTCTGCGCGGGGGCAGGCTTGGCGGGTGCGGCGGCCGGCTTGGCGGCCGCTGGCGCCTGCGCCGGAGCTTGTTGTTGCGCGCGGGCGGCGGACGAACCCGCAAGTGCTGCCGCAAGCGCGAGCGGCAGCGCCGCCCGCCATGCGCAAACATCGAATGAGCGAATCATGAGCATCGTCCCTTCCCCTGCTTTGGCCGCTTCGGCCATCGCCCGAAGGCCCCTCAAAGGCCATGGAATCCTTACGAATTCGGCAATGTGAAGGCGGCCTTCGGGGAGTCAAATCGGGTCGCACCGGAACGCCGCCATTGTACATTTTTTTTCGCCGCCACGTGTCCCAGTTCGCGATCCGCGGCCCTTGTGT
The DNA here is from genome assembly GCA_036522235.1 of Xanthobacteraceae bacterium. Lineage (GTDB taxonomy): Bacteria > Pseudomonadota > Alphaproteobacteria > Rhizobiales > Xanthobacteraceae > VAZQ01. Next base: position 13,594 of record DATDGG010000162.1, read on the forward strand.
TAGGAGACCGAAAAGGTCCCTGCCATATCTTGGTCCGTCCGTGAAAGCCATCCTCTGCACCCATCCCGGCGGTCCCGACGATCTGGTGCTTGCCGACCTGCCGGCCCCGACCGCGGACGCCGGCGAGGCGGTCGTGAACATCAAGGCGGTCGGGCTCAATTTCTACGACACGCTGATCATCGCCGGAAAGTATCAAACCAAGCCGCCGCTGCCGTTCTCGCCGGGCGGCGAGTTTGCCGGCGTGATCGAACAAGTGGGCGCCGGAGTTACGGATTTCGCTCCCGGCGACCGGGTGCTGGGCTACACGACCTTCGGGGCGGCGCGCGAATACGCCGCCATGCCGGCCGAGAAGCTGGTCAAGCTCACGGTCGACCTCGATCTCGAACGCGCGGCCGGCCTCAACATCACCTATGGGACGACCTATCACGCCCTCAAGGACCGCGCCGCGCTCAAACCGGGCGAGACGCTGGCCGTGCTCGGCGCCTCGGGCGGTGTCGGGCTCGCGGCCGTGGAGCTCGGCAAGCAGATGGGGGCGCGGGTCATCGCCTGCGCGTCGAGCGACGACAAGCTCGCTTTCGCGCGCGCCCACGGCGCCGACGAGGTGGTGAACTACGCGACGGCGGACCTCAAGGACGCGCTCAAGCGGCTCGGCGGCGCGCATGGGATCGACGTCATCTATGACCCGGTCGGCGGGCCCCATAGCGAGGCGGCATTGCGCGCCATCGCGTGGGAGGGGCGGCACCTGGTGGTGGGCTTTGCGTCGGGCGAAATCCCCAAGCTGCCGCTCAACCTGACGCTCCTCAAGGGCTGCAGCGTGCTCGGCGTCTATTGGGGGGCCTGGGTCAGACAACGCCCGCAAGCCTATCGGCAAAGCCTCGACCAGCTCGCCCGCTGGTGCGCGGCCGGCAAGCTTTCGTGCCACATTCACGCGGTCTATCCGCTGGCCGACATGGCGCAGGCCTTGAAGGCGCTCACCGAGCGCAAAGCCATGGGCAAGGTGATCGTCAAGCCCTGACGCTCGCCGCGCGCTCGTTCTACGAAGCCAGCCGATCCATTGCTTCGGCGAGCTCGATATCGAGCTCGGTCACGCCGCCGGCATCGTGGGTCGCGAGCGTGACCTCGACATTCTTGTAGACATTGAACCATTCGGGATGGTGGTCGAGCTTTTCGGACACGAGCGCCGCGCGGGTCATGAACCCGAAGGCCTCGTTGAAATCGCGGAACACGAATTTCTTGGTGATGGCGTCGCGGCCCTTGACCTCGCTCCAGCCGGCGAGCCCCGCCAGCGCTGCTTTGCGCGCGTCACCAGACAGCTTTTGTCCCATATATGTAGCCTCTTTTGTGTAGCCTCTTTATCGAGCACCGCGGGGATCGACCGTGCACGGATCGATCCTGCCATGGACCGATGGCCGCCCGCCACTCGCAAACCCCGCGCGCCACCACTACCTAGAGAGAGCAAGAATAGCGGCCTCACGAGGGTTCCATGCGCTGGTCGTTGAATATCGGCACGATCGCCGGAACGGCGGTTCGCATCCACATCACATTCCTCTTGTTCCTGGGATGGATCTTCGCGGCGGATTACGCATCGGGCGGCCCCGATGAGGCCTGGACCGGGCTCATCTTCATGGTGCTGTTGTTTGCCTGCGTGCTCGCGCACGAATTCGGCCACATCTTCACGGCGCGCGCCTTCGGGGTCGCGACACCCGACGTGACGCTCCTGCCCATCGGCGGCGTGGCGCGGCTCGAGCGCATACCCGAGGAGCCCTATCAGGAATTCCTGATCGCGATCGCAGGCCCGGCGGTGAATGTCGTCATCGGGCTCGCGCTCGTGGTGCTGGCGGGTGCCCATCTCGATCCCGGCACGCTCGCCGGCGTCGACAATGCGCGCAACTCCATGATCGATCGGCTGGCGATCGTTAATCTGTTTCTCGCCGTGTTCAACATGATCCCAGCCTTCCCGATGGACGGCGGACGCGTGCTGCGCGCGCTGCTGGCGAGCCGCCTGGGTTATACGCGCGCGACCGAGATCGCCGCCGCGGTCGGCCAGGGCGCCGCCTTCCTGCTCGGCTTCATCGGATTGTTCTACAATCCGCTGCTGATCTTCATTGCGATCTTCGTCTATCTGGCGGCGGCCTCGGAGGCCCATATGGTGGCGCTGCGGGCGATGTCGCATGGCGTGCCGGTCACCAATGCTATGATGACGCAGATTGCGCGGCTGACCCCGCAAGCGCATGTGGACGAGGCGGTGCAGACGCTGCTGCAGACCAGCCAAAGCGAGTTCCCTGTGGTCGACGGCGCCGGCAGGCCGGTCGGCCTGCTCGGCCGCGGCGACCTCATCCGCGCCCTCAAGCAGCTCGGGCCGGACGCCCGCGTGGCCGAGGTCATGACTACGAAAGTGCCCACCGTCGATCATCGCCGGTGCCTGGAGGATGCGCTGCGCCTGCTGCAGGGAAGGTCGGCCCCCGCAGTGGCGGTGGTCGATGCCGAGGGCCGGTTCGTCGGCCTCGTCACCTCGGAAACGATCGGCGAAATGCTGATGCTGCGCGAAGCGCTGCCGAAAGACGTGACCTGGGGCCCCTGGAGCCGTCCGTCGGGCGCAAGTTGATTTGGCTGGCTGGAGCGCACCCCGATCGAATGGGTCGGGATGCGCTCCGCCTTTTTTTGCGCTGGCGTATGTCCTTTTCGGAAAACCGGTATCTACCCCCGCCTTCGCGGGGGCAGGCCTTTTCCGCAATATGCTCTCCAGCTATGCGGATTTGCGGGCCGGCGCCATTTCCTCCGCCTCATCCGCGCCGCGGTCCTTGCGGGCTTGCGAATAGAACGAGGCGTTCTGCTCGCCGCGCAACGCCTCGCGGGTGAACTCGATGAGGTGGTAGCCGATGACGCCGATGCCGAAAAACCCGTCGTACTGCTTGCGGTGGAACGCGTGGCGCGCGGCGCGCCAGAACGGCCGCCGGTAGTCCGAAAGGATCGCCAGATAGAGAATGATCCGAAACGCCAGCACGGCCGCGCCACTGAGATTATGCCAGGTGAGCTTACCGCGGGCGGGCGCGAGCTTGCGGTTCACATAAGTTGCGTCGACCTGATGGTAGAAGCGCTCGAACAGTCGCTCGGGGTCGTTCGCATAGGCGATGGAGCGGCGCCACATCGCCAGCACTTCGTCGTAGGGCCGCAGGAAGCGCACATTGCTTTCGCGCGCAGGGTCGTCGACCAGGCGCTGGTCGCGCGCGAGGCGATCCCAGAGCGGCGTCTTCGGCAGGGCCTGCAGCAGGTTGATGGTCAGCATCGGGATTTTTGACAATTCGATGAAATCCCGAAGGCGGCTCTCGGTGTCGTCGGAATCGGTGTCGAGCCCGAGAATGATGCCCGAGGTGACCTCCAACCCGTAGTCGTTGAGCGTCTTGATCGACTGCATCATGGGCAGCGCGACGTTCTGCTCCTTGCGCATGGCCTTGAGGGCATCGGCCTCCGGGGTCTCGATGCCGACGAACAAGCCGACGAATTGCGCCTCGCGCATCAGCTCCAGCACTTCCGTCTGCTTGGCGATGTTGAGCGTCGCCTCGCAGGCGAACAGCATCGGATAGCCATTCTGCTTCTGCCATTGCACCAGATGCGGCAGCATCTCGCGGGTCGCCTTGCGATTGCCGATGAAATTGTCGTCGACGAAATAGACCGACGTCGGGTGCCCGCGCTGGCGCCGCATGGCATCGAGCTCGGCGGTGATCTGCTGCGCCGTCTTCAGGCGCGGCTGGCGGCCGTAGAGCCCCGGTATGTCGCAGAACTCGCAGCGATACGGACAGCCGCTGGAGAACTGCAACGTGCCCATCATGTAGCGTTTCAGCGGCACCAGGTCGTAGGCCGGAATCGGAAAGTCGGCGAGCGGCAGGCGCTCGTGCGTGGTGAAGCGGATCTGCGCGGGCGGCGGCGTCACGCTGGCGTCGAGCCGCGCGATGAGCGCGTCGGTCGCATCGCCGAGCTCGCCGATATGCAGGTAGTCGACCTCCGGATACATTTCGGGCGAGGCGGACGGCGACGGCCCGCCCAGCGCCGTGACCTTGCCGGCCGCCTTGGCGCGGCGGTCGATGTCGCGGATCTGCGGCGCCTGGATGTGCATGCCGCTGATCATGACCACGTCGGCCCAGGCGATCTCGGCGTCGGTCGCCGAGCGGATGTTCTCGTCGATGATGCGGACCTGCCAGGACGCCGGCATATAGGCGGCAAGGAGCAGGAGCCCCTGCGGCGGCATGAAGGCGCGCACGCCCCGCATCAGCCGATAGGCGTGATTGAAGGTGCCGAAGGAGGGGGTATACCGGGGGAAGACGCACAACACCCGACGCTTGTTGCGGATATCAATCGAGCAGCGCACGGCACCTCGCAAATCTCCATCCGACCCCATGGTCGCCTCGCCGTCTCGGCAAGGCAAGGGGGTGGAGTAGTTTTCAGAAGCGTCACAATTCAAAAAACGAGCTGCCTTACAGTGTCGGCAACCTGACAATGTGAGTCGCCCTGCATTGCGTCCCTCGGCTTGGTGGTTATATACGGGGGCGCCACGGGCCCTCAGGGGCCCGTGATTGGTTTTGACGCCCGCGTTTTCACGCGCTTTACACCCTGGATTTGACGCGCCTCGCCATGAAGCTTCGCAATATTGCCATCATCGCGCATGTCGACCATGGCAAGACTACGCTGGTGGACCGCCTCCTGCAGCAATCCGGCGCTTTCCGGGACAACCAGCGGGTGGCCGAACGCGCCATGGATTCCAACGATCTCGAGCGCGAGCGCGGGATCACCATCCTGTCGAAGGTGACGTCGCTGCCCTGGCACGACACCCGCATCAACATCGTCGACACGCCCGGGCACGCGGATTTCGGCGGCGAGGTCGAGCGCATCCTCAATATGGTGGAAGGCGCCATCGTGCTGGTGGATGCCGCCGAGGGCCCGCTGCCGCAGACCAAGTTCGTGGTGTCGAAGGCGCTGAAAGTCGGGTTGCGCCCGATCGTGGCCATCAACAAGGTCGATCGCTCGGACGCACGGCCTTCGCAGGTTGCCAACGAAGTCTTCGACTTGTTCGCCGCGCTCGACGCTTCCGAGGCGCAGCTCGATTTTCCGGTGCTGTACGGCTCCGCCAAGGAAGGCTGGATGGCGGAGAGCCCGGAAGGGCCGAAGCAATCCATGGCTCCCCTGTTCGACCTCGTCATCCGCCATGTGGCACCGCCCGCCATCGAGACCGGGCCGTTCCGCATGCTGGGCACCATCCTGGAAGCCAATCCGTATCTCGGGCGCATCGTCATGGGCCGCATCTCGTCGGGCTCGATCAAGCCCAACCAGAGCGTCAAGGTGCTCGATCGCCAGGGAAACCTGGTCGAGGAGGGGCGGGTGACCAAGGTTCTGGCGTTTCGCGGGCTGGAGCGCCAGCCGATCGAGGAGGCCTTGGCGGGCGATATCGTGGCGGTGGCGGGTCTGCCGGAAGCGACCGTCTCCCACACCATCTGCGCCCCCGAGGTCACGACCCCGCTGCCGGCCCAGCCGATCGACCCGCCGACCCTTGCAATGACGTTCCGGGTCAACGATTCCCCGCTCGCCGGCACCGAAGGCAGCAAGGTGACGGGCCGCATGATTCGCGACCGCCTGTTCCGCGAGGCCGAGGGCAACGTGGCCCTCAAGGTCACCGAATCGGCGGACAAGGACGCGGTGGAGGTTGCGGGCCGCGGCGAGCTGCAGCTCGGAATATTGATCGAGACCATGCGCCGGGAGGGCTTCGAGCTGGCGGTGTCGCGGCCGAAGGTCCTGCTCGAGCGTGATGCAGAGACCAGCGAACTGAACGAGCCGATCGAGGAAGTGGTGATCGACGTCGATGAGGAATTCTCAGGGATCGTGGTCCAGAAGATGGCCGAACGCAGAGCCGAGATGGTCGAGATGCGCCCCTCGGGCGGCGGACGCGTCAGGCTGGTGTTCTATGCGCCCACCCGGGGGCTGATCGGCTACCAGGGCGAGCTCATGACCGACAGCCGCGGCACCGCAGTTCTCAATCGGCTGTTTCACGCCTATGCGCCCTACAAGGGCGAGCTCACCGGACGTCGCAACGGGGTCCTCATCTCCACCGACGGCGGCGAAGCGGTAGCCTATGCGCTCTGGAACCTGGAGGACCGCGGCCCGATGATGATCGAGCCCGGCTGGAAGGTCTATCGCGGTATGATCGTGGGCGAGCATACCCGCGGCAGCGACCTCGAGGTCAATGTGCTCAAGGGCAAGAAGCTCACCAATATCCGCACCCACTCGAAGGACGAGGCGGTCCGCCTGACCCCCCCGATCCGCATGACGCTCGAAAAGGCGATGGCCTATATCGAGGATGACGAGCTGGTCGAGGTGACGCCGAAATCGATCCGGCTGCGCAAGAAGCTGCTCGACCCCAACGAGCGCAAGAAGGAAGTGCGCCGGGCCGAAGCGCAGAGCGTGTGAGGCGCCGGGCGGGTCCGGGGCTTCGGCCGGGACACAGCCGCTGCAATCGATTCGTCACAATCCATAGCGCGCCTTCCGGCTCAGCCGATCGCGGCTGCGGATCGTGCAAAATTCTCCAGCAGCGTGTCCTGGCTGCAACATCTGCCGCAGCCCGCGATCTTTGCTGCATTTTTGGCCTCCAAAGGCCCGGCGCGAGGGCCATTTTGCGCGCCGGGTTCGCCCTGTTAACCGATTGTTAAATATTGGGCTTGAAGGGCGCCCGGGCGCTTGCTTGAATTCGCTCATGAGCACGACCTTAATCGAGGTCCGACGCGCCAAGGCCGCGGACGCAAGCGCCATCGCATCGACCCATGACGAAGCTTGGCGGGCGGCCTATCAGGGCATCATCCCGGGCCCGGAGCTCGACAAGCTCATCAACCGGCGCGGCGCCCATTGGTGGGACAGCGCGATCCGCAAGGGCAGCCGCATCTCGATCCTGGGTTTCGGCGACATGGTGGCGGGCTACGCCAATTACGGCCGCAATCGCGCACGTAGCCTCTACTACGATGGGGAAATCTACGAGCTCTATCTGCGCCCCGAGTTCCAGGGCTTGGGCTTCGGCCACAAGCTGTTCTCCGCGGTGCGACGCGACCTCGCCCAAAGCGGATTGCAGAGCATGGTGGTCTGGGCGCTGTCGGACAACGCGCCGGCGGTCGAGTTCTACCGCTCGCTCGGCGGCAAGGCGGTGGCGCGCTCGTCCGAGCGCTTCGGCACCCGCGTGCTCGACAAGGTCGCCTATGCGTGGAGCGGCTGAACCGCGGAGCGGCTGAACCGCGGAGCGGCTGAGCCGTGGAGCGGCTGAGCCGCCCCTTATACGGCCGGAGGCGGCAGGGCGGCATTGAGGCAGGCCGCCCGTACCGTATTCACCAGCAGGCATGCGATGGTCATCGGCCCGACCCCGCCCGGGACCGGCGTGATGGCGCCCGCGACCTCGCTCACCTCGGCAAATGCCACGTCCCCGACCAGGCGCGAATTGCCGCCCGGTCCGGTGACGCGATTGATGCCGACATCGATGACGGTCGCGCCCGGCTTGATCCAGCTGGCCTTGACCATCTCGGGGTGGCCGGTGGCGGCGAAGACCAGATCGGCGCGCGCGCAGACCGCCGCCAGATCGCGGGTCTTCGAATGCGCCACCGTCACGGTGGCGTTCTCGGCCAGCAACAATTGCGCGAGCGGCTTGCCGACCACGTTGGAACGGCCGATCACCACCGCTTCGAGACCCGCCAAGGAGGCATGCACGCTCTTGGCCAGCAGCACACAGCCAAGCGGCGTGCAGGGCACGAATCCGGGCAGGCCAGCGGTAAGCCGGCCGATATTCACTGGGCTGAAGCCGTCGACATCCTTGCCCGGGTCGAGTGCGGTCAGCACGCTGAGGGCTTCGATCTGCGGCGGCAACGGCAGCTGCACCAGAACGCCGTGCACGGCCGCCTCAGCGTTGAGCTTTTGCACCAAGGCGATGAGCTCGGATTGCGATGTCTCCTCGGGCAGCCGGTGATCGAACGAGCGCATGCCGACTTCCAGCACCGCCTTGGTCTTGCTGCGCACGTAGGTCTCGCTCGCCGGATCGGCGCCAACCAATACGACGGCGAGGCCGGGCACGAGGCCGTGCCGGTTGGACAGGCGCTGCACCTCGGCCGCGACCTTGCCCCGCAGCTCGGCCGCGATCGCCTTGCCGTCGATGATCCGTGCGCCCATCGTTCCTGATCCGTCGCCCCGCCGCGGCGGCATAAAGCATTTTCCTGAAAAAAGCATGCCCTCGCAAAAGCGAGCGCGAACCCGGTTTTCAGCCAGAAGATGCGGGCTAGAGTGAGCAAATTCTCTCAAGGGCCGCCGCCAGTGCCGGGCCGGACCCGCCGATTTTCAGCGTCTTGATTCGCCCGCGCGCCCCGGCCACCAGGTCGACATTTCGCGGCGCGACGCCGAGCACATCGGCGAGATGCTCGATCAGCGCCGCATTCGCCGCGCCTTCGCTGGCGGCCGCGCGTACCCGAACTTTCAGCACGCAGGTTCCGTCGGCCAGATCCGCAATGCCGTCGATGGCATCGCGGCCGCCTCTGGGCGTCACGCGCACCACCACCGTCAGGCCGTCGGGCGCGATGCGCCACGGCGGCATCAGAATACGTTGGGGTAGATGTAGTAAATGATCACCCGCTGAATCAGGATGATGATCAGGAACAGGATGATCGGCGAGATATCGATGCCGCCCAGGTTGAGTCCCAGATTGAGGAGCGTCTTGCGGATCGGGCCCAGGACCGGCTCGGTGATGCGATACAGGAAATCGCCGATCAGCGCCACGAACTGGTTGCGCGGATTGACCACGTTGAAGGCGACCAGCCACGACAATACCGCCGCCGCGATGACGATATAGATGTAGAGATCGAGCACGATGAGGATGACGTCGAGGAGCGCGCGCATGGCTGATTCGTGTGCAATGAGGCCTGCCGACGTGTAGCGTCCCCGCTCCGGGTCGGCAAGCCTGTCGGGGCGGCCAATCGGGTCGATTGTGAGGCTTTCCAACACTGCTTCTTGACACTGCCGGGGCCAGCTTCGTAAATGGCCGCTCTCGCAAGCGAGCACACGTTGTGCGATCGCGGCCGGCTATGCCGGCTTGTGGCCAGGTTGCGCCGAGATATCATGCGCCAGGATATTTCGGGCCGACCGGGACCGGTTGCGGGGCCGTAGCTCAGCTGGGAGAGCGCCTCGTTCGCAATGAGGAGGTCGGGAGTTCGATCCTCCCCGGCTCCACCACCCCGCCTATCCGGCCGGCCGCGCCTGCGCCTGGCGCCCTCAACCCCCGAACTGCCGCGCAGGAGACATTTCGCCGGGCGACCGCCGCGCGAGCGGACTATGCTGCGCGGCACGCTGCCGGGCTCGAACCAGCGGGGGCACCTGTCCATGCAACCTTACTTCGCGGAACTGATCGGCATCGCGGCTGCGGCCGCGAGCCTCTATGCAGCCAATTCCCGGACCATCATCCCGCTGCGCGTAGCCGCCATCGTGGCCAACGCTCTGGCGATGGGCTACAGCTTCCTGCACGGGACTTACCCGACCTTCGCCCTCAATCTGATCCTGTTGCCGATGAATGCATGGCGGCTCCACGACATGCTGAAGCTCGTTCGCGACATCGATGCCGCGGTCAAGGGCGACATGAACGCCGATTGGTTGTTGCCCTATACGCGCCCGAAGAGCTTCAAGGCCGGCGACGTCATGATGGAGCGCGGCGAATATGCGACCGCCGCCTTTTACGTCGTTACCGGCGAGGTCGAGATTCCGGACCTCGGCAAGACCCTGGGCGGCGGTACGCTCCTGGGCGAGATCGGGCTGTTCACGCCCGACGGCCGGCGCACCCACACGGTGCGTTGCAAGACCGATGTCGACGCGGCGGTGATCGACTACGATCAGTTCAAGGAGCTCTATTTCCAGAACCCCCAGTTCGGCTTCCGCCTGCTGCATCTGGTGGTCGCCCGCCTGCAGGCAAACGGCCGCCTGGCGTAGCCGCACTCGACTCCGACGCCGCCCCCAGCCAATGATCGAGGAACGCCGCGAGCCAGGCGCGGGCCGCGAGGTCGTGCACGGCGCGGTCGGCGAAATGGTCGGCGCGCGGCTTGGCGCCGGGCAGCAATGTGCGTTCATGTCCGCGCGTGGTCCAGCGACAGATCGTGGCATGGGTCACGTCGGGATGGAACTGCAGCGCGAAGGCTCTGCCGCCGTAACGGAAGGCCTGCACCGGAAAGGTGTCGCCTTCCGCGATCAGATCGGCGCCCCCCGGCAGATCGAATCCTTCCCGGTGCCACTGATAGACGTGATCGGGCCACGGCTCGCAGATGCTGCGCCCGAGCGCGGTCGGGCGGATCGGATAGTAGCCGACCTCGGCGTGTCCCAGCGGGTGCGGGTAGACCCTGCCGCTGAGCTGATGGGCGAGCATCTGGGCGCCGAGGCAAATCCCCAGGAACGGCTTTCCTTCCGCCAGCGGGACCGCGAGCCAATCGATCTCGCGGCGCAGGAAGTCATCGCGATCGTTGGCGCTCATCGGGCCGCCGAAAATGATCGCACCGGTGTGCGCCGCGAGCGTCGGCGGCAGCGGATCGCCGTAGCGCGGACGGCGAATGTCGAGCGGCACGCCACGTTGCGTCAGGGCGTGCCCGATCCGGCCGGGCGTCGAACTCTCCTGGTGCAGGACGATCAGGCAGGGCAGCGTCATGGAATCACTTGGTCATGGAGTCACGTGCGGTCGCGGTTGTGGGAATGGCTCATCCGCAGGACGAAGCTGCGCGGCAGCAGCGGGGCAAGCACCGCGGCCACCTGGTTGGGGAAGCCGGGCACGACCACGCGGGCGCCGTCCTGCAGCCCCTTGTAGCCGTCGGCAGCGACCCGATCGGCGGAACGCCCGATCAAGCGCGCGAGCTTCAGGGTCTTGATGCCGGCGCGCGCCTGAAACTCGGTCGCGACCGGACCGGGACAAAGCGCCGTCACCCGCACCCCCCTGGGGGCGAGTTCATGATGCAACGCCTCCGAGAAGGACAGCACATAGGCCTTGGTGGCGTAATACACCGCCATGCCGGGGCCGGGCATGAACGCCGCGACCGAGGCGACGTTGAGGATGCCGCCCTTGCGGCGCGCCAGCGCATCGATGAAGGCCAGCGACAGGTCGGTCAGCGCGCGGACATTGAGATCGATCATGGCAAGCTGCTCGCCGCGGTCGAGGGCGGCGGCGGCGCCGAGCAGGCCAAAGCCCGCATTGTTGACCACGATCTCGGGCTCGAGCCCGCCGGCGGCGAGCGCTTCGCCGATCCGGCGCGCCGCGTCGATGCGCGATATATCGGCGCGCAACACCGTCGGCCGCACCGCCCCAGTGGCGGCGATCTCGTCCGCCAGCCCCGTCAACAACTGCTCGCGCCGCGCCACCAGGACGACTTCGTGGCCGTTCTTCGCGAAGATGCGGGCGAGCGCATTGCCGATACCGGCGGAAGCCCCGGTGATCAGGGTGACGGGACGCAACTCCGCCATGGCGACCTCACCCCTCCCGGCCACCCCGCGCCTGCGCGTCAGCGACCTGCTGGCGCAGCTCGATCCGCTCGCGGGAAGAAACGCCGAGCAGGTCGGCGGCGCGCCAGAGCAGATTGTCCTCGAACTCGGTGACCCGGCCGTCGGCGTAGACGATCTCCCACATCATCTCGACCACGCGGCGCCGGCCCGCTTCGTCCAGCGAGCGGTTGATGAGGCTGGTGAAGTGATAGAGATCGACCGCCTGGTGCTCGGCCGCCGTCGCCTCGGCGACCAGCTCGTCGGTCGCCTCCTCGTCGAGATCGAAACCCTGCTTGATGATCGCATGCAGCCGCTCGCGCTCGACCGGCGAAACCTCGCCGTCGATCGCCGCTGCGTGAACCAGAAGCGCCGACGCCGCCAGGCGATAATCATTGTCCTCGAACCGGTGCGCAGGCTTGTCGCCGGCCGTGACGTCGGACAGGAATTTCCGGAAGGCGTCGAACATTGCTGTGCCCGCAAATGAAGTTGATCCCAAAAAGCATCCCCCGCGCGCAGGCGGGCTGCAGACTTTTCGGACAAGGCCTGCCCCCGCGAAAGCGGGGTCATGCGGCCGATGAAGCTTGCGTCCTGATACCCAATCTGGGCAGCCAATGCCAGACGGCAAGGGCCACAGCACGCGCAGCTGCGGCGCGCCGAGCGCTGGACGCAGGCGCGCCGCCTCGCCTATTGCACCGCCTTGCCGCCGCGGAAGCTCTTATCCAGGAGATCGAGATTGTTCCTGATATAGGGGTTCTTCGGGTCCTTGGCGGCAGCCGCCAGCAGGGTCGAGCGGGCGCGCCGGTAGTCGCCGCGCAACATGTAGGAGTAGCCCCGGTTGTTGAGCACCTCCGGGGTCGGCCCGATGATGGCGACGGCTTGGTCATAAGCGCGGTCCGCGAGGTCGAACCGGCGCAGCCGATCATAGGACGCCGCCAAGCCGACCCAGGCTTCCGCGTCGCGCGGATGGAATTCGACCGCGCGGCGGAAATAGCGCTCGGCGACGCCGAAATTGCCGGCCCGATATTGCTTCTTGCCGAGCGCGAGATCATCGCTCGGGTCGCTGCCGAGCAATCCATCATCGGGAGCCGGCGGCGACCCGACCGAGCCGGTGGTGGCCGGATCCGGGGCGGTAGCGTCGGCCAGGGCCGACGTCGCCTGGTCGTCGGGCTTGGAATGGAAAAGGTCGCCGAGCTTGGTCGATGTCTCGCAGCCGCTGAGCCAAATCAGGCACGCCGCCGCCAGGACAACTCGACCGCAACTCCAACTCATCGACCTGGCTCCGCGCGGCGACGCGATTTCGGGCCGCCCGGGGCGCAAGGCGCGCGCGATCCCCGAGACGGCCCTGGAAAGCAACCTCTTCCGGCAGGCTAGGCCACGATGGTTAAGATTCCCTCGCCCTGGGGGAACCTCCGAGGCGGGCGAAATAACGAGCAATCTCAAAGGACTATCGCCGGTGGCCGAAAAACCGCAGGCGGCCGGGTCGCACCCGCGCTCAGTAATGGTGGGTGTAGAGGCGCACGACGACGGGCAGCAGGATGACCACGAAGATGACCGGGAAGATGCACACCATCATCGGCACCGAGAGCTTCGCTGGCAGGCTGTAGGCCTTTTCCTCCGCCCGCGAGAGCCGCTTGTGGCGCATGTCGTCGCTATAGACGCGCAGCGCATCCGTGATGCTCGAGCCGAGCTCGGCCGACTGCTGAATGAGGGTGGCAAACGAGCGCGCCTCCTCGAGGCCAAGCCGGTCGCCGAAATGCTCGAGCGCCTCGGTCATGGTGCGCCCCGCGCGGATTTCGAGGTTTGTCATGTGGATGTTGGCGCCGAGCGATGGATAGGTGTCGGCGAGCTCGCCGCCGACCCGCTCGAGCGAGGCCTCCATGCTGAGGCCTGAATCCGCGCACACGACCAGAAGGTCCATGAAATCCGGGAAGCCGGCGCGATGCTCGTCGCGCCGCGAATTGATGCGCCGATCGATATAGAAGCTAGGACCCACATAGCCCAGCACGCCCCCGATCAGCACCGACAGCCAGAACACCGATGCGGCGAGCGTTATGAACATCGGGACGACGACAAATGCCGCCATCGCCAGCACGATCGCCAACCCCAACCGTATGACGAAAAAATAGCCGACCGCGCGCGGATCGAATATGCCGGCTCGGATCATGCGTTGGCGCAGCACTTTCGCATTGCTCTCGTCGGCGTTGCCGAAGTGCTTGGTGGTGTAGTCGAGAACCCGCTGGGCCGCCTTGACACTCGAATGCCGCAGCGAGACCGGCTCCTGATCCACGCCATTGCCGGCCAGCGCCGCGATGCCGGCGGCCCGGCGCTTGACCGAGCCGCGCACCCGCACCGCCGCCATCAGCCCGAAGGTCAGGACCGCGGTCGCCAGGAACACCAGCACGGCGAGCATCAGCGCCGAGCCGTTGGAGAACACGCCGGCCACAATGTCGGAGACGCTGTCCATGGTCAGACCCTGAAGTTCACCAGCCGGTACATGATGAAATTGCCGACCCCCATCCAGCAGCCGGCGACCGCAAGCGCTTTCTTGGTCAAGGGCTCGTCCCACACGCTCGCGTAGAATTCGGGGGTCACGAACTGAATGACGAAGAACATGACGATGGGCAGCGACGACAGGATCAGGGCCGAGGCCCGCGCCTCCGCGGCCAGCGCGCGAATCTTGCGGCGCATCTTGAAGCGCTCGCGGATGACGGTGGACAGGTTCTGCAGGATCTCGCCGAGATTGCCGCCGGTCGTGCCCTGGATCGCGACCGCGGTGACGAACAGCGGCAGATCATCCTGGCCGACCCGAAAATAGAGATTGCGCAAGCCGGTCTCGAGGTCCGCCCCATAGGTGATCTCGTCCGCCACGATGCCGAATTCGCTGCCCATGGGGTCGCGCATCTCGCGCGCCACCATCGAGATCGCGATCGGCACCGGATGGCCGGCGCGCAGGCTGCGCACGATCATGTCGAGAGCGTCGGGGAACTGCGCCCCGAACGCCTTCTGCCGGCGGCTGCGCAGGATGCGCAGCACCAGGAGCGGGAGCAGCGTGGCGCAGAACAGCGCGATCAGCAGCGCCTGGATCAGGCTGCCGCGAATGACCAGCGCGGCCGCGAAGGCGACCATTGCCCCGACCGCGACCAGCAGCACGAAGCGGCCGATGCCGAAGGTGAGGCCCGACTGCAGCACCAACTGGTTGAAGTTGACGGATTTCAGGCTGTAGCCGCCCGCTCCGGTCAGGCCGCGCTCGCGGCGCAGCTGGATCAGGATGCTCTCCCGGTCCGGCTGGTCCTTGAGCAGCTTCAGGCGGCGGTTGACGTTGTTGCGGTAGCTCGCCCCGGTGAAGCAGAGCAGATAGAAGCCCTCGGCGAACAGCGCGGCCGACGCCGCCACCAAGACGTAGATCAGATAGATCGGGTCAAAGTTGAACGACGACATCGGCCATCAGAGCGGTTGCGAGGGATCGAAATAGGCGCCCGGAATCTTGACCCCCATGGTGACGAGGTCGGCGAGAAAGCGCGGGCGCACGCCGGTCGCCTGGAAATGGCCCATCACCGTCCCGTCGGGCCCGGTGCCGGTGCGCACATATTTGAAAATCTCCTGCATCTGGATGATGTCGCCTTCGAGCCCGGTCACCTCGGCAACGCTCGTGACCTTGCGCTTGCCGTCGGACTGCCGTTGCAGCTGAACGATGAGCCGGATGGCGGCGGCGATCTGGCCGCGGATCGAGGCCACCGTCATCGGCAGGCCGGCCATGCCGATCATCTGCTCCAGGCGGGTCAAGGCATCGCGCGGCGTGTTGGCGTGCACGGTCGCCATCGAGCCTTCGTGGCCGGTATTCATGGCCTGCAGCATGTCGAAGGCTTCCTCGCCGCGGCACTCGCCGAGGATGATGCGGTCGGGCCGCATGCGCAGCGCGTTCTTGACCAGCTCGCGCTGCCGGATCTCGCCTTTGCCCTCGAGATTGGGCGGGCGCGTCTCCATGCGTCCGACATGGGGCTGCTGCAATTGCAGCTCGGCCGCGTCCTCGATGGTAAGCAGGCGCTCCTTCTCGGAGATGAAGGCCGACAGCGCGTTGAGCATGGTGGTCTTGCCGGAACCGGTGCCGCCGGAAATGATGGTGGACATGCGCGCCTTGACGGCCGCCGCCAGGACCTCCGCCATCTGCGGCCGCAGCGCGCCGACATCGACCAGCTTGTTCAGGTTGAACGGCTTCTTGGAGAATTTACGGATCGACACCAGCGGCCCGTCGACGCCGATCGGCCGCACCGCCACGTTGACGCGCGAGCCGTCCAAGAGGCGCGCGTCGCACATCGGATGCGATTCGTCGACCCGCCGCCCTACCGCCGAGACGATCTTGTTGATGATGCGCAGCAGGTGCTGCTCGTCCTTGAAACGCACGCCGCACGGCTCCAGCACGCCGCCGCGCTCAACATAGACGCATTCGTGACCGTTGATCAAAATGTCGTTCACGGTCGGGTCCTTGAGCAGCGGTTCGAGCGGCCCGAGCCCGGTCATCTCGTCGAGAATTTCCGAGACGAAGCCGTTGAGCTCCTGGGCGTTGAGCGGCAGGCGCTCGACCAGGATGTACTGGCTCACCATCTGCAGGACGTGGGACTTGATCTCGTCCTCGGGCAGCCGTTCCAGCGCCTGCAGGTTGATCTCCTCGATCAGCCGGCGATGCAGGCGGACCTTGGCGTCAAGCAGCTTGTCGCTGAGCAGCGAGTTGGCGGCAGGAGGCTCGACCGCCGGTTCCGGAAACACCGTCCAGGTTTCGCCCGCGGACGCGGGCGAAGGCTCCTCCGGGGTCCATCCGGGGTCCGCCTGATTGGCGCGACGAACGGTGAAACGACCGACCATTCTTGGTTCCTCAAGCGCGGCAGCGAACTAAGACGGCGCGTCACCGCGCCAACGACACCTTGGCCTTTGGCGCCGATCCGGCCTCCGCGCGCGGCGGTGCCTTGGCGGCGGCCGGCGGCAGGATCAGCTTGCGCAGCTGGCCCGTCACCTGGTTGCCCGGCTTGACCTCGTCGATCGGAACCCCGCGGTCGATCGCCTCGCGCACCAGGCTGTACTGGTTGGGCACGCAGCCGGCGAACGATTCGCCGAGCACCTGCTCGATATCCGCCTTGCGCAGCCCCGAGGAGAAAAAGCGCTGCTCGAATCGATTGACGATGACCCGTGGCTTCGGCCCGTCCTCCAGCCGCTCGTGGATGGCCTCGACCAGATGCTTGGCGTGACGCAGGCCCGGCACCGTCATCTCGCAAACGATGAACAGATTGTTGGAACCGAGCAGCACGCTGTCGGTCCAGGAGAACCAGGTGCGCGGCATGTCGAACACCACATAGTCGAAGTTCGACGAGACCAGATCGAGAAGCCGCGTCACGACGTCCGGATCGAAGGAGCGCATCTCGGCCAGGTGATGCGGCGCGGCGACCACCGCCAGGCCCGAGGGATGGTGCGACAGCATGACCTCGAGCAGCTGCCGATCGAGACGCTCCGGACGCGGCTCGATCTCGCCCAGATTGAGGCGCGGCTCGATGTCGAGATAGTCGGCGCATGCCCCGTGCTGGAAATCGAGATCGACCAGGCAGGTCGAGGATTTTCCGCGCTGTGTGTTGTTGAGCAGGATCATGGCGCTCTGGACCGCCAGCGTGGTGACGCCGGCGCCCCCGACAGCGGGCAGGAAAGTGTAGATCTGGGCTTCGGTCGTCGCCGCCGCGGCCGGCCCGTGGGCGACGCGCGCGCAGGTGCGCACCAGCTCGACCGGCGACACTGGCTTGACCAGGAAATCGGCGACCCGCATCTGCAGCAGCGTGCGCGCGAGGCCGGCGTCGACGGAACGAATGACCGCGACCACCGGCATCCGCACGCCTTCGCGCGCCATCAAGTTTTCGAGCGCCTGCAGATCATCGCCCGCTGCCGCATCGAGGTCGATCACTGCGACCGTTGCGGCACCGGCATCGATGCTGCGTTCGACCGCCGCGAGCGTGCCCGCCAGCACGCAGAGCGCGATCTGCTGACTCGCCCCGAAGGTCGTTCGAACCATCTCCTCGAATGCGGGATCGGCGGTCACCACGACCACCTGCGTCACGCCCGCTTCGCCCTTGGTTCGGCCGATCGTCATCGCATCCACTCGACCATCATTTGACCGGGGCGGCCGGCGCCGACTGCTGATTGGTGGAGTTCAGCGTGGTCGCGGCCGCCTGCTCGGCCTGCTGATAGGCGGCCGAGCTGGTGGTGACGTTGACCGGCGGGATCACCCGGTTGGTCCGGTAGCGCTCGACCGCCGACTGCATCTTCTGGCCGTCGAACGCGATCTGGCGCCTGGTGACGTCACGCGGCCACGGATCGATCATTTGCGCGACCCGGTTGGTGTCGAGGTGATCTTCCGCCCCCAACGCAACCGTGTCGCGGCGGTCGAAGTAGATGTCCGAGCAGCCGGCGAGCAGCGGGCTCGCCAGGACGGCGACCACGATGGCGCCGAGGAGCCCGCGCACGGATTTAAACCCTCGCCCGGGCTCAGTTCTTGACCGCGACCACATTGGCGCCTCCTTTGGGAAGGTCGAGCACATGACCCACATCGGCCTGGGTTTGACCGACCGCCATCCGCACGTCGGCCGGGGTGACTTCCGACTTGCCCATGAGGAAGAAGTCGATGTCGTTGGCCGGCAGCGTATTGTCGAGCGGCGTCTTGACCGGGGTTCCGGGCGGGATCGGCCGCACTAGCCGCGGCGTGACGATGATGGCGAGATCGGTCTCGTTCTTCTGATATTCGGCGCTGCGGAACAGCGCTCCGAGCACCGGCACGTCGCCGAGCCAAGGCAATTGCTGTTGCGCGGTGTTGCTGTTGTTCTGCAACAGGCCGCCGATCACGAAGCTCTGCCCGTCGCGCAGCTCGACTGTGGTGCTGGCGCGGCGCACGATCAGGGGCGGGACCGAGATGCCGGCGACCTGAATCGGATGGCTGGTATCGAGCTGGCTGACCTCCGGCTCGATCTTGAGGTTGATGAGGGAGCCGCGCAGGACGGTCGGCGTGAAGGCGAGCCCGACGCCGTAGCGCTTGTAGTCGATCGTCACCGATCCGAGCGTGCCCGGGACCGGGATCGGGAACTCGCCGCCGGCGAGGAAGCTTGCGGTGTCGCCCGACAAGGCGACCAGGTTCGGCTCCGCCAGGCTGCGCGCGAGGCCCTTCTGCTCGAGCGCGTTGAGGGCGACATCGATCGAAAGGCCGGCGCGATTGAGCTCGCCGAGCAGGAAACCGTAGGGCGCGGCCCCGGAGAGGACGCCGGCGGCCACGATCGGCGAGATCGGCAGCTGGCTGCACAAAATGCTGGGGCCGCCGTGCCCGGCGCAGCCCGAAGCCTGCTGAAAGGTGCCGTTGCTGGGGACCGAGGGCTGCGTGACCGGCAGTTGGTTGGCGGGAAGCCGCGTGCCCACATTGCTGAGCGTATTCTGCCCAAAGCTGTTCCACTGGACGCCGAGCTCGCGGCCGGCCTGGCGCGAGGCCTCGACGAAGCGGACCTCGAGCATCACCTGCTGGGCCTGCAGCACGGTCACGGTATTGATCGGATCGGGCGCGAATTGGCGGGCGATCATGACGGCCTTGTCGAGCGTGGACGCGTCGCGCGCGGTGCCCGACAGCATGATGCGGCCGTTGACCGAGGAGACCTTGATGCCGCCCTCGCTGAAATGGCCGATCTCGAGTGCCAGGCGGGTGACATCGTAGGTCACCTCGACGTCGAAAATGCCGATCTGGCTCTTGTTCTCGGCGTAGAGCGTCACCCGCGTGGTTCCGATCTTCTTGCCGAGGATCGAGATCGTCCGGTCGGTCAGCGGCGAGATGTCGGCCACCTCGGAATCCCCGATGGTGATGTCCGTAAAGGCCGCGTCGATGCGAACGTCCTCGGTCTTGCCGACCGCGACCGTGAGCGTGGTCGAGCGCTTGGCACCGCTGAGCTGCAACAGGCGCTGCGCGCTCGCCTCGCCGAGCAGGCCCGGCGCCAGCAGGAAGCCCGACGCGCCCAACATGAGCAGCGCAAGGGAAGCGAAGAGCCGCAACGGCTTTCGCCAGCCGCTGCCTCCTCGCCCCGCCTTGCTGCTCCCGCCCCAAAGTCCCACGGCAAAAGCCGTCGCCCGACATCCTGTCCGGTATTTCACAGTTCCCTCCCCCGCTCCCGATGAGCCTTCCCCGAATTAATGAAGTGCTTGCCCCTGTGCAGAATCCAAGTTTGCACGCCGTTGCTTGTTTTCGACTGGAACGCTGTAGTCCTCTCTCTGCGTGCCGCGCTTGATCGTGATGACCGCCGTCGAATGGCTGCCCAGGTCGGTGACGACGTCCTCGAACAGATCCTTGAGCGAGACGCGCAGCGATTTCGGCGACGCCGTCTCGCCGGCCTTGCGCAGCAGCAGCGACAAGGTGCCGAGCGATGCGGCGAGATCGAGCTTCTGCGCCGCGACCGTGTCGACCTCGAGCGTCACCGATTTGGCGACCGACGGGGCGGCGGCACGCTCGTCCGCCACCTGATCGATGGCGAGCACCGTCGCGTTCTGCAGCACCACGTCAGTGGTGGCGCCGCCCTTGCCGTCGAGGCGCGTGAGCGCGATATCGACTCGGTCGCCGGGAAGCACGAAACCCGCCACCCCTTCGACGTCGCTGACCCGGATGGTGACGGCCTTCATGCCCTCATGCAGCATGGCCGAGAGCGTGGCGCGCTGCCCCGGACCGGTGATCTTGACCGAAAGGATCGGCTCGTTGACCTCGATCGGCGACAGCACGACCCGCTTGCCGCCCGCGAGCGCCTCATTGATCTTGCCGAACGCGCCGGCGGGCAGTGCGTCCTGCGACCAGGGAATTTCACGCAGCACCGCCGCGGCGAGCTCGTTGCCGAACCGCAACGGCTTGCTGGCGACCACGATCGTCTGCGTCGGTGTCGGCTGCTGCTTCTGCGCTTCCAGACTCTTCAGGCGCGCGTCGGCCGCGCTGGTCAGCCACGCCTGCGCCACGAAGACGGCGAGCAGGCCGAACAGCACGGCAAACCCGATCATGACCAATGTACTGGAGCGCACGGCTTATGGTTTCCCAACGCGACGAACGACCGTCGTTCTTTCTCGCCGGCAATATAGAATCCGCGTAGGTATTGAATTGGTGTAGTGCGCTGGCCTTCTCGATCTATGCTGAAGAGGGGCTGAAGCGTTATTGTTTATGGAGCGTGACCCCTTCCATTCAACATCGAGGTAACCTTTACGCGGATTCAGGAATAGCAAAGCAATTGGAAACCATCGCGCGGCGCGCGGCGGACGCGAGAACGGTCAAAGCAGACAGACGTGGCAAGCAGACATCGAAGAGAGACCGAGGGGACCTGATGCCGCAGGATATGCGCATGACTTCCGCGATCGCCCATTGGGCACCGCGTTTTGTCGCCAATGGGGTTTCGCTCACCGACTTTCAGGAAGTCACGGCTTCGGTCTCATCCTGGGACGAATGGTGCGGCGCCTGGTCGCGGCGCGCCGCAACGCACGAGGAGCTCGGCCGCGAGGCGTTGGCACGCAACAAGTTCATCACCGCCGGCGAGCACCTGCAGCGCGCTGGGGTCTATTATCATTTCGGCAAGTTCCTATTCGTTCACGATATCGCGCAAATGCGCGCCGCACATATGAAGGCCGTCGCCTGCCGGGCGCTGGCCTTGCCGCATCTGCAGCCCCCGGGCGAGCGCGTGGAAATACCGTATCAAGGCGGGCGGCTCGCCGGCATCCTGCGCAAGCCACCGGGCGTCGAGCGCCCGCCGGTCGTGGTCATGGCGATGGGGCTTGATTCCGCCAAGGAGGAGACCGACTGCTACGAGCAGCCGTTCCTGGCGCGCCGCATGGCGACCCTCGCCTTCGACGGGCCGGGCCAGGGCGAGGCCGAATACGACTTTGCTATCCGCGGCGACTACGAGGTTGCGGTCAAGGCGGTGATCGATTTCGTCGAGGCGCGCCGCGATCTCGATTCAACGCGCATCGGGCTCTGGGGCGTGAGCCTCGGCGGCTATTACGCTCCGCGCGCCGCGGCCTTCGAGCCGCGCACCAGCGCCTGCATTGCGCTCGGCGGACCGTTCGATTGGGCGGCCGCATGGGACACGCTGCCGGAGCTCACCCGCGAGGCCTTTCGGGTGCGCAGCCATTGCGCCACCAGCGAGGAAGCGCGCCGCCACGCCGCCACGCTGTCGCTCGCCGACATCGCCCAGAGGATCACTTGCCCGATCTACATCATGAACGGCCGCCAGGACCGGCTGGTGCCTAGCGCGGACGCAGAGCGCCTGGCCCGCGAGGTCAAGGGGCCGGTCACGCTCCACTTGATCGAGGACGGCAACCACGTCGCCACCAACCGCGCCTGGCGCTGGCGCAGCCACAGCGCGGACTGGATGGCGGAGCAGCTGCGGGCGGGGTGACGCCCGGTCGATCTGGGCGGGACCTCTCGGGATTACTTCCCTACCGCCTTTTCCAGCAACGCCTGCGCTTGCTTAGTCGCATCGGCGAAGGCCGGCTGCTTCGGGGCACGCGCGATGAAGCAGCGCTTGAACGCGGCTTCGCCCTGGTCGCGGAGGTTGCCGAGCTTGTCGTATGTCTTCTTGTTGATTCGCTTCTCCCGCAACGCCTCATCGGCCTCCTCGGACCTCTTGTTGTAATCGGCCCAGATCGCGTCGCAGGCGGGAATCTGCATCTTGGGCTCGATCGACCCATAGGCGACGTAGACTCTGTCGGCAGCGATCGCGGCGACGAAGACCTCATCGGCGGCGTCCGGGACCTCGGACTGGGTCCGCCCCGCCAGCATCGCATAGGCAAGGACGGCGGAGGCGGGCTTGGCGATCGGCAGGCCGCCGAAGCTCACCACCGCGGAGTCGGTCGAGATCGCCTGGGTGTAGAAGCTCTCATCCTTGAGGGCCGCGCCGATTTGCTGCGGCACGTTCTTGAGGCCTTTGTCCCACCAGTGCTTGTGGGCGCGCAGCCAACGCGCGAACAGCGTCTGCGTCGTCACGATGATGTGGGCTCTGGGCTCGACATATTTTCCGTCGGTGTCCTGCTTGCCGGCCGGCTCGCCGTTTTTTCCGATATCGGCGTCGAAGCGCAGACCGTCGAGCATGCCGAAGCCTTCGTCCCCCGCCGACAACGAATCGAGATTGAGCTTGGCCGGGCCGAAGCCCGAGTAGTGGAGCGGGCCCAGGATGGCGCGCATCTGCGCTTCGAGAGCGGCGAGCGCTGCATCCTCAGCCTTCGTTCCGGCGTCGTTGTCGCCCCCGTCGTAGATCAGCTTGAGCTTCTTGATCGCCGCCTCGCGGGACGCGACGTAGCGATCCTCGGGCGCGGCGCGGGCCGGCGAAGCGCTCGCGTCGACCAGAGCCGCGATGAGAAATCCGACCGCGAAGGACGCGTTGACGGCTGCTTTCATCCCAGGACCCGTATCATCCCACCCGCGCGGCGGCGTCCGCGGAGGCCGGCGGACCTGGTGTTTGTCGGACTTTCCCGGTTCCAGGTTCACGAATGGGCGCGACTCCCTTTCGTCACCTTAACCGGCACCACATGGCTTCCAAAGGTCGTTTTTGTCCGCTACCTTTCAGCCCTCGTCGAGGGGGACTGCCGGCAACCAAGGTTGCCTGCCGGCCCGACCGCGACGATGCCTTGGTCTCACGAAGCTTGTCTCACGATGCTTGGTCACTTGGGACAGACCGCCAACTATTCATAACGCTTCGGGTGCGCAAACTTCGACCGCGCGCGCCTTGAATGAGGGAGAAACGATATGAGAATCACGTCACCGGTTTTCGTGGCCGCGGTGTTGGCCGCGACATTCGCACTGAGCTCGGTCTCGGCGCAGGCGCAGAACGTGCGCGTGCGCGGCACGATCGAGAAGCTCGACGGCAACGACTTGATGGTCAAGTCGCGCGACGGAGCCGAGCTCAAGCTCGTGCTCAAGGACAACGTCCGCATCGGCGGCGTCGTCAAGGCCGCTTTCGCCGACGTCAAGCCCGATACCAACGTCGCTATTACGTCGAAGCCACGCCCCGACGGCACGCTCGAGGCGGTGGAACTGCGCATCTTTCCCGCCGGGCAACCCTTCAATTCGTTTCACGGCGACTGGGACCTGATGCCGAACAGCTTCATGACCAACGGCTCACTGCAGACCTCGGTCGCCGGCGTCGACGGCCAGCTGCTGACCGTCAAGTACAAGGTCCAGGGCAAGCCCGACGAGGAAAAGAAGATCGTCGTGACGCCGAAGACAATCATCGCCACCACGGTTCCCGGCACTAAGGCGGATCTCAAGCCGGGCCTGAAAGTATTCGTTGCCGGCGCGCCGAAGCTGCCCGATGGCTCGCTCGATATCGCGGCGATCCAGGTCGAAAAGGAAATCCCCCCGCCGCAATGATTTGATGGCAATTAGCGAAAGGGCGGGCGGTCCACCCGCCCTTTTTCGCGACGTCTTATCCGGTTGAGAAAGTCTTCGGACGTCGGCAGCGCACGAAGCCGCGCGCTCCGACGACCGCCATCAATGAAAAATCCCGTCTTGAGAGCTTCTTTGAACGCAGGGGAGGACCGCATGCAAAATCGTCTGGCATCAGTCACAATGTGCGCCGGCCTGGTCATCATGGGCGGCCTGGTTGGCGGGATCGGGATGCGCGCGCTGGGCCAGGGTGCGCCGCCACCCACGCCGGTCGCTCCACCGGATACGGCAGCGCTGCGTGCGCAATACGACAAGTGGCGGACCGAGTTCAAGACCTGGGGCAAGTGGGCCCCGCTCGGGCAGGAGTCCAAAGGCACGACGAACCTGATCACGCCGGAGAAGGTCGCCAGCGCTATGAAGCTCGTGAAGCACGGGATCGTGGTGTCGCTGGCGCATGCCGAGCCGCAGACGGTCGCCGCCGACGTCGGCGCCGCCGGCATCTTCCATCGCGTCACCAACGCCATCACCGACGGCGGCACGACCGACAACTACCAGGTGAGCTATCACGGCCAGACCGTCGCGCATATCGACACCTGGTGTCACTTCTTCGAGAACGGGCAGATGTACAACGGCGTCTCGGTGAAGGAGAACCTGACCGAGGAGAGCGGCTGTATCAAGGGCAGCGTGATGAACTGGAAGGGCGGCGTCACCACGCGTGCCGTCCTCTACGACATCGCGCAGCTGAAAGCCGTCGACTGGGTCGACCCCAGCGTGCAGATCAGGCGGGCGGATCTCGAAGCGTGGGAAAGGGTATCGGGCGTCAAGATCGGCCCCGGCGACATCCCGCTCCTGTACACCGGCCGATGGAAGCGGCGCGCGGCGCTCGGTCCCTGGACCGGCCAGGTAGCGGGCTATTACCCCGACACGATTCCGTGGATGCACGAGCGGCTGCCGGCTTTCATCGGCCACGATTTCAACATCGACTGGAATCCGAGGCCCGGCTGGGAAGGGATGCGCAACCCGATCCACATCGCGGTGCTGAACTGGATGGGGATCAACATCGTGGAGTGCCTCGATCTCGAGGAGCTGGTTACGACAGCGCGGCGGTTGAACCAATACGAGTTCCCGATTTCGTTCGCGCCGCTGCCGGTGGAAGGCGGTACCGGATCGCCGGTCAATCCGTTGGTGACTTTCTAGTTGGTCCAGTTGCATGCAGGCGGCTTGTGATCACTGCAGACAACTTCTTTAGTGGCTGCGAGGAAGTCATGCGCAAAATCGTGACCGGTCTGGCCGTTCTCGGTTTCCTGGTGAGTGGGTTGAGTGCAATTGCCGCGCCGCTTAACATTGTAGCACTGGGCGCCAGCAATACATCCGGGAGAGGCCAAGGCCATCATCCCGGCGGAGTGGCGCAGAGCCAGGCTTACCCGGCGCAATTGGAGGCCATGCTGCGCGCGAAAGGTATCGACGCGCATGTCCGCAACGCCGGTGTTCCGGGCGACACTACCGGCGGGATGCTGCAGCGGATGAATTCAGCGGTGCCGAATGGAACGCAGATCGTCATCCTCCAGACCGGCGGCAACGATGCCCGCCAAGGCGTGAGCAGCGGCGACGCTAGCGCCAATGCGGCGGCAATGACCAGCAGGCTTGAGGCGCGCGGCATCAAAGTAATCCTGTTGGACAAGTTGGACGCGCCTTCGAGCACCCGCGATCCCGACGGCCAACACTTCAACGCACAGGGCCACGCCGCCATCGCCGCCAGCCTGTTGCCGCGGGTGATCGCGGCGGCGGGGAAATAGTGGAAAGAGACCGGCACCGCCACCCCCGCGCTGCCGGCATTCAGGAACCAGGCAATCACCTTAGGCCCTTTGTCGTCGATGCCGCCTCGATCAGCCAAGCACCGGGGCTGAGGCGCTCCACATCGTGCCGGCCAGTTGGCAGCCTGCGGCGACGCGGCGAGCCTTCGCGCGGGTAATCATGTGGCATAACCTTTTCATTCACTGACGCGACGGCCACGCCGCTGTCGCCGGCATCACGCCTGGGCGCGCGCCATGGGCTCGGGCTTGGCGGCGCAGCGCTCGTCGACCAGCTTCGCCAGGCTCATGAGATCGACCTTGCCGGAACCGAGCAGCGGCAGCTTGTCGAAAATCATGACTTCGGATGGGATCATCAGATCGGCGGCATGTTGCTGCTTGGCGAAGGCCATGAATTCGGCCCGCGTCGCATCCTTTTTCTGGGTCGCCAGGATGAGCCGCTCGCCCTTGCGGGCATCCGGCACGGCGACGACCGCGACCGGCTCCTGCGGCCACAGGTCGCCCGCCAGCGCCTCGACCGCGGCCAGCGAGATCATCTCGCCGCCCACCTTGGCGAACCGCTTGGCGCGTCCCTTGATGGTGACGAAGCCTTGCGGGTCGATGGAGACGATGTCGCCGGTATCGTGCCAGCCCTCGGGCGGCGGCTCCAGCACGCCGGGCCGCTCGGCCTTGAGATAGCCGAGCATCACGTTCGGCCCGCGCACCACCAACCGGCCGCCTTCGTCCACGCCCTCGACTTTGTCGAGCCGCGCTTCCATGCCGGGCAGGATGCGTCCCACGGCGCCGAACTTGTTGAACATCGGCGTGTTCAAGGCGAGCGCCGGCGCCGTCTCGGTGACTCCGTAGCCTTCCAGGATGCGCAGGCCGAACTTCTCCAGATAGACCCGGCGCGTGGATTCCTTGACCGGCTCCGCCCCCGCAATGATGTAGCGCAACGATCGGAAGTCATACGGATGCGCCGAACGCGCATAGCCGGCCAGGAACGTATCGGTGCCGAACATGATGGTGGCGTTCACGCCGTAGATCAGCTCCGGCACCGTTCGGTAGTGCAGCGGCGAAGGATAGAGATAGAGCCGCACGCCGGAGACCAAAGGCAGCACCGTTCCGACCGTGAGGCCGAAGGAATGGAACACCGGCAGCACGTTGAACACTTTGTCCTCGCGGCCGAAGTCGACGCGCGCGCGCGCCTGCGCGGCATTGGCCAGCATGTTGCGATGGGACAGGACGACGCCTTTCGGCGTTCCCTCGGAGCCCGAGGTAAACAGGATGGCGGCCCAGTCATCGGGCTTGCGCGGCACCAACGGCGCGCCGGCGCGCATCAGGCCACGCAGCTTGTCGAGTGTCGTGATGGTGGGGCGGATATCCTCCAGATAGACGACCGCGACCTGTTTGGCGACGGCCGCCACCATGTTGTCGAGCCGGCCTTTCTCCACAAAGGCGCGGGAGGTGAGGATGGTGGTAACCTGCGCGGCCTTACAGGCGGCCAGGATGTTGGTGGCGCCGGCCGTGAAGTTGATCATGGCGGGCACCCGTCCCGCCGACATCAGGGCGAACAGCGTCACCACCGCGCCGTTCGCGTTCGGCAGCATCACGCCGACGGCGCGGCCCTCCGGGGCGAAGTGCATCAGCTTTTCGCCCAGGACAGCCGCACCCGTGAGCAGCTTGCGATAGCTGAGCGCCCCGCTGACCGGGTCCTCGACCGCGATGCGGCCGCGCCCGTGCTCGTCGGCGGCCTGCAGCAAGGCCTCGAACACGGTGCGGTCCGTCGAGGTGGTGCGAAACACCAGATCCGACATGATGCCATAGAGCGCGGCGCCGGCCGCCTGGCGGCGGGCGCGGCCCTTGAGGGCAGGGTCGACCGCGAGCTTCACCGGCTCGAGCACGGTCACTCTCACCTTCGGGAACCAGCGGCGGCGCACCTGGCTCTTGGACAGCCGGCTGAACGGCGTTTGCTCCAGGCCCTCGATGCGCACCGGAACGACCTCGGCATCGGCCTTGTCGGCGATCAACGCCGCGCCGTCATAGACCTTCATCAGGCTGCCGGTGACGGTGATGCGCCCTTCCGGGAAGATGATCAACGCCTCGCCGGCCTTGACGGCGTTGATCAGCGTGCGGGTCGCCATAGGCTTCATCGGATCGAGCGGGATCGCGCGCGTCAGCTTCATGAACGGCTTGACCCACCATTTCCTCGATATGCCGATGTCGATGGCGAAGACCGGCTTGCGGCTGCGCAGCGACATCGCCAGGCCGGCATCGAGAAAGCTCACGTGATTGAGCGCGATGATGACGTTGTGACCGGCATTGTGCAGGTTCTCGAGACCCTTCACCTCGATCCGGAACAGCGCCCGGTAGAGGATCGACAAGGCGTCGCTCAAGGCGCTCGCCGGCATGGTGCGGCCGATCACGACCGCGACGCCGAGCCCCAAGACGCCGAGCAGGATGAAAACGCCCGGAGCGCCGATCCCGGTCGCCCATTGCAGGGCCGCGACCGCGACCGTGCTGGTGGCCATGAAGGCGGCATTGAGCACGTTGACGGCGGCCACGACGCGCGCGCGGCGGTCGGCGCCGGCCCAGGCCTGCACGGCCGAGAAGGTCGGCACGATATAGAGGCCGCCCGCGATGGCAAGGCCCGCGAGATCGAGCGCGACATGCAGACCGCGGGCGGAAGCGAACAGCGACCAGTAGCCGGTCAGGCCCGGGATCGGCGCGGCCCCGCTGGTCGACCACCCGAGGTCGATCGCGAACAGGCCGATCAGGACGGCGCCGACCAGCGTCGGCAGCAGGATGATGCGCCCGGCCGCCAACCAGGCGGCGAGCCCCGAGCCGATGGCGATCGACACCGAGAAGACGGCAAGGCAGGTCTCGCCCACCTCCTCGCTCCCGCCCAGCACGTTCTTCACCAGCGGCACCAGCAAGCCGACCACGACGGCGCCGACCAGCCAGAACCAGCTCGTCACCATGGCGCCCCACCAGATGCGGCGGTCGTCGCGCAGATGCTTGAGCAGGTCGATGGTCGAGGCCGCGATGTTCCAACGCACCACCAGGTCGGGCGCCGCCTCGCCGGTCGGCGGGATCAGCAGGCTCGAGCCCCAGCAGGCGAGCGAGAACACGATCATCAGCAGCGCAAACGAGGTCGGATCGCCGCCGTCCTTGGCCGCCATGCCGCCGACGATCAGGCCGAGCAGGATGGCGATGAAGGTCGCGCCCTCGACCAGCGCGTTGCCGGCCGGCAGCTCGGAGCGCGCCAGATGGTCGGGCAGGATGCCGTATTTGATCGGCCCGAACAGCGATCCGATCACCCCGTACAGCGCCAGCGCGATGAACAGGATCAGCACCGAATGGACCGCAAAGCCCAGAACCGCAAAAGCCGCGACCGCGATCTCGGCAAGCTTGAGCCGTTGGGCGACCTTGGCCTTGTCGTGACGGTCGGCGAGCTCGCCGCCGAACGCCGAGAGGAAGAAATAAGGCGCGATGAAGATCGCGGCGGCGAGTTGCGTCAGCGCATCGGCCGTGCCTCCGCCGATCTGGAATACCAGCAGGAAGACCAGCGCATTCTTGAGGAAATTGTCGCTGAACGCCGAAAAGAACTGGCACCAGAACAGGGGCGCGAAGCGGCGGGTCAACAATAACGACGAGGACATGGCCATTCCATCCGGTCGAATGATCGGGCTCGGTGGCCCATGCGCGCGCGATCTTAGAGCGGGCCTGAGAAAAATGGAAATCGGTTTTGCGGCCCGCGCTGGCGCGGACTGCTTGGGTTAGACAACATGAACCTTCCTAGTCGCCCGGCAGGCGCCAGGCGCCCGGATGGCGCGCCATGATCGCGGCTGCCTCGGCGACCGAGCGAATGCCCACATGGGTGAACTCGGTGCGGATCTCGTCCACGAACATGTCGATCACGTACGCGGCGCCGATCGGGCCGAGCGCGGCCAGGCCGTAGACGAAGGGCCGGCCGCTGAAGCCCGCCTTGGCGCCGAGCGCAAGCGCGCGCACCACGTCGAGACCGCCGCGAATGCCGCTGTCGATCATGACGGTGGCGCGCGATCCGACCGCGGCCACGATCGCGGGCAGGACATCGATCGAGGCGGGCGCGCCGTCGAAATGGCGGCCGCCGTGATTGGACACGATGATGCCATCGGCCCCGAGCGCGACCGCGCGCTCGGCATCCTTCGGATGCAGGATGCCCTTGACCACGAAGGCGCGCTTCCAGCGTTCGCGCAGCCGCTTAAGCTCCTCCCAGGTATGGCTGCCACCGCTGCGCAGCTGCATGGTCCGCGCCGTCGAGACCTGCGTCGGATTGGGTCCCGCATAAGGCACGAGATTCTCCGTGCGTGGCATTCCGTGCTTCATCAGCGACCAGGCCCAGGCCGGCGAGGTTAAGACCTGCCAGGCGGTCTTGACCGTGATCGGGAACGGAACCGCGACGCCGTTGCGGATATCGCGCGGTCGCTTCGACTTGCCGGCGCTGTCGACGGTCGGCACCAGCACGCGGGCGCCGGCCGCGTCGGCGCGGCGAACGAGGTCGAACGTGATCGCATGGTCGTTGTGCGGGAAGCGATAGAGCTGGAACCAGAGCATGTCGGGCGCGATCTCGGCGATGCGCTCGATCGAGGAATTGGCGGGGGTCGCGAGCACGAAGGGAATGCGCGCCGCCTGCGCGGCGCGGGCCAGATATTCTTCGGCGCCGGGCCATATCAGTCCGGGCGATCCCATCGGGGCGATCCCGATCGGCGCCGCGTAGCGCGCCCCGAACAGCTCGACCTCGGTCGAGGCCCCCTTCGCCTCGATGCAGTAGCGCGGCAACAGCTCGACCGCGCGGAAGGCCGCGCGATTGCGCGCCATGCAGGTTTCGTCGTTGGCGCCACCGTCGACAAAATCGAAAGCGAAGCGCGGAACCCGCCAGCGGGCACGGAGGCGCAGATCGTCGACGGTCGGGAAGCGCCGCTGCAGCCGCTTGGCCTGTTCTTTGGTTGGCGGTTCGCTAGCGGCCATCTGGTCCCTCTCCGGCAGATAGGGCATTTTCAGGAAAGGCCTGCATTGATGCTGAGTTGTCCTTCCGATACATCTTGCAGCCAAGCTCAAAAAGCCGCACCATGCAAACCACGCCGCGGGCATGCGGGGCATGGCGGGCTGCAGGCCAGGTTGGCCGGCCTGCCATGGGGAGAGGAATCCGATGAAGAAAATCCTGCTGGGGCTCGTCGCCGTCGGTATGTCTATTCTCCAATATCTGGGTTTCTTCGTCCCTCCGGCGAGCGCGGATCGCGCCAAGGTCGACGAAGCTGCGTTGAGGGAATTGCTGGCGCAGCGCAGCGGTGATTTTGCGGTCAGGTCCGACCATCCGGCGGTGGATCGACTGCTCGCCGAGGGCGATCAGTTGGCTCAAACCGCCGGTCACGACAAGAGCACCTTCGACAAGGATTACGACAAGGCCTACGACCGGAGCACTTACTCGAAAACCTATGAGAAGACCAACTAAGACAGGACGCGTCCGCCGCGCGCCCTACCGGTGAAAAGGTCGATTGGCCTGGCCGACGCGGAAGAGTTTTGGGCCCCGCGCGAGAGTTCCATGCCTGGTTTGCCAGCGCCACCCTCGGCCGATGCGCCGCCCCCGCCATCGGATGCGTCGACGATTTTCAAGTACATTCTGGTAAAGCTCGCGGCGCGCTGCAACATCGACTGCAGCTACTGCTATTGGTTCCGCGACCAGGCCGTCTACGACATGCCCAAGATCCTCCCGCTGGAGGTCGAGGGACAGTTCCTGGACAAGCTCCGGACTCACGTCACGACGCATCGGCTTGCTTCGTTTTCGGTCATTCTTCATGGCGGCGAGCCGCTGCTGTTCGGCAAGCCGCGCCTGCGCGCGCTATGCGCGAAATTGACCGCTCTGGAGGAAGCGACCGGCGTCGAAATCAGAACATCGATTACTACGAACGGAGTCCTGATCGATCAGGAATGGGCCGGCCTGTTCAAGCAGTTCGGCATCGGGGTTACCCTGAGCCTCGACGGAGCCGAAGAGCAGCACGACCGACGGCGGGTAGACCATCGCGGCCGCGGGACCTACAAGAAAGCCGTGAATGCGCTCGCGCTGCTTCGCGAGGTCGGTATTGAGCCGGGCATCCTCGCCGTGTGCGATCCCGAAGGCGAGCCGGCGGAGCTGTGCCGGGCCTTCGTCGACACCCTCGGGATCAAGAATTTCGATGTGTTGATACCAGATGCAACCCACGACGATACGGTCATATCCATCGAGCGCTACTACACGAAATTGTTCGACCTTTGGTTCGATGACTATTCACGGCGGGGAATCGGCATTCGATTTATCGAGAACATGCTCCGCGGCACCGTCGGCTTGCGCTCGACCACGGAAGCCATCGGCTACGGTCCCATCACGACGCTGACCATGCTGACCGATGGCTCCCTGGAACCGCTCGACGTGCTTCGGATCGCCGGCCATGGCGCGACCCGGACACATTACAATGTACGTGCCCACCAGTTTCAGGACGTGCAGGGCGATGCAACCTGGCGCGAGGCGCAGAGATCTTCGCTGAACCTCTCTGCGATTTGTCGAGCGTGCGAATTCCGTGATGCCTGCGGCGGTGGCTACCTGCCCTGGCGTTGGAGCAAAGATCGACGCTACGACAATCCGAGCGTCTATTGCGCAGATCTCAAAGCCATGTTTCAACACGTGTGGCGCCGTGTCTCGCCCACGCTCTATGTTCAATCCACTCCTGGTGAGGCGGCAGCAGCTGGTCAATCCAAGGGGCGCGCTGTGTCGCGGGTCGCGCACGACCAGCCGAAAATGCATGGCTCCGGCACGCGGGCCCATTGATAATACAATCCCGAAACAATGAATTCCGCTTATTGATGCACAGAAGCCATGCAGCGGGCGCAAGGGCTTGCGGATAAAACAAACCGATCCCGGGAGGCCCGAGATCGGCGCGCAAATCACCAGTTTCAATTTCCCGAATAGCCCCAGCAGGTCAGATTCGTCAAGGGCGTTCGCGGACGTCCTTCACGTTGCTGAAGGCGATGCCGGGGCTTTGCTGCGCCGTGTAGTCGAGGTTGAAGGCATTGCGCGCGAGGAAAACCAGATCGCCGTCGAGGTCCTCGGCGATCGAGGCCCGATAGGTTGCGACGAACTGGTCGATGAGCTTGCGGTCTCCCGCCGCGATCCAGCGCGCCAGTTGAAACTCGGCCACGCTCCATTCGATCGCGAGGCCGTATTCGTCGGCCAGGCGCTCCCGCAGCACGTCGAGCTGCAGGGAGCCGACCACGCCGACCAGGGCCGGCGAGCCATCGGTCGGCCGAAACACCTGCACCACGCCCTCCTCGCCCAGCTCCTGCAGGGCCTGCTTGAGCTTCTTGGCCTTCATGGCGTCGGGCAGGCGGACCCGGCGCAGGATTTCCGGCGCAAAGCTCGGCACCCCGATGAAATTGAGGACCTCGCCTTCGGTCAGCGTATCGCCGATGCGCAGGCTGCCGTGATTGGGAATGCCGACCACGTCGCCCGCATAGGCTTCCTCGGCAAGCGCGCGATCCTGGGCGAAGAAAAATTGCGGCGTGCGCAGGCTCATGACCTTGCCGGTGCGCACATGGGTGACCTTCATGCCGCGGTCGAGCTTGCCGGAGCAGATGCGCGCGAACGCGATGCGGTCGCGATGGTTGGGGTCCATGTTGGCCTGGATCTTGAACACGAAGGCCGACATGGCGGCCTCCTCGGCGGTCACTAGGCGTTTATCGGCCGCCTGCGCGCGCGGCGAGGGCGCCATGGCGGCAAGCGCATCGAGCAGATCGCGGACGCCGAAATTCTTCAGCGCGCTGCCGAAGAAGACCGGCGTCAGATGCCCCTCGCGGAAGGATTTCAAGTCGAAGGAATTGACTGCGCCGCGCACCAGATCGAACTCCGCCTGCACGACGGCGGCGTCTACCTTGGGATTGAGCGCCGCCATCTCGGCGATGGTCACCTCGCGCGGCGCGCCGTCGGCGGCATTGATGAGACGCACGCCCGAGGATTCAACGTCGATGGTGCCGACGAAATCGCGTCCGCGGCCGACCGGCCAGTTGCTCGGCGCGGCGTCGAGCGCCAGCGTCTTCTCAATCTCGTCGATGAGATCGAACGGATCGCGGCTTTCGAGGTCGAGCTTGTTGATGAAGGTGATGATGGGAATGTCGCGCAGCCGGCAGACCTCGAACAGCTTGCGGGTGCGCGCCTCGATGCCCTTGGCGGCATCGATCACCATGACGGCCGAATCGACCGCGGTCAGCGTCCGGTAGGTGTCCTCCGAGAAATCCTCGTGGCCCGGCGTGTCGAGCAGGTTGAACACGCGGCCCTCGTATTCGAAGGTCATCACCGAGGTGACCACGGAAATGCCGCGCTCGCGCTCGATCGCCATCCAGTCCGAGCGGGTCGAGCGCCGGTCGCGCTTGGCCTTGACCTGGCCGGCGAGCTGGATCGCCCCGCCGAACAACAGGAGCTTCTCGGTCAGCGTGGTCTTGCCGGCATCCGGATGGGAGATGATCGCGAAGGTGCGGCGCCGATCGACCTCGCGCGCCAGCGGCAACCGGTCTGCAGCACCTTCCTGCTCGGGGGGACGAAGGGGGAAATTCATGGCAAGCTGCATGTGGCAGTTCCGCACGCCGCGATCAAGCCGGAGATGCTGGCGGCCCGTACTTGATCGTCGGGACTTAGGACGAGTCCCGCCACCGCCCTGCCCTCCTTCGCGTTCCGCATCGGATACGTCAGGAGCGTCGGGAGCCCCCGAAGATGTCGCCGGGTAATTTTCGGGCGGTGGCTCGCCCGGAGTCTGGGAGGCAATTCACGGTTCGTGCTCGTCCTTGAGTGTAGCCAAAATACCTGACAGCGGATGTCGTATATATGCTTCGATGCTCAGGCGTCGGGAGGAGGAGCACGTGGTGAAAGCGCGAGTGCAGCATGCAGCAGCCGTCGGCGTCACCGAGCACGGTAACTCGGCGGTGCTCGTCACTGTCGGGCCCGGCGGTGAGCTCCTCGATCGCCGGCGCATCGACCTCACCCGTGGTCTGCCGACGCACCCGTACCACCATGAAGGGTCGTGGGCTGTGGGCCGTTACCTGAACAGCCCGTGGGCACAGGCGATTTCGCTCGCCGACGCCGTGGCGCTCGTCGAGCGCGTGCGAGAGTCGGCCGCGAGCGGCGCGCGCGAGGGCCTAAAGGATCTGGCCGCGACGGTGCCCGTGCCGGTCGCGACCATCGCAATCCGCGCGTGCCCCAAGCTTCCGCCGACGACCGAAGAGCGGATCGCCGATAATCGTGCGGCGAACGTTGCCGACTCCGTCATGTATCGCGAGGCCCTTGCGACCGCAGCCGAGTCGCGCGGCTGGTCCGTGCGTTGGTACGACCGTGAGCGCGTGCTTCACGACGCAGCGGCAGCGCTCGGCGCCAAGGATATCGATGCCTTCCTGCAGGCGATGGGCCGATCGATCGGGCCGCCTTGGCAGGCCAAACACAAGCTTGCGGCAGCTGCCGCCCTTGCGGCCGGAGCGCGGAGGTGAGCGGAGCCGGAAACCCACCGCTCGTGCCGCACGCGGTGTGCGAACTCCGGGGTCGGAGCACCGGAGTGCACGCCACGCCGCCTGCGCCGCCGTTCGAGCTGGTCATCGAGCCGGTTCTGGGCTCCACGATTCCCGTCCGGCTCATGTTTGTGGAGACCATCGACGGGCTCTACGCGCCGATCGGGCTGCGGCTGCCGGAAGGCACGGGGCCCCTTCCGCTGGTGCTGTTCGCGTCCGGCAACGGGGGCGGCGGCATGGCGGCGGTGCGCGAGGCTACCCAGAATCGCAGCTGGACGCAGGAGCAGTTCCTCGCGGCCGGCTATGCGGTCGCCTGGATGCGCTATCGCGCCGAGGTGGACTATGCCTATGACCGAACGCCCAAGCTCATCATCGACAAGCGGCAGCACGGGCAATTGCTGAACCGCGGCCCGCTCGAGTACGAGGACGTCATCTCCATCATCGAATTCGTCAAGACGCTGCCCGCAATCGACGCGGAGCGGATCGGATATATGGGCATGAGCCACGGCGGCGAGATGGCGTTCAAGATCGCGTCCGAATACCATGGCGTGCGGGCCATGATCGCGAGCGAGCCGGCGGCGCACGAATTCCTCCGCCTGCGGCCGGACCAGACCGCCCGCATCAATCCGGCGACCGGTCTCCTGGACGTCGAGAATCTGCTGATGCGGGAGAGCGAGAAGGTCCGCGCCCGGATCACCGAGGACGTCGCCCGCGCCCGCATCGGCAGCATCACCACCCCGATCCTGGTGCAGGGCCGCAACAGCGACGAGCTGCAGGGCATCTTCCGGGTCTGCTACGATCTCCTGATCGAGGCCGGCAAGGATGCCGAATGGGCGACCTACGAGCACGCCGTGCACGGCTTCGTCTACGTGGAGCGGAACCCGCAGGGGCTCTACGCTCCCGACGCGGTGCAAATTCAGGCGGTTAGGGACTCGATTGCATTCTTCGACGCGCGCCTGAGGGATTAGCGGCGCCCTGGCGCTTTACATAACTTTACCGAGCGGACATGCGGCGGAAAATGCCCCGCCCTAGCTTGATCCCCGCAGGCGATTCTGCCTGCACCAAGATAGGAGCTCAGGATGGCCGATCAAAGCAACCCTGCGTCTTCGCGCCCCAGCCCGAGCCGGGGCCGCAATACCGTGTTCGTGTTCGCCTTGCTCGCCGTGGCGGTGGTGGCTGGTCTCACCGGCAACATGCTGACCACGGCCTTCGGTCAAGGCATGCCCTGGCAGGCCTGGCACGACGGCCCCTTCTCGGGCGGGCCGCTCACCCAGGCGCAGATCGACGATCGCATCGACCGCGCGACCAAGCACCTGGCGATCGAGCTCGACGCCAGCGCCGACCAGCAGATGAAGATCGCCGGCATCGCCAAGACCGCCGTCGGCGACCTATTGCCGTTGCGCGACCGGGCGCAGGCTGCGCGCGGGCAGGCGGTCGCGCTCTTGACCGCACCTACCATCGATCGTAGTGCAATCGAGCGGCTGCGCACGGAGCAGAT
This sequence comes from Xanthobacteraceae bacterium, assembly GCA_036522235.1. Lineage (GTDB taxonomy): Bacteria > Pseudomonadota > Alphaproteobacteria > Rhizobiales > Xanthobacteraceae > VAZQ01. Next base: position 50,387 of record DATDGG010000162.1, read on the forward strand.
CGCTTTGGCGGAGACCGCGAGCAAGCGCATCGTCCAGGCGATGGCCGACGCCTCAGAGGTGCTTACCCCCGACCAGCGCCGGAAAGTCGCGGACTGGATCACGTTCGTCAATGCCGGTCCATTTTGGGCACGCTGGCACCGCGGATGATAGCTCCCCAATTCTCGCGTGGCGGCTACGTGAGAATGTGATCAACAGACGCGATCGATTGACGTGGGTGAACGCATCCTCCTGATCGAAGATGATTCCCGCCTCGCCGGCATGGTCAGCGAATACCTCGGCAAGGCGGGTTTCCGCGTCATTCATGCCGAGAACGGAGCGCGCGGCCTGGCGCTGCATGGGCGCGAGCAGGTCGATGCCGTCATCCTCGACCTGATGCTGCCGGACGCCGACGGCCTCGAAATCTGCCGGCTGATCCGCTCCCGCTCCGACCGCCCGATCCTGATGCTGACCGCCCGCGGCGACCCGATGGATCGCGTGGTGGGGCTCGAAATGGGCGCCGACGATTATCTGCCGAAGCCGTTCGAGCCGCGCGAGCTGTTGGCGCGGCTGCGCGCGATCCTGCGCCGCAGCCGCGCCGGATCGCGATCCGACGTGCTGCGCTTCGGCCGGCTCGAGATCGACCGCGGCTCGCGCGAGGCCAGGCTCGAGGGAGCGCCGCGCCCGCTCACCAGCTATCAATTCGCCCTGTTGCTGGCGCTCGCCGAGCATGCCGGGCGGGTGATGTCGCGCGACGCGCTCATGGACCTGGTCAAGGGCGAGCCGATCGAGGCGTTCGATCGTTCCATCGACGTGCACATTTCCCGCATCCGGGCGGCGATCGAGGACGACCCCAAAAAGCCGCGGCGCATCATCACGGTCCGCGGTGCCGGCTATGTGTTCGCCAAGGCCCAGGAATGAGCAGCAGGAAACCGGACGCGCCTCCATGCGACGCCTCTACATTCAAGTCTATCTGACGATCGTGGCGAGCCTGGTGCTGGTTGTGGTCACCGCCGGCCTGGTCTGGCATTTCTTCGCGGCCGTGATCCCGCTCGAGCCGCCGGTCGCGGTCGCGGGCGAGCTCATCAGCGAGCTCGTGCCTCCCGCCAGCGCGCCGCGCGCCGCGCAGCAGCAGGCAATCGATCGCCTGGCCCGGCGGCTTGGCGCTGATCTCGCGCTGTTCGGACCGACCAATGATCCGCTGGCCGCCGCCGGCCGGCCGCTGCCCGCTCCAACCGGCACGCGGCCGGGCAGCTGGGTGCGCACGTCAGCCGGGCCCGCGGTATCGATCCGGCTGCCGGACGGACGTTGGCTGGTGGCGCGCCTTCCCTTCGTGCCGCATCCGAGCGCGACGATGCTCGCGGCCTTCCTGGGATCGATCGCGCTCGCGGTCGCGCTCGGCGCCCGCCCGGTGGTGCGCCGGCTTACCGGGCGGCTCGAGCGGCTGCAACGCGGCGTCGAGTCGCTCGGCGCCGGCGATCTCGGCGCCCGGGTCAAGGTCGAGGGCCGTGACGAGGTCGCGCAATTGGCGCAAAGCTTCAACCAGGCGGCCGCCCGCATCGAAAAGCTGGTCGATGCGCACAAAATGTTGCTCGCCAACACCTCCCACGAGCTGCGCACGCCGCTCACCCGCATTCGCTTGGGCCTGGAGCTGGTCGAGGCCGAGCCCGCCCGCAAAGCGGAGCTCGCCAGGGACATTGCCGAGCTCGACCAACTGGTCGACGAAATCCTTCTGGTCAGCCGCCTCAATGCCACCGACCGGCTCGACCGCGCCGAGGATGTCGATCTGGCGGCGCTCGCCGCCGAGGAATGCGCGCGCTACGCGGATTGCAGCGTGCGCGGGCATTCCGTCATGGTGCGCGGCGACCCGACGCTGCTGCGCCGGCTGGTTCGCAACCTGCTCGAGAACGCGAAGCTGCACGGCCGGCCGCCCATCGACGTCGCGATCGAACGCCGCGCCGACGCCGCGGTGCTCGATGTGTCGGATAGCGGACAGGTGATCGCGCCCGATGCGCGCGAGCGCTTGTTTTCGGCATTCTGCCGCATTCCCGGACGAAGCGGCGCACGCGACACCGGGCTTGGCCTCGCGCTGGTGAGACAAATTGCGCATCGGCATGGCGGCGATGTAGCTTACCGGCCGGAACGTGGCAGCTGTTTCACGGTGACGTTGCCGGCGGTGCGAGATTGAGGCTAGGTTCCCGCCGCCGTGAGTCGCCCGTAAATCTTGACGCGATCCGGGCTGTCGACGGGGGTCAATGTGAAGCTGCTCGACTGGATCAAAGGTGCGGTCGCATTCACCAAGACGCCGGACAGCCGGCCGACGCCCGCGGTCGCGCCCGCGCAGATCGACGATCGTCCAGCGGAACCCG
>DATDGG010000163.1:0-2238 GCA_036522235.1 Xanthobacteraceae bacterium
GCTTCCTCCACCGTAAGCGACAAGGGCCGTTCCGCCTCCGAGACCCTGGCTATCAACTGTGCTCACGCCATTCCAATGGATGGCATCGGTCGAGTAGGAGATCGTGCCGAAGCCGCCACCTAGCCCAACTTTCCCAACTCGGCGAAAAAAAGTCAGCAATATCAACGCGGGCATAGCGAAAGTCTCCACTACACGGCGTTGCCTGGGGCGCGGGCGGCTTTGCGTGGCGCGGTGATGCGTGGCGGAGGCTGTGGGGGCAGATCGAGTTTGAGTTGCTGGACGAGCACCCTTTGGTCGGCGGCGAGTTCGGTATAGCGGCGGAGGATCAGGGTGCGGCCGTCGGTGGTGGGGAAATGCACGTCGAGCATTTGCACGGCGGCGAACTTGTCGAGCACCGCTCTGACGGTGAGGCCGGGGGCCAGTGGCTTGAGCCGCGCGCGCAGCGTGACGTGCAGGCAATAGGCCAGGAAGGCAACGAAGATATGCGCCTCGATGCGCGGTTCGCATTGATGATAGATCGGGCGCAGCCGCAGATCGTCTTTGAGGTTCTTGAAGGCGGCCTCGACCTCGACGAGCTGGATATAGAACCGCCACAGCTCGGCCGGGTCCTTGCCGCACAGATTGGTGCGCAGCAGATAGCGCCCTTCGCGCCGCCGCACCTGGCGCAGCTTGGCGCGATCGAGCGCGAAGCTGAAGGTGGCATCCTCAGCCGCCACCGTGACTTCGACAAGTCGCCAGGCCGCCGGTGCCTTGGCGCGCGCGGCGCCGAGCTTCATCAGCAGCTCCTCGCGATTAAGCTGCATGGCGGCGATCTCTTTGAGACGCGCCCATAGCCATTTGAGCTTGCGCCGGCGCATGGCGCGCTCCTTGTGGATGCGCGCGCGGCTCTGCGCCAGCACGTAGAGTTCCTGATCCTGCGGCAGGAGCTTCACATCCACGCCCTCGCGCACGGCCTGCCAGGGCAGCGTCACGAGGTCCTTCTCCAGCCGGGACAGCCGCCCCTTGGGGGTGCCGACCAGATAGGAAACTGGCGGTGAGGCCGCGCGCATCTCGGCCAGCACCTCCTCGCTCGGAATGCCGCGGTCCATCACCCAGACCCGGTTGGCCTTGCCGTATTGGGCTTCGACCTTGCGCAGCATGTCGCGCAAGGTCGTGCAGTCGGCGGTGTTGCCGGGCAGCACCTCGTAGCCGAGCGGAAAACCGTCCGGCGTCACGATCAATGCGATCACCACCTGCACGCAGTCGCTGCGCTTGTCGCGGCTATAGCCGTGGCGGCGCTTGTCCGCGTCATCTGTCGGCGGCGGCGACTCGAAATAGGTGCTGGTGAGGTCGTACAGCAAGACATCAAACGTGGCGGCGAACAGATCCTGCCAGCGCGCTCGCAAATGGGAAAACAGCGCCGTCTTGTGGGGCAGCAGCTTATCGAGGCAGCGATACAACGCATTCTTGGCAACCAGGCCATAATCCTCGCCCAGCAAGTCCCCCATCGCGCTCGCTTCGAACCACTGCCGATGCAGGCGCCACTCGCTGCCGGGATCGATCAGCCGATAGCACACCAGCGTCTGCAGGATGTGCCCCCAGCTGGTGCCCTCGCGCGAGGCAGGCAGCAGCGGCGCAAAGAACCGATCGAGCTGCAGCTGCTCATAGAGATGACAGGCAAGCCAGCAGGCGCCCCATTGGCGCGGGCGATGCAGCTCCATCGCCGCGAGCCGCACTTGCACTCCAAAGCCCTGGGCTTGATCCGGCACCGACCGTTCGGCCGGAAACAAGGCAAGCTGCCGATAGCGCCCGCTCCCCTCGTCAAAGGCTTCGATCAGGCGGCACCACGCCGCGTGCTGGCTGTCATTGATCTCGCCCAGATACAAAACCGGACGCTGCACCACACGACCGCCCGCACAGCGTCGGCTTTCGACAATGCTCCAGTAACGGTGCTCCTTGCCGTCCTTCCGTCGCCGCGCGAATCGCAAGTACATGGCCCGCGAAGCTACGCACAAACCAAAATCCGAAAAGAGGGTAGGTCTTCACTACACGCGTTTCCGCCGCGCCGCCCATTGATGCCACTCGCGTTTTGCCGACAAAATTCCAAAATCAGGGGGCCAGTTGGGAAAGTTGGGCTAGGCGGTTGACACAAAGCGCGCCAATCCGCCGGGCCTCCCGGTCGTCATATCGAAAGGTGCTGTCGCAGACGGGGGCTAGCGTTCGATCCTCGCCCACTGCTCATCGGTGAACCAAAACAGG
>DATDGG010000164.1:0-12164 GCA_036522235.1 Xanthobacteraceae bacterium
AGCAGCGGTCCGAACAGCACGATCGCCGGAATGCCTTCGAGCACGCTGCCGAGGATCATGAACGCCACGATCGAGATCAAGAGAAAGCCGATCTGTCCGCCCGGCACCTGCGCCATGGCGGCCACCAGCTGATGCGAAAAGCCCGATTGGGTCAGCGCCCAGGCCATGGCGGTCGCGGTGCCGATGATGAACAGGATGGCGCCCGAAAGCGAAGCGGTCTCGACCAGCATCGGATAGAACCGCCGCCAATCGAAGCGGCGATAGAACAGGAGGCCGGCGAGCGCCGTATAGACGACGCCGACGGTGGAAACTTCGGTGGCGGTGGCGACGCCCTCGATCACGGCGCTGCGAATGAGGAACGGCAGCGCCAGTGCCGGCAGCGCGATGAGGAAGCTCAATCCCACCTGGCGCGGCGACGCGCGCTTGACCTCGCTCAGATCGTCGCCGCGGGAACGAAAATGACAGACCACGACCAGCACCAAAGCGGCCACCAGTGCGGGCAGGAGGCCGCCGGTGAACAGGCCCTGGATCGACACATTGGCGACCGAGCCGATGGTGATCAGCACCAGGCTCGGCGGGATCGTTTCCGACATCGCGCCCGAAGCCGCGAGCAGCGCCACGAGCTCGCCCCCCGGCGCGCCGCGCCGTTTCATCTCCGGGAACAGCACCGGCGCTACTGCGGCCATGTCGGCGGCCTTCGAGCCGGAAATGCCGGAGACCAGATACATGGCGCCGAGCAGCACATAGGATAGACCACCGCGCACATGGCCGAGCAGGGCGGCGATGAAATCGACCAGCGCGCGCGCGAGCCCCGCCATCTCCATCATCAGGCCGAGGAACACGAACAGCGGCACCGCCAGCAGAATGAGGCCGGACATGCCGGCATCCATGCGGCTCACCACGATGGTGAGCGGGATCTGGGTTGTGAAGGCGAGATAGGCGAAGGTCGCGAGACCAAACGCAAAGGCGATCGGCACCCCGAGCGCGACCAGCACGCCCACCAGCGCGACGAAGAAGACGAGGAGATTGTAGTTTCCCATTCCCTGCAGGGCCGGTCCGGCGAGCCACAGCACCCCCGCGACCGCGCCCACGACCGCGACGGCGGCGAGAAGGTAATCGCGGCGAGCGCTTCCGATGAGGCGGGCGCCGACGATCAGAAGCATCAGGGCGGCACCGACCGCAAGTGCGGCGACCCGATAGGCGTCGGAGATCTCCAGCGCCGGCGTGGTGATCGATTGCTGGAACGTCACATAGTCGAATGCCGGCGGGATGATCGCGACCACGAAGGCCGCGACCGCGGCGCCGGCGAGCGGCTCGATCCAGGCTTGCAGGCGCGGCGGCGCGCGCGATACCAAAAAGGCGAGGCGCATATGCTCGCCGCGCCGCAGCGCAATCACGGCGCCGAGCATGGCGAGCCACAGGAACAGGATGGAGGCAAGCTCGTCCGACCAGGTCAGCGGTCGATTGAAGACGTAGCGCGAGATTACGCCCGCGAGCAGCACCACGATCTCGACCGCGACCAGGATCGCGGCCGGGATTTCGGTGATGCGGGCGAGGAAGCGGTCGAGCCGCGCAATCAGGTGAGCGCCGCCCAAGGCCTCAACTGAGCGCACCGACCTGGCTCTCCAGCACGGCCCAGGCCTCGGCGCCGTATTTGTCCTTCCACTCGGCGTAGAAGCCGGCATTGCGCAAGGCGGCGCGGAATTTTTCCGGATCGCTCGAGTTGAACGCCATTCCCTTCTGGGTCAGTGCGCCCTGCAGCGACGCATTGAGCGCAGCTACGTCCGCGCGCTCCTGCTTCGCCGCCGCATTGAGGTTGCGCTCGACGATGTCCTGGAGGTCCTTCGGCAGCGAGGCCCAGACCCGGCCGTTGGCGAGCGTCCAGAATCCGTCCCACATATGGTTGGTGAGCGAGACGAATTTCTGCACCTCGTAGAACTTGTAGAGATCGATCAGCGCCAGCGGATTTTCCTGGCCCTCGACGATCTTGGTCTGCATCGCCGAATAGGCTTCGTTGATGTTGATGCTCGCCGGCGCGGCGCCGAAGGCCTTGAACATCGAGGTCCAGAGCGGGCTCACCGGCACGCGGATCTTGAAGCCCTTGAGGTCGTCGGGCGCATTGACCGGATGGGTGCTCGAGGTGACTTGGCGATAGCCGTTGTCCCACATCGCCGCGAAGGCGTAGAGGCTTGACTTGCCGATGGCTGAGCGGATGAACTCGCCGAGCTTGCCGTCCATGGCGCTCCACACCTGATCGTAGTCCTTGAAGGCGAAGCCGATGCCGTTGATCGAGGCGAGCGGCACGAAGGTCGAGAGAATGAGGCCTGAGAGATTGAACATCTGGATCGCGCCGGTGCGCAGCTGCGACAGCATGTCGGTATCGCCGCCGAGCTGGCTGTTGGGAAAGACCTGGATGTCCACGCGCCCGTTTGACTGCTCGCGGATGCGCTCGACTGCTTCGCGCAGGCGCACATTCATCGGGTGTTGCACGACATTGTTGTTGGCGTAGCGCCAGGTGAACTCGGCCGCGTCGGCGCGCCGGGTGAGGATGCCGAAGGCGGCGATGCCGCCGGCCGCGGCGGTGCCGGCCTGCAGGAACTTACGGCGATGGATGGTGCGCATGGACGCCTCGATGCGAAGGCTGAGCTAAATGTCACTATAGCAACTTTCGGTGCGGTTATATTTGCTTTCGCCGTCACCTCCACTTAGTCATGCCCGGCCTTAGCCCGCAAAGACGGGCGTGAACGCCCTTATGTGCCGGGCATCCACGTCTTCGCCGCAAGCAAGGCGTGGATGGCCGGGACAAGCCGGCCATGACGAATAAGGGGCGCGTTCGGCTATTCCCCGTGGATGCCGGCGGCCTTGATGATGGGACCCCATTTCTCGTAGTCGGCGCGGATCAAGGCGGCGAATTGCTCAGGCGCGCTACCGATCGGGGTGGCGCCGAGCTGCAGCAAGCGCGCCTTCACGGTCGCGGCGTTCACGGCTTCGCTGCAATCCTTGGCGAGCTTTGCCTTGACGTCGGCCGGCAGGCCGGCGGGGCCGAGCACGCCCCACCACACGCCGGTGTCGAATCCGGGCAGGCCCGATTCCGCGATGGTCGGCACGCTGGGCAGGACTGGCGAGCGGGCCGCGGTCGTCACCCCGAGCGGCCGCACGGTCCCGGCCATGACCTGCGCGATCGATTCCGGAATGTTGTTGAAGGTCATCGGGATGTGCCCGCCGATCAGGTCGGTCAGCGCGGGCGCGCCGCCCTTGTAGGGGATCGGGGTGATGTCGATCTTGGCCATGGATTTGAGCAGCTCGCCGGCGAGATGCGGCGAGGTGCCGTTGCCGGCATGGCCGTAGGAAATCTGCCCGGGCCGCGCGCGCGCGGCGCTGATGAGGTCGGCGATGCTCTTGATCGGCGAATCCGCGCGCACCAGCGCCATGTTGGGCGAGGTGCCGATCAGCGTGATCGGGGTGAAATCATTAAGCGAGTCGTAGGGGAGCTTCGGATAGAGGTGCGGATTGAGGGCGTGGCCGGTCGCCACGATGATGAGGGTGTAGCCGTCGGGCGCGGCCTTGGCGGCCGCCTCGGACGCCACCACGCCGCCGGCGCCCGGGCGATTCTCGATCACCACCGCCTGCTTCCAGCGGTTTGACAATTCATCGCCCAAGGTCCTGGCCACGATGTCGACCGCGCCGCCGGGCGCGAACGGCACGAAGACATGCACCGGCCGCGAGGGAAAAGCGTCCTGCGCGCGCGCCGTTGCGATTGCGGGCAGGAGCGCGACGATCGCGGCGAAGAGTTTGATCCACGCGGTCATCGGGTCACTCCATCAATCACGATCCACATTCGGCTGTCGTCGCCCGCGCAAGCGGGCGACCCAGTAATCGAGGCGCTTCGATCGAGGTACCGCGGTAGATCAATCGGACGCGAGGGGATTACTGGATGCCCCGCCTGCGCGGGGCATGACACCCAGTTTTTTTTCACACGGCAAAATGCTTTGTGCCTACTTGATCTGATAGACCCCGATGCAGCCGTTGGCGCAGGCAGGGTTCGGCGCCGTGAGCGGCACGAAGATCGCGTTGTTCTTCGAGTCGGCCGCGACCGAATGGGCGTTCTCGCCGGTCGGGATGCTCTCCACGAAAGTGTTCGTATCCGCATTGATCACGCCGAGCACCGGCCCGGTCGGGAAGTCGCGGGACGCGGTGTAGTACTGGTGGGTGCTCGGGTTGTACCAAACCTCGTCTTGGCCACCGAGCTCGTGGATCACCTTGACCACTTTTTCGGTCGCCACATCCAGAATCACCGTGGCGGGCACGGGCACCGCGGGCGTGCGGGTCTTTGATCCCGCGCCGCATCCGACGATCACGTTCGTGCCGGGGCCCTGCGCCAGTCCGGCCGGCACGCAATCGTCGAGCGGGATCAACTTGGTCATCTTCAGGGTCTTGGGATCGAACACTGCGATACCGCCGTGATTCTTCTCTTCCTTCACGATCGGCACGGAAGCGTAGAACAATCCGGTCTCCGGCACGTAGAGCGGCTGGTCGATGCCGTCGCTGGCCTCGGGCATCTCGATCTTGCCCAGGATGGCGTGGTCGGGCTTGGTCGAGATGAAGGTCACGAACGAGGGCTTGTCGGCATTGTTGCCGACCAGGACCACGCCGTCCTTGCTGTCGACGCCGAGCTCATCGGCGCGCTTCTGGCCGCCGGTGCTGATGCTGGCGACGATCTTGGGTGGATTGGCCGCGACGTCGATGACCTTGACGGTGCTGTCGCCGTCGGCCGCCCACAGCTGCTTCTGCGCGGCATCGAAGGCGAGGCCGTTGGGCCCGCTCAGCACGATCGCCGGGCGTTTGTCGGGATTGAACTTGAGCCCGACGAAACCTTCGACGCGCCCCACATAGGTCATCTTGCGGGTATCGAAGATGTCGACCGCGGCGTTCGAGCGGTCGGTGACATAATAGCGCCCGGCCTCCGAATCGACGTAGCCGATATCGAATTGCTCGAGCTTGTTGCCCGGTATGTCGATGGTGGCGATGCGGGTGAGATTGGCGGCAAATGCGCCGGCGGCGCCGATGGCCGCGATGGCACATCCGGCCGTGATTGAAAGTTTTCGCATACGCTTGGGCATGATCATGGTGTCCTCCCTGGACGAGCCGCGCATCTCTGGCGGCCCCGATTTGTTGTTTGCTAGCGAGCCGCGCAAATCGCGATCTGATTTTTTGAGGTCGCGCGGCAACAAGGATGCCGCCGACAGCGAGGGGATCCTAGCAAGCCGCAGGGCGCCCCGGAAGCAGCCGGGGCGCAGATGCGACTTATTTGAGCACGTCGCTTGCTCCCGCCGCGGCCACCAGCGCCTTGCTGTCAGCCTCGAGCAGGAAGCCCTCCGCCACCGCCCTGCGGGCCGCGGCCTCGACGGCGGCCACATAACCGGCATGGTTGGTGTAGCGCTCCTCGAGCGAGGGGCGCGGGTCTTCGTTGGCGAGGCGCTCGGCCTTGGTCTTGGCGAACGGAATCATGCCGCCCGCATAGTTGCAGATTTGCCCCTTGTGGAAGCCGGCCGCGGTGATGTTCCAGCCGAGATACGTGCCGAGCGGAGCATCACGCAGCACCACCGGGACGCCGCCGAGTTCGTTGCCGTCGGCATCGACTTTGGGAACCTTCATCGCGATGACGTGCTTGATACGGGGCGGCACGACGGTTTGAAATCCGGAGCCGTCCATCGGGTTGTAGTCGGGGCCGAAGTCGTAATCGAGGACCGGATTGACGAGACCCGTGGGGGTTCCGGGCGGCAGGCCCGCGAGCGCCGGGAAGCCCATGGCGGCGCTGGTCGCATCGACGAGCGTTCCGTTGGCGAGATTGGGATAGCGGTTCGCCGGCGGCGCCACGCCCTTCATGACCCAGTGGCGGAAATGGACCTGGATCGCATTCACGGTTTCGGTGTGGGGCACCGGATTGTCGGCCAGCAAGCCTTGGCCATAGCCGCTGCTCGGGCAGGCCGGGGGCGTGAGCGCGACAGTGCTGAAGCCGCCTTTGCCGCCGCCGTGCTGGGTGCCGGGAATGTAGTAGCGCCGCACATTGTCGCGCAGCGGAATATCGGCGTCGCCGGCGGTGCCGACCCATTCCGGCGTGAGCTTGAGGCCCCACACTTCGGCGGAGCCGAAATGCTCGATGATCTTGGGACAGGTATGGCTCGCGCTGCAGCGGTCGAGAATGCCGGCGGCCGGCAGGCCGCGGACCTTATCGGGCCACGGCGTCCACCATTGCGGGCCCTCGCTGCCCGGCTCGTAGAGCTTGAGCACGCCGTCCGGCATGGCGAAGCGGATGTTGAGTGCGATGCGCCGGCCGGCGATGATCGGCCAGGCGCCGTCATAGACTTGTCGGCCGGCTTCATCCTGGTTGAAGCCGAGATGGATGAAGCCGCGGATGAAATTGCCCGATTGCGAACGCCCGCGGGTGATCGCCCAGTTCACCCCATTGGCCACGGGATTGGGCGTTCCGACGTCGTCCTGCGCGGCATTGCGGAAGAACGAGGCCATGTCCCGGAACGCCGCAAAGCCGATGCCGAGCACCAGCGGGTCCTGGGTGGTGAACATCACCTGATAGAGCAGCTTGGGATCGAAGCCGTTCTTGAGGCAGATTTGGGTCGGATCGGGCGTCCCGGGGAACAGATTTTCGGCGCTGCATTTGGCGAAGGCCCAGTCGCCGGGCGCGATGTCGGCGCTCGCTCCGATCACGCCGTCGATGCTCTCGGATGCATGAGTAGTGAGCGTCGCCTGCTTGGTATCGAGCGTGACGGGCCGATAGGGGAGTGGATTGGAGTGGACGATCATGGGCTGCGAATTCGCGCCGGCCGCATTGAGGATGCGCCCCATGACCTGCCCGGTGATCGGCGATCCGTCGGGATTCTTCGCCACCGGCACGATGACGGTGTCGTTGTTCGCCCGCGGCACAGTCTGGCCGGAATTGTCGCCTTGCCAGCCGCTGGAGAGACCGATGTCGCCGCTTGCGCGCTCGAGCGGACCGATGGTGACGCGGCCGCTGCGATTGGGCACGTCGTGCCACATCAGGCGGCTCGACTTCGACATGTCGATCGGCTTTACGAGCTGGAACGAAGCCGTGTACTCGACCATGCCGCGGGCGTTGCGCGGGGCGAGCTTGATGTCCTGGATGATCGCATTATGCGGATCGTTCGGATCGAGTTCGCCGAAGGCGCGCCCGGCAATGGTCTCGTAGGGACCGGCGCTACCGAAGCTCGCCCCATTGAAGGCGGGCGACACCTGCGTGTCGATGACGATCCTGGCCACGCGCGCTTGCGCGCCAGCCGCCAAGGTCGCGAGCGTGGCTCCCGCGGCCAGCACCAAGGCCGGCTTGGCCACGATCTTGCGCAATCCTGTTGCAGCGCCAACCATGAGCACCTCCCTAAGCTTTCGCCGGACCACGGCGGACGCCGCCACAATATCCGACTTGGGCCGGACATGAACAGATAGGGCAGAGCCGGCGAGCGGCCTTGTTCCGGTGGATTTGCCCGTGCAAATATGTTCCGGGCCCGCGCGGCGTGCTATCGTTGGGGCGGGGGATGCTTTTTCATCACGCGACACATGCGCACCTGCCTCGTGATATCGGTCATCGTTCACGCAGCCGTCATGCTGTGGCTTGTGCTCGCGCCGGGCGGAAGGCCGTTCGGTCCCGCGCAGGCGGAGCCGATCCTGGTCGATCTTCTGCCCCTGCAGGACGCTCCGCGCGCGGCCAAGCAGGAGTCTCCCAAGCAGGAGGAGCCGAAGTCGCAGGAGGCCAAGTCGGAAGAGGCCAAATCCGAGCTGCAAAAGCCGACGCCCAAGAGCAATCCGAAGAACAATCCCAAGAATAACTCCCCCACGACCGATCCCAAGACCGATTCCAAGACGGCGCAGGAGGAGATGGAGGATCGGGCCGCCGCCGCGGCGCGGCTCGCATGGCTGCTCAATCTGCCGACCGACACGGCCGTCAGCCTGGTCGCGCCGCCGAGCGAGGGCAAATCAAATCTCGCGGGCGAGGAGATCGCCGCGTTCAAGGCCCAGGTGATCAAATGTTGGGTGACGCCTGATGGCGTACCGCGCACGCCTGGATTTGACGTCTTGATCCGCGTCGCATTGAAGCCCGACGGTAGGCTCGTCGCGCCGCCGGAGCTGATCCGCGCGCCCGGCTCGCTCGCCGGGCCCCCGCTGGTGGCGAGCGCGAAGCAGGCGTTGCAGCAATGCCAGCCTTACGGCACGCTGCCGGCCGACAAGTATCAAGACTGGAAAGTTCTCGACCTGACCTTCACGGCCGACGGCCCTTCCGGCCTCTCGGCGCCGCCGGCGCGCAAGGCCGCAGCTACGCACTAGACGTTCTGCGCTTGACGCCCCGCTGTCGCCGCATATCTAGCTTCGGTATCGAGATCACGGACATTGGAGCTTTGAGATGTTGACGCTGTATTTCACGCCCGGTGCGTGCTCGCTCGCGGCGCATATCGTGCTCGAGGAGAGCGGCGAGACATATGAGAAGCAGGTCGTCGACATGGCCAAGGGCGAGCAGCGGTCGGAGCCCTATCTCAAGATCAATCCGCAGGGCCGCGTGCCGGCGCTGCGCCTCGACAACGGCGAGGCCCTGACCGAGAACACGGCCATTCTGCCCTATCTCGGCAAGCGCTTTGGCCTCTGGCCGACGGCACCTATCGCCGAAGCGAAGGCGCTCTCCTTGATCGGCTTCTTTGCGGCGAGCGTGCATCCCGCTCATGCGCACTTCGGCCGGCCCGAGCGTTACAGCGCCGATGCGGCCTGCTTCCCGGCCATCAAGGAAGCCGGCCTCAAGACCTTTCACGGCTATCTGAAGCAGATCGACGGCATGCTGGCGGGACGCGACTGGTTCTCCGAGACGTACTCGGTCCTCGATCCCTATGGCCTGGTGTTCTACGCCTGGGGCTTCCGCCGCGAGTTGCCGGTGCAGGAGCTCGAGCACTACACCGCGTTCAAGGACCGCATGCTGCGGCGCCCCGCCGTCCGGCGCGTGGCCGAGACGGAGAAGCTCAAGCTCGTGGCTTGAGCGACGGTGCTCTTCCGGATCAGCGCGTGACCAGTTCGTAGATGATGAACGACTCGATGAAGATCGAGTATTCCCGCGCCACGCGCCTGCCGAATCCGGCCTTGTCCATCAGCTTGCCGAACAGGTCGAGGTCGGAATCCGAAGAGACCATGACATACATCCGGCCGCCGGGCCTGAGGCGATCGCGCGCCTGGTCGAACAGGGCCGCCACGTCGCGAAAGGCCGGACCGGCGTGCCAGCCGCGATCGGTCAGGTCGCGCGGCTCGCCGGCATGCTTGGGCGGGCTCGAGAGGATCACGTCGAACAGCGGGCGCGGCGCCAGCGCGGCCAGCAGATTGGAGCACAGGCCGGTGACGCGGCCGCCGAGGCCATTGCTTTGAGCGTTCTCGGCGGCATTCAGCGCCGCATTCGGGTTGATGTCGGCGGCGACCACGCTTTCAGCGCCGGCGCGCGCCGCCGCCAACGCCAGGATGCCGGTGCCGGTTCCGATGTCGAGGACGCGCTTGCCCCGAAGGTCGAGGGTGTCGATGAACTGCGCAAAGCGCTCGCTCGAGATGAAGAAGCGCGGATGAAACACCGTCGGACGCACGGTCAGGCGGAAGCCAGCGGCCTCTACTGTGCGGATGCTCTTGCGGGAGAGAATCACGTGGTAGGAGAACAAGAAAATGAAGCCGCGCAGCAAGCGGCGAAAAATTCCGTGCGGCGAGCCGCGGCGGTCGCCGGCGGCGCTTCGATCGACGCTCTCGACAATCTCAGCTGGGGTAATTTGATCCATGATCGATTTGGCTCCTGTGCGAATTGAATGAATCACAAATTGCTGTTCTCGGGCGCGTCCGGCGCCGGCGTCTGCGTCCGCGATGGGCCTATACGCTCGATCAAGATCTGCAGGCGGTGCATAAGCGAACGGCGATGCGCGGGCGCGATGTGGACGTGATCGCCCTGCGGGCACGGCTCGGTCAGGAGGCCGCGCAGCTTGATCATCTCCCAGGCGAGCGGACTCCAGTCCCGCCAGGCCTGTTGGGCCTCGCCCACGAGGACGCCGCTCACGACCTCAGGCACGGCGGCAAAAATCTGCGGCATGCGGCCCGACATGTCGTCGTCGCGCAAAATGTTCCATTTCGACACCCCGCCCATGACCGGGGAGCTCAGCGCAAAGACCACGCGGCCGATCCAAGCCTCGCGAATGCAGTAGGAGCACATCGCGCAGGGCTCGATGTTGGTATAGAGCGTGTAGTGACGCAGCTGCTCGCGGCCGATGGTTTTCTGCGCCTGGGAGAGGGCGATGACCTCGGCGTGGCGGGTGACGTCGCCGTCCCGGACAGTGTGGTTGATCGCTTCCGCCAGGATCTTTCCGTCCAGCGCGATCACCGTGCCGAACGGGTATTCGCCTTTGGTGACCGCGATGCGCGACAGCTCGACGCAGCGCGCCATCATCGCTCGGTCAGTCTTTTCGCGCAATGAATCCATGGCGGCGGTGCTGCATTTGTTGCATGCAATCAACCCCGGGCTAGCGGCGGTTGCTCGATTTCAGGGAAGTCGCGAATTGCAAACTGGCAATATCATCCCACTTCGCAATTCACAGCATAATTATTCACGTGTAAGGCTCCTTTGCTTCGCGAATAGCGGGCACGGACAGCGCCGCCCGCGGGTGCGTTTCGCAAGGACTTTATGGAATGAGAATACCGTTCTGCGCGCCCGGGTGACAATCGAGATTGTGGCCTTTTTTCCGCATTGCCGGCATTCCGGGCCGCTCGGTTAATGGCCGCATCAAGCCTGCTTTCACCTTCCCGAACGCGGCGCCCCCATCGGGTGAGCGGGGAGGGGCCGGCCGCGAGGAGCCGCCGGCGATTCGGCTGCGGTCGCGCCGCTCACTGCGGCGCGCGGCGGCCAAGGCGGCACTGCCCCACACCGGCATGGCACCTGCCCACAAAAGCATGGCGCCGCGCAGCCCGGTCGGAAGGTTTTGACCCCGCAATATAGTGAATTTGTTGAATTTGGGGCCTTTGGGCGCGGCGGCTTTGTCACAAGTCGGTTAAATTCGAACGGACGGCCCCCAAATTCCCTATGCAAGCGAACGCGGAATTATTATAGCTGTTACAGGGCAAATCGGGACCTGGTCGGGAGGTCCCGTCTTAACGAGATCGGTCTGCGGCTCACATTATCGGTATCGGTCCTCGGCTCACATGGATGAGCTCACATTGGATAAGGTTCTCGGTCGGCACACGGACCAGTGACCGGCCAGTAACCGAAAACAAGAAGGTTTGCGAATGATGCGCAAGACTTCTCTCATTCTCCTCGGTGCGGCGGCGGGCGCGGCCCTGACGCTGATGACCACGCAACCTCACATCGTGTTCGACGGGTCGAGCGCGAAGGCGGCGTCGGCCGATGCCTATAAGCAGCTCAGCCTGTTCGGCGACGTGTTCGAGCGGGTGCGCTCCGACTACGTGGAGAAGCCCGACGACGGAAAGCTGGTCGAATCGGCGATCAACGGGATGCTGACCGGGCTCGATCCGCATTCGAGCTACATGGACGCCAAGAGCTTCCGCGACATGCAGGTGCAGACCCGCGGCGAGTTCGGCGGCCTCGGCATCGAAGTCACCATGGAAGACGGCCTGGTGAAGGTGGTGGCGCCGATCGACGACACGCCCGCCGCCAAGGCCGGCGTCATGGCCAACGACATCATCACCCAACTCGACGACGAAGCCGTGCAGGGTCTCACCCTCAATCAGGCCGTCGACAAGATGCGCGGCCCGGTCAATACCAAGATCAAGCTCACGATCATGCGCAAAGGCTCCGACAAGCCGATCGACGTCACGATCGTGCGCGACGTCATCCGCGTGAAGTCGGTGCGCTCGCACAGCGAAGGTGACGATGTCGGCTATATCCGTGTCACCCAGTTCAACGAGCAGACCACCGACGGCTTGAAGAAGGCGATCAGCGATCTGACCAGCCAGCTCGGCGCCGACAAGATCAAGGGCTTCGTCATCGATCTGCGCAACAATACGGGCGGCCTGCTCGATCAGGCGATCTCGGTGTCCGACACGTTCCTGGAGCGCGGCGAGATCGTTTCGACCCGCGGCCGTGACCCCGAGGAGACCCAGCGTTTCAATGC
>DATDGG010000165.1:0-4757 GCA_036522235.1 Xanthobacteraceae bacterium
GATCGGCCGACAGGACGAGCGCGATGATCTGTGTCTCGTACCGCCAGCCGGCGGGGAACAGCGGCCGTGTCGGGCGGTCGATGCAGCGGCTCGTCAGCACTTCCTTTTCGGCCGGCTTGCCTTCGCGCTTGAAAAAGCCGCCCGGGATCCGCCCGGAGGCGTACGTGTATTCGCGGTAGTCCACGAGCTCGCATCGGCGAACGGCAGCTTTTCGGCGACAGCGACCTGATAGTTGAAGCGGTCCGCAAGCCCGCGAGCAGCGGCGCGCGCAGCGGCCTTTTCGACCCAAAGCGGATCGCGATCAACGCCTTGCACGCGCGCGCTCCTCGGCATCACATTCGCGAGCAACTGCCCCCAATGGCCGATCCCGCTTCCAACATCGAGAACATCCTGCACACGATCGAATGAAAGCCTTTTGCCGATCAGCTCGAGAAAGTCGAGATTCCACCAGTGATCGCGCGTATCGCCGAAATACTCGGCCGAATGCGAACTCAGGGTGCGAAATTCGTTGGCCATGACGGCTCCCGCTCAGTAGTACGCCTCGCAGGGCCAGGGCGCTGATGCGGCTGGCGCAGTTTGCGCGGGCCTTCCTGCTCGGCGCAACCCCAACCCCGGCTCAAAAGCTGAGCACGGCGCCGAGGTCGATGCCTTGCGCCCACAAGTCGGACCCATCGAGACGCGGTGCGGGACGGCTCGGCCCGACGAGGGGCCCGGCGGAATCTTGGTGGGATTGATGCCCGTGTCGATCACGCCGCGTTTGTCACAACCTGGCCCGGTCCTCGACCTATGATCCCGCGGCCGATGCCTGGCCGCGGCGATCGCGCAGCTCGAAATAGAGATTGCGCGCGTAGACGAAGACCCCGAAGGCTTGGCCGGCGATGAAGACCGGATCGCGTCGGTAGAGCGCATAGACGAGCAGCAATAGCCCGCCGCCGATCGAGAAAAACCAGAAGGCGACCGGTATCACGCTTTTTCCCGCCCGCTCGGAGGCGATCCATTGCACCAGGAAGCGCGCGGTGAACAGCCCCTGCGCAATGAAGCCGAGCGCCAACCACCAATCGAGCCGCACCACGAACACGTCGTAGAAATAGGTGCCGAGCGCATTCGACAGATCAATCAGCATTTCGCTTCACCTCCAAGGCCTGCGGCACGCGTTTTTTTCGCCGGATCAGCCACCACACCCCGGCAAGGTCGAAAATGCCGATCCATAGCCGGTCCCACATGCCGTAATTCGACACGCCCGCCCGGCGCAAGCGGTCGACGACGTCGACATAGCCGATGTCGTAGCCCTCGCGCCTTATGAGCGCGGGCAGGAATCGGTGCAGGCCATCGAAATAGGGCAGCGCCAGAAAGACATCGCGCGGAAACGCCTTGAGGCCGCAGCCGGTGTCGCGGGTGCCGTCGCGCAAGATCGCGCCGCGCACCGCATTGGCGATGCGTGACTGCAGCTTCTTGAAGCGCGTCGCCTGCCGGCGGGTGCGCTGGCCGGCCACCAGGCCGACGCGCGGCGCCCCGCCCGCGAGCGCCTTGATCAGCGCCGGAATGAAGACCGGGTCATTCTGCCCATCGCCGTCGAGCGTGACCACGAGGGGGGCGCGGGCGGCGGCAACGCCGGTGCGGATCGCGGCCGATTGGCCGCAGGACACCGCATGGGAGATCACGCGCAGCTGCGGACGGCTCGCCATCAGGGCGCGCAACTCGGCCGCGGTCGCGTCGGTCGAGCCGTCGTCCACATAGACGATCTCGAACGCCGCGCCCTCGCCGAGCGCAGCCGCGATCTCGGCGGCGAGCGGCGCGACATTGCCGGCCTCGTTCTTGACCGGAACGACGATCGAAACGGCGGGTCGCTCGCTGGCGCGCGCTTCGCTCATGTTGCGGTCCTGCTGTGGGGCGAAATAACGGCGCGAGCTTCTTATGCAGCCAGGAACTCCCGCGCAACCGCCTTGAGGCGGCGCAGCGAAGGCCCCGGCAGCGCCCGCACGTTCCCCTGCGCGTCGATGGTGAATCCGAGCCGCCGCGCCGCCGACCAATCGCGCACCAGCAGCGCTCCCACGACCCCCACCACGGCGCCGGCGATCACGTCGCTTGGATGATGCGCCAGCACGATCACCCGGCTCGCCGCGATGATCAGCGCATAGATCAGCAAGGGCGCCCGCAGGCGCGGGACGACCAGGCCGATCGCGACCAGCGCCGCGAACACGTTGGTGGCATGGCCGGACGGCAGGCTCGCATAATCGCTCCGCCAGACCAGCGGCGCATAGCGAAACGGATCGGCGTCGCCGCCGATGAACGGCCGCGCCCGCCCGATCAGTCGTTTGATCACGGTGGTGAAAAGCCCCGGCAGCGCAATCGCCACGAACACGAATCCGAGCCTGACCGCGAAGGCTGTCAGAACCAGCCGGCTCAGATGCGCCGCCGCCGGCGAGGCAAGCGCCGTGATGGTCAGGAGCACCACGCCGATCGGCACCAGAAACCAGTCCGAGGTACCGAAGTCGGTCAATGTATTGAACAGCTCGACCACCCATGACGGCAGGCGTCCGACCGCGACGATCGCGGGGGCGTCGACGAACACCATGGTGGCGGCGACGGCCAGAGCCGCCAAGAGGCCGATGAGCGCAAGCCGGGCCGGTGCGCGCCAGGCTGGCCGCACAGTCAGGCGCCGCGGGCGGCTGAGCATGGCGTGCCATCGGAAGCCATTGGCCAGGAAGCGCCGCCAGAAAGGCAGCGCCGGTTTCTCGGCCTGAGGTTTGAGCTCGCCCGCCACGCTCACAGCGGGCGCTCGGAACGGAAGACCGCCAGCGTCACGAAGTGGCCGGTGCTGATATTGATCGCCTCGACGCGCGGGCCCGGCGCATAGCGAAGCCCGATCGCTTCCGCATTGGTCGCAAAGCTGTGCTCGAAATGCCCTTCGATAATGGCGAAACGGCATTCGCCGCCGGCGAGAAACTCGGCCGCCCCCGCGGCGTCGGAGAGCCGTGTCGCGGTGCCGGCCGCGAATACCAGGCTCGGCTCGTGATAGCCGACGGCGACCGCCGCGACCGGTTGCGGACATCCGCTCGCCCGCAGAACGCGCGCCAGCACCGGGCTTGGAAACACCGCCTCGAGCGAGGGAATGACCATGCCGAACAGCGCGAAACCCATGAGGATCGAGGCCGCCATGCCGCGTAGCAGCGATTGCTCGGCGCCGTCGACCTGGTAGAGGCGCCAGGCGACGAGCCCGACCGTCGCGGCACCGCCGGCGAATAGCCAGGCCAGGAGGCCCAGCTGGTGAGCGATCGCGATCAGGCAAATGACGCCGGCGAGGCCGAGCAGCACCGGGAAGATGAACCACCAGGCGATCCCCGGCGTCAGCCACCGGCTGCGCGACAGCATGCGCGCCTCGATGATGCCGGCGATCAGAATCGCGATGGCCGGAAACAGCGGCAGCACATAATGCGGCAGCTTGGTCACCACGAGCTCCAGAATGATCCAAGAGGGAACGAGCCAGGCCAGCAGGAACTTTGCCCCCGGCTCGCGCCGCGCCGCCCAGACCGCCGGCGTTGCGAGGACCGCCAGCATCGAGCCTGGAAAGAACATCAGCCAAAAGAGCAGGAAATAGGTGCCCGGCGGCGCGCCGTGACCTTCCTGGTTGCTGTAGAGTTTCGGAATGAGGTCGTGGCCGACCGACTCGGCGAAAAACGCATCCTCCGTCCGGCCCATGATGGCGACGAACCAGGGCAGCACCAGAGCCGCAAGCCACAGCACGCCGATCAGCGGCTTGAGCGCCAGCAGCCAATCGGCGCGGCGGTCGACCACGACCAGCGTCAAGGCCGCAAGCCCGACCACCATGACGACGAGCGGGCCCTTCACCAATATGCCGATCGCAAGCGCGGTCCAGAATATTGCCGGCAGCGTCCAGGCCGAGGCGGCGCCGAGCCGGCCGCGCTGCTCCGGCAGATAGAGGCGCGCCAGCACCCCCATGGCGGCGACCACGGCGGCCAGCAGCACGGCGTCGGTGGTGGCAAGGCGAGCCTCGATGGCGAGCAGGATCGAAGCCGCCATCATCAGGGCGGCGGTGAGAGCGGCGCGGCGCGAGATGAAGGCGAGCGCCGTCCAATAGGTCAGCAGGACGGCCGCGAGGGCGCCGGCAAGAGAGGGAATCCGATAGAGCCAGATGGTGGTCAGCGCCTGCGTCAGGCCGAGCGCGCGAGCGCTCTGCACCGCACCCGCCTGCAGCCAATAGATGCCCACCGGCTTCTTGTAGCGCACCTCGTTCTGGAACCTGATGTCGACATAGTCGGCGCTCTCGATCATCTGCTTGGTGGCCTGCGCGAAGCGCGCCTCGTCGCGATCGATCGGGGGAATATCGAAGAAGCCGGGCAGGAAATTGATGAGCGCCACCAGCACCAGCACGGCGACGGCACGCGCGTGCGAGCGCGTGGCGAAATCGAGGATGATCCCGAGATTGAACGCGGGAGCGATCCGTTGCTGCTCGTCGCCGGCGGTGACCGCCATATTGCCCCTGCCCTGCCTAACCCCGATATCCGGGCTGGAGCACATCCCGATCGAATGGATCGGGATGTGCTCCGCTTTTTTGCGCTGGCGCATGTCCTATTCGGAAAACCGGTATCCACCCCCGCCTTCGCGGGGGCAGGCTTTTTCCGGGACATGCGCTAACTCGCGGGCGGACAATAGAGAATTACGCTCGCCGGGGAAAGCGCAGGATCGCCGCCCCGGGCCTATTGCAGGCGGACGACGACGCTGTCGGTCGCGCCCTT